>JAZKDV010000026.1:0-602 GCA_040387395.1 Pseudomonadota bacterium | reverse complement strand
CCCGACGCCATCGCCCTGCTCAAGGCCGACCATCGCAAGGTCGAGGACCTGTTCGAGAAGTTCGAAAAGGCCAAGAGCGACTCGGTGAAGAAGACCCTGGCCGAACAGATCTGCACCGAGCTGATGGTGCATTCCACGATTGAAGAGGAAATCTTCTACCCGGCCTGCAAGGGCAAGATCGAGGAAGACCTGCTGGACGAAGCCTATGTCGAGCATGACGGCGCCAAGGTGATGATCGCCGAAATCCTGGCGGCCAGCCCGGGCGACGATTTCTACGACGCCAAGGTCAAGGTGCTGTCGGAAGAGATCAAGCATCACGTCAAGGAAGAGGAAATGCGCAGCGAAGGCATGTTTGCCCAGGCGCGCGAAGCCGGCCTCGACATGGATGCGCTGGGCGACCAGATGGCCGCTCGCAAGGAACAGTTGCTGGCCGAGTTCAAGAAGAACGGCCTGCCTGCCCCCAAGACCCGCAGCTTCACGGGCCATACGTTGGAGCAAAGCCAACCCGTCGCCGCCTGAACCCCATTATAGAAAGGTGATTCATGTCTATTTTATTGATCGTTCTGCTCGTCCTCCTGCTCGCCGGTGGCGGCTTCGGCTAT
>JAZKDV010000025.1:0-8440 GCA_040387395.1 Pseudomonadota bacterium | reverse complement strand
TTCAGGAATGCCGGCCTCTTTCCAAGTTGAAGACTTGGGAAGTGCTGGAACGCGTCGGCAAGTAAGCGGCGCGATAGGGAGTTGAAGTTATGATTCAGATGTCCACAGAACTCGACGTTGCCGACAATTCCGGCGCCAAGAGCGTGATGTGCATCAAGGTGCTCGGCGGTTCGCATCGCCGGTATGCCGATGTCGGCGACATCATTGTGGTGTCGGTCAAGGAAGCCATTCCGCGCGGTCGCGTGAAGAAGGGCGAAGTGCTCAAGGCCGTGGTGGTGCGTACCGCCAAGGGCGTGCGCCGCAACGACGGCAGCCTGATCCGTTTCGACGGCAATGCCGCCGTGCTGGTCAATGCCCAGGGCGAGCCGATCGGCACCCGCATCTTCGGACCGGTTACCCGCGAGCTGCGCAACAAGGGTCAGATGAAGATCATTTCGCTCGCCCCGGAGGTTTTGTAATGAGCGCCAATATCCGCAAGGGCGACGCCGTGGTGGTCATCACCGGTCGCGACAAGGGCAAGAAGGGCTCGGTTCTGAAGGTGTTCCCTGAGGAAAACCGCGCACTGGTGCAGGGCGTCAATGTGGTCAAGCGCCATCAGCGCCAGACCCAGTCGCAGCAGGCCGGGATCGTGACCAAGGAGTCGCCGATCCAGCTTTCGAATATCGCGCATGTCGATCCCAAGTCGGGCAAGGCGACGCGCGTTGGAACCAAGACGCTGAGCGACGGCCGCAAGGTCCGCTTTGCGAAGAAGTCGGGTGAGGTCATCGATGTCTGACGCAGGCAGCAAGAATCCGCAGGAAGCCGCCAAGGCTCAGGCGAAGGCTGACAAGGCCGCCAAGACCGCCAAGCGCCGCGAAGTGAACGCCGGCACGCAGGTGCAGCTGGGCGAACACGCGCGCGAAGCCGGTTACGTTCCCCGTTTCAAGAAGCGCTACAACGAGACCATCAAGCCGGAGCTGATGAAGAAGTTCGGTTACACGAACGCGCTTCAGGTGCCGAAGCTGAACAAGGTCGTGCTGAATATCGGCGCGGGCGAGGCGGCTTCCGACGGCAAGAAGATCGTCCAGGCCGTGAATGACCTGACCGCCATCGCCGGCCAGAAGGCCATCCAGACCCGCTCCAAGAAGGCGATCGCGCAGTTCAAGATCCGCGAAGGCCTTCCGATCGGCGCCAAGGTCACCCTGCGCGGCGACGTGATGTACGAATTCGTTGATCGCCTGATCACCATGGCGCTGCCGCGTGTGCGCGACTTCCGGGGTGTCAATCCCAAGTCGTTCGACGGCCGGGGCAACTATGCGATGGGCATGAAGGAACACGTCGTGTTCCTGGAAATCGACTACGACAAGACGGAATCGGTGTGGGGCATGGATATCGTGTTCAACACATCTGCGAAGACCGACGAAGAGGCCAAGGCGCTTCTTGAAGGCTTCCAGTTTCCCTTCACGACGAATTGAGGCGCTAGACAATGGCGAAGACGAGTCAGATCAACCGCAACAAGAAGCGCGAAAAGCTGGTGGCGCAGTATGCCTCCAAGCGGGCCGAGCTGAAGAAGATTGCCGAGGACATGAAGGTTCCGGCCGAAGACCGCTTTGCCGCGCGTCTGAAGCTGGCCAAGCTGCCGCGCAATTCTTCCAAGGTCCGCGTCCATCACCGCTGCGAGCTTTCGGGCCGCCCGAAGGGCTATTACCGCAAGGTGAAGATGTCGCGTATCGCGCTGCGGTCGCTTTCAAATTTCGGCCAGATCCCGGGCATGACCAAGGCGAGCTGGTAAGGAGAAGACATGATCATCGATCCGATTGGCGATCTTCTGACTCGCATCCGCAACGGCCAGTTGCGGCGCAAGGCCAAGATCAATTCTCCCAACTCCCGTCTGCGCATCCGTCTTCTCGACGTGCTGCAGGCCGAAGGCTACATCCGCGGCTATGCCGAGGTGGAAACCAAGGGCCACAGGGAACTGGAAATCGAACTCAAGTATCACGAAGGTCAGCCGGTGATCCGCGAACTCAAGCGCGTTTCCACCCCGGGCCGCCGCGTTTATTCCTCTGTCAGCGAACTCAAGCCGCATCGTCAGGGCCTTGGTGTGTCCATCCTCTCCACGCCGCAGGGCGTGATGACGGACACCAGCGCCCGTGAAAAGAATGTCGGCGGCGAAGTTCTCTGTCAGGTGTTCTAAGGAGCCGTCATGTCACGCATTGGCAAAAAACCCGTCGCACTTCCCAAGGGCGTTACCGCCTCGGTGGAAGGCCAGACCGTCAAGGTCAAGGGTCCGAAAGGCGAACTGAGCGTCAAGCTGGTTCCGGAAGTCTCCGTCTCGATGGACGACGCCGGCATCACTGTCGCGCCGCGCAAGGAAATGGAAAAGGCCGCCCAGATGTGGGGCCTGTCGCGCACCCTGGTGAACAACCTGGTCAACGGCGTGACCACCGGTTTCACCCAGAAGCTGGAAATCCAGGGCGTCGGTTACCGCGCGGCGGTGCAGGGCAAGGTGCTGAACCTTCAGCTCGGCTTCAGCCATGACGTGCCGTATCCGATCCCGGAAGGCATCACGATCGTCACCGAGAAGCCCACCATGATTTCGGTGTCGGGCATCAACAAGCAGCTGGTCGGCCAGGTCGCCGCTGAAATTCGCGGCTATCGCCCGCCGGAGCCCTACAAGGGCAAGGGCGTTCGCTACGAAGGCGAATATGTCCGCCGCAAGGAAGGCAAGAAGAAGTAAGATGACAAACGCTCTCTTCAAAAAGCGCCAGTCGCGCACCCGCTTCCGTCTCGGCACCCACGGCACGCGTCCGCGCCTGTCGGTCTTCCGTTCGGGCAAGCACATCTACGCCCAGGTGATCGACGACACCCAGGCCGTCACCGTTGCGTCCGCTTCGACCAACGAAAAGGAAGCCAAGGGCAAGGGTTACAACGTTGCCGCCGCCAGCGATGTGGGCAAGAAGATTGCCGAACGCGCCAAGGCGGCCGGCGTCACCCAGGTCATGTTTGATCGTGGCGGCTATATTTATCATGGGCGCATCAAAGCGCTCGCAGATGCGGCCCGCGAAGGCGGCCTCGAGTTTTAAGGAACAGAGATATGGCACGCGAAGGACAACAGCGGGATTCCAAGGGCGGCGGCGATCGCGGCCGTGGCGGCCGTGGCCGCGAGAAGGAAAATCGCGACAGCGACCTGATCGACAAGCTGGTGCACATCAACCGTGTCGCCAAGGTCGTGAAGGGCGGTCGCCGTTTCGCGTTCGCCGCGCTGGTGGTTGTCGGTGACGGCAATGGCCGCGTCGGTTTCGGTCACGGCAAGGCGCGCGAAGTGCCGGAAGCCATCCGCAAGGCGACCGAAGACGCCAAGCGCGCCCTGGTCCGCATTCCGCTCAAGGATGGCCGCACCATCCATCACGAAGTTCGCGGCCATCACGGCGCGGGCAAGGTCTTGGTCCGTCCGGCCCCGGCCGGTACCGGCATCATCGCCGGCGGCCCGATGCGCGCCGTGTTCGAAGCCCTGGGCGTGGGCGACGTGGTGTCCAAGTCGCTGGGCACTTCCAATCCCTACAACATGGTGCGCGCCACCTTTGACGCGCTGCTGAACCAGCAGAGCCCCCGCATGGTGGCCCAGCGTCGCGGCCGCAGCGTTTCGGAAATCCTCAGCCGTCGCGAAGACGCGCCGGGCGCCGAAGCCACCGCCTGATACAGTAAGAGAGAAAAGTCATGGCCGAGAAGAAACCCGCCCCCAAGAAGGGCAATGAAGGCAAGACGGTTACCGTGCGCCAGATCAAGAGCGCCAACCGCAAGCCGGACATCCAGGCGCAGACTCTGCGCGGCCTGGGCCTCGGCAAGATTCGCCGCACCCGTACGCTGGAAGATACGCCGTCGGTGCGCGGCATGATCAACGCGGTCAAGCACCTCGTCGAGATCGTCGAAGAAGGCAAATAAGATGAAGCTGAATCAGATCGCCAACAATCCCGGCGCGCACAAGCACAAGCACAAGGTCGGCCGCGGTTCCTCGTCGGGCCTGGGCAAGACCTCGGGTCGCGGCGTCAAGGGCGCCAAGGCCCGTACCGGCACCAAGGTGTATGGCTTTGAAGGCGGCCAGATGCCGCTGCACATGCGCATGCCCAAGCGCGGCTTCCGCAACATCTTCGGCACAGACTTCGCCGAAGTGAACGTCAATCGCATCCAGAAGGCGATCGACAACAAGAAGCTCGACATCAAGGCGAAGATCACCGAGGAAATCCTGCGCAAGGCCGGCCTGGTGCACAAGAGCCGCGACGGCGTGCGTCTGCTCGGCAAGGGCGAGATCACTGCCAAGATCGACATCGAAGTGGCCGGTGTTTCGGCAGGCGCCAAGGAAGCCATCGAAAAGGCTGGCGGCTCCGTCACCACGACCTATACGAAGAAGGTCTACCTGAACAAGAAGGGCGAGCCGGGCAAGCGCCAGACGCGCCGCGCCGAAGCGACCAAAAAGCGCGAAGCCCGCAAGGCGTAAATATCGGATCGTCCCGCTCGCAAGGGCGGGGCGGCAACCCTATATAAGGCCGGGTTCATTGACGGCACCGATGCGTATCATCGGGATGTTTCTGGGAGCAGCCTGAATGGCATCTGCAGCCGAACAACTGGCAGCCAATTTCAACTTCGGCTCTATCGGCAGGGCCAAGGAGCTGCGCAGCCGCATCTTCTTCACGCTCGGCGCGCTGATCGTCGCGCGCATCGGCACCTATATTCCCATGCCGGGCATCGACCCGGCCGCGCTGGCCCAGCAGATCGCCCAGCAGGGCAGCGGGCTGCTCGACGTTTTCAATACCCTTGCCGGCGGCGCCGTGAACCGCATGGCGATCTTCGCCCTCGGCATCATGCCGTACATCTCGGCCTCGATCATCATCCAGCTGATGACGACCGTGTTTCCCGAACTCGAAGCCCTGAAGAAGGAAGGCGAGGCGGGCCGCAAGGTCCTCAACCAGTACACCCGTTATTTCACCGTGGCGCTCGCCATCGTGCAGGCCTACGGCATCGCCATCGGCCTGGAACATTTCGGCGGTGGCGGCACGCCGATCGTGATGGATCCGGGCTGGTTCTTCCGCATCGGCGCCGTCATCACCCTGACCGGCGGCACCATGCTGCTGATGTGGATCGGCGAGCAGATCACCAGCCGCGGCGTCGGCAACGGCATTTCGCTGATCATCTTCGCGGGCATCGTGGCGGGCTTCCCCCAGGTCATCGCCCAGACGCTGGAACAGGCGCGCACCGGCGCCATCAGCCCGATCCTGGCGCTGTTCTTCTTCGCCGCCGCTGCGGGCCTGGTCGCCTTCATCGTCTTTTTCGAGCGCGCCCAGCGCCGCCTGTTCGTCACCTATCCCAAGCGCCAGGTCGGCAATAAGGTCTATGGCGGGGAATCCTCCCATCTGCCGCTGAAGCTCAATGTCTCGGGCGTCATCCCGCCGATCTTCGCGTCCTCGATCCTGCTGCTGCCGACCACGGTCGCCAGCTTCAATGCCCAGAACCTGCCGAGCTGGCTGGAAGTTATCGTCACCTATCTCAGCCGCGGCCAGCCGATGTACCTGTTCGTCTATGCGGCGCTGATTATCTTCTTCACGTTTTTCTACACCTCGATCGTCTTCAATCCGGAAGAGACCGCCGAGAATCTGAAGAAGTATGGCGGCGTTTTCCCCGGCATCCGTCCCGGCAAGAAGAGCGCCCAGTTCATCGACTACACCCTGACCCGCATCACGGTGATCGGCGCGGCCTACCTGACCTTCGTCTGCCTGCTGCCCGAATTCATGTTCTACGAATACAATCTCAGCTTCGCGCTCGGCGGCACCTCCATCCTGATCGTGGTCAGCGTCACCATGGATACGGTGGCGCAAATCCAGAGCCATCTGGTGGCCCAGCAGTATGAAGGGCTGCTCAAGAAATCGAAGCTGAGGGGAACACGGCGGTGAACCTGGTTCTGTTCGGGCCGCCGGGGGCGGGCAAGGGCACGCAATCCAAGATTCTCACCACCGAGCGCGGCCTGCCGCAGCTTTCCACCGGTGACATGCTGCGTGCCGCGATTGCCGCGCGCACCCCGCTGGGCCTGGCCTGCAAGGCGCTGATCGACAAGGGCGAGCTTGTTCCCGATGAAACCGTGATCGGGATCATCGCCGAACGCTACGATCAGCCCGATGCCGCGGAAGGCGCGGTGTTCGACGGGTTCCCACGCACCATCCCCCAGGCCGAGGCGCTGGACAAAATGCTGGCCGAGCGCGGCCGCAAGATCGACCTAGTGCTGGAACTGAAGGTGGACGATGCCGTGCTGCTGAGCCGGGTCGAGGCCCGTATCAAGGCCGGCGGCGTCCTGAGGTCCGACGACACCCCTGAAACCTTGGCCCACCGGTTGGAGGTCTATTACAAGAACACCGCCCCCCTGATCGATTACTACCGCCAGCAGGGCAAGCTGACGGCGGTGGACGGCATGGCCCCGGTGGAGACGGTTACCAGCCAGATTGCCGCCGTGCTGGACGCCCATGAGGGCTGAGCCACGGAGGCGGGGCAGGGGGCTGCGACAATAAATCCCGGCCAGCAGTTGACGGCAGGGGGTCCATTCCTATAATCCGCGCCCTCGCGACAGTTTTTCCTGTCATTTCAGGGTTTTTGGGGCTTTTTCGACATTGCCCGGACCCTGATTGGACCGGTTTGGTGCCGCTAAAAAAATTATTAACAAGTTCAACGGCTTAAAAGCCTTCGGAGACACACCCAGTGGCACGTATCGCCGGCGTCAATATCCCGACCCAGAAGCGAGTCGAAATCGGACTCACCTACATCCATGGAATCGGGCCGCACACCGCCAAGAAGATCATCGTCCAGCTGGGCATCGACCCGACCCGCCGCATCAGCGACCTGACGGAATCGGAGACCATCCAGATCCGCGAAGTCATCGACCGCGACTTCCTCGTCGAAGGCGACCTGCGCCGCGACACCGCCATGAACATCAAGCGCCTGATGGACCTGGGCTGCTATCGCGGCCTGCGTCATCGCAAGAGCCTGCCGGTCCGCGGCCAGCGCACCCACACCAACGCCCGCACGCGCAAGGGTCCCGCCAAGGCGATCGCCGGCAAGAAGAAAGTGACGAAGTAAGTTATGGCTGAAGACAAGAAGGCCGGCGGCAAAGCCCCCCGCGCCCGCAAGAAAGAAAAGAAGAACGTTGTCGTGGGCGTGGCGCATGTCGCCGCCACCTTCAACAACACCATCGTCACCATCACCGATGCGCAGGGCAATGCGATCTCCTGGTCGTCTGCCGGCATGATGGGCTTCAAGGGTTCGCGCAAGTCCACGCCGTATGCGGCGCAGATGGCCGCCGAAGACGCCGGCCGCAAGGCTGTCGACCACGGCATGCGCACTTTGGAAGTGGAAGTTTCCGGCCCGGGTTCGGGCCGCGAGTCGGCGCTGCGCGCGCTGCAGGCCGTTGGCCTCGTTGTCACCTCGATCCGCGACGTGACTCCGATCCCGCACAATGGCTGCCGCCCGCCCAAGCGTCGTCGCGTTTAAATTCTATTCGGACTTGGAATAACCCGTCGAACGTATGGGCATGGTCCGACATGCCCGGGACACGATGAGGAAAATATGTTTCAGAAAAACTGGCAGGAACTGATCAAGCCCGGCAAGCTCAAGACCGAATCCGGTCATGACGCGGGCCGCATCGCCACCATCACCGCCGAACCGCTGGAACGCGGCTTTGGCCTGACGCTGGGCAACTCGCTGCGCCGCGTGCTGCTGTCCTCGCTGCAGGGCGCCGCCGTGACCGCGATCTCCATCGAGGGCGTGCTGCACGAATTCTCGTCCATCCAGGGCGTGCGCGAAGACGTCACCGACATCGTGCTCAACGTGAAGATGATCGCGCTGCGCATGCATGCCGAAGGCCCCAAGCGCGTTTCGCTTCGCAAGCAGGGCCCGGGCGAAGTGAAGGCCAGCGACATCCAGACCACCGCCGACATCGAAATCCTCAATCCCGACCTGGTGCTCTGCACCTTGGACGAGAAGGTGGACTTCCGCATGGAACTGACCATCGCTTCGGGCAAGGGCTATGTCCCCGCCGACCGCAACCGTCCGGAAGACGCGCCGATCGGCCTGATCCCGGTCGACTCGCTGTTCAGCCCGGTGAAGAAGGTCTCCTACAAGGTCGAGAACACCCGCGAGGGCCAGATCCTCGACTATGACAAGCTGACCCTCACGGTCGAAACCAATGGCGCCGTCACGCCGGACAATGCCGTGGCCTATGCCGCGCGCATCCTGCAGGACCAGCTCCAGGTCTTCATCAATTTCGAAGAGCCGCGCGAACGCGCCGCCGAAGAAGCCAAGCCCGACCTGGCCTTCAATCCGGTGCTGCTCAAGAAAGTGGACGAGCTGGAACTCAGCGTCCGTTCTGCCAACTGCCTGAAGAACGACAACATCGTCTATATCGGCGACCTGATCCAGAAGA
>JAZKDV010000024.1:8859-11591 GCA_040387395.1 Pseudomonadota bacterium | reverse complement strand
GCCGACATTTCGATGCTGATCACCGACACGCCCCAGGGGCCGTACCCCTATGCCGGTACGCCCTGGTTCTCCACGCCGTTTGGCCGCGACGGCTTGATCACGGCGCTGCAGATGTTGTGGCTGGACCCGGCTTTGGCCAAAGGCGTGCTGCAATATCTTGCCGCCCATCAGGCAACGGAAATGGACGAACGCGCCGATGCCGAGCCCGGCAAGATCCTGCACGAGACGCGGGCCTGCGAAATGGCGGTGCTGGGTGAGGTGCCGTTCGGCCACTATTACGGCAGCATCGATTCCACGCCGCTGTTCGTGCTGCTGGCGGCGCGCTATTTCGAGCGCACCGGCGACATCGAAACCATCCGCGCGCTTTGGCCCAACATCGAAGCGGCATTGGCCTGGATCGACACCTATGGCGACCAGGATGGCGATGGCTTTGTCGAATATTACCGGGTGAGCGAAAACGGCCTGACCAACCAGGGCTGGAAGGATTCGTCCGATTCCGTGATGCATGCCGATGGTCAGCTCGCCACCGGTCCCATCGCGCTGGCCGAGGTGCAGGCCTATGTCTATGCCGCCAAGCATGGCGCGGCGCAGTTGGCGGCCGTGTTGGGGGAAGCCAAGACCGCATCGGCGCTGGGCATCGCGGCGGAAAAGCTGCGCCTGGCGTTCGAGGAGAAATTCTGGGCCCCGGAACTGGGCGCTTACGCGATCGCGCTCGACGGCGCCAAGCGCCCTTGCAAGGTGCTCTCGTCCAATGCCGGCCAGGTGCTGTTCTGCGGAATCGCCGCGCCGGAGCGGGCGCAGATCCTGGCCGCCACCCTGATGACTCCGGCCATGTTCTCCGGCTGGGGCATCCGCACCCTGTCGGCGGACGCACTGCGCTTCAATCCCATGGCCTATCACAATGGCTCGATCTGGCCGCACGACAATGCCCTGATCGCGCTGGGGCTGGCGCGCTATGGCCTCAAGCGTCCCGCCAGCGCCATTTTCGAAGGCCTGTTCGACGCCGCCACCCATATGGAGATGATGCGCTTTCCCGAACTGTTCTGCGGCTTTCCCCGCCGGCGCGGCGCTGCCCCGACGTCCTATCCGGTGGCCTGCGCCCCGCAGGCCTGGGCCAGCGTGGTGCCGTTTGCGCTGCTGCAGGCGTGTCTGGGACTGGAAATGTGTTTCGAGCGCCGCGAAATCCGCTTCAACAATCCGCAGCTTCCCAAATTCCTGGAAGAGATCGCCATCAACGACCTGGCGCTGGGCGATGCGTCGGTCAACCTGCGCCTTCGCCGCAGCGGCGCGAACACGGAAGTCACGATTGTCTCCAAGCGTGGCGACATCGCGATCAAAATAACTCAGTAAGAGTGGCAGTTGCTTCTGTTGCCCGGTGCAACTACCAAAACCGCGCTTGGCTAACCGAAGTTAGGCAGCGAGGGCCATTTCATTATCGTTGGCACCTAAACAATAGTCCGATGACGGCGGAACCATACCGAGCAAAAGAACTGCCTTTACACATCCGTCGATCCTGTTTCGCCCCCACAAAAACCCGCCCCTCTTGGAGAGGAAAAACGGGCTTATGGTGGAGGCGCCGGGTACCGCCCCCGGGTCCGGGCTGCTTATTACACAGTCGTTTATCGCCATAGACGCCCGGGCGAACCCGGGTGACCTGCACAGTATAGGCGCTGGGGGTTAAGAATTGAAGGGCGGAACTTTCTTGACTCCGCAGGCGCGGCGAGGCACGGGGCGCAAATGAAGACGGCTTATGCCAGCGAAGACGAGATCATCAGCCTCGGGACGCGCTTTGCCGCCCGTACCCTGCCGCGGATCGAATGGACCCATGCCGGGCACATGGCCGCGGCGCTGTGGGTGATGCGCTATCGCTCTGACCTCGACGCGGCCGCGGACATGCCGGCCATGATCCGTGCCCATAACGAGGCGGTCGGGACGGTGAACGACGACCATGGCGGTTATCACGAGACCATCACTCTGGCCTCGATCCGGGCACTGAAAGGCGTGCTGGATGCCAATCCGCAGGGCATGCCGCTCTACAAGATCGTCAACGCCGTGATGAACTCCAGCCTGGCCGATCCCAACTGGCTGCTGGAATACTGGTCGCGCGAACGGCTGATGTCGGTGGAAGCGCGGCGGGAATGGCACGATCCCGACCTAAAACCACTGCCATTCTAGGGGTGAAGCCTCGTTCCGAATCCGCTAGGATTTTGCCATGCAGCAATATCTCGACCTGCTGAAACTCGTGCGCGATACCGGCGTGGAAAAGCACGACCGCACCGGCACCGGCACGCGTTCGATTTTCGGCCACCAGATGCGCTTCGACCTTTCGGAAGGTTTTCCGCTGGTCACCACCAAAAAGGTACATCTCAAATCCATCATCTATGAGCTGCTCTGGTTCCTGCGGGGCGAAACCAACGTCCATTGGTTGCAGGAACATGGCGTCAGCATCTGGGACGAGTGGGCCGATGCGAACGGCGAACTGGGTCCGGTCTATGGCTATCAGTGGCGCAGCTGGCCGTCGGCGCACGACGGCACCATCGACCAGATCACCAACCTGATCCGCGACATCAAGGCGAATCCGGATTCCCGCCGCCTGATCGTCACCGCCTGGAATCCCGCCGACGTGCCGCGCATGGCGCTGCCGCCCTGCCACTGCCTGTTCCAGTTCTATGTCGCGGACGGCAAGCTGTCGTGCCAGCTCTACCAGCGCTCCGCCGACATCTTCCTGGGCG
>JAZKDV010000024.1:0-8849 GCA_040387395.1 Pseudomonadota bacterium | reverse complement strand
AACCATCTGGAACAGGCCGACGCCCAGCTTTCCCGCCAGCCTTACCCGCTGCCCACCATGAAGCTGAATCCGCCGGTGACGGACCTTTTCGCCTTCCAGTACGGCGATTTCACGCTGGAAAACTACCAGGCCCATGCCGGCATCAAGGCGCCGATAGCCGTCTAATCCCTCGATATTTGACAAAGTCCGGGCCGGGGGTAAAACACCGCCCAATAAGGAGATTTTCCATGGCGACGGCAGACGTACAGGGCAAAGACGAAACCAAGCTGGCCAATGGCGGCGGCGCATTCCCGTTCTGGGTCTCGGTGGCCATCGTGGGCGGGTTGTTCGCAGTGCTGGTTGCCGCCATCTACGGCGCGATTCAGCTCTTCTCCTAAAATCTTTCAGACATGAAAAAAGCGCCGGAAGTTTCCTTCCGGCGCTTTTTCTTTTGGGTGTCCCGTTACTTGGGAAGCGCGAACACCAGCAAACTGTCACCGCCGCTCGGGCTGCCCAGATAGGAGCCGCCCGTCGCCACGATCGCCACGAATTGCCGTCCGTCACGGCTGCGATAGGTGATGGGCGTGGCATGCGCCGAATGATCCAGCTTGATGGTCCACAAGTCCTTGCCGGTCTTTGTGTCGATGGCGCGGAAACGCGCATCGTCGGTGCCGCCCATGAAGGTGATGCCGCTGGCGGTCACGATCGGTCCACCATTGGCGGGGCGGCCCGTGTCCTGCTTGCCTTCGGGGAAATGGTCGGTGACGCCCAGCCGCCGGCGCCAGGCGATCTCGGCGGTGTTGACGTCCACCGCGATCAGTTCGCCCCAGGGCGGAATGTGGCAGGGCGCGCGGGTCTTGGGATCGATAAAGCGGGTGGTGGTCATGTTCCATTCGCCATCGGGCCGCTTCACCAGCTTTTCGACATAGCCGACCTGGTTGGAGTTGAAGATGTACAGGCCCAGTTTGGGATCGAACGCGGCCCCGCCCCATTCCGGCCCGCCTTCGGCGCCGGGAAAACGGATCATGGGAACATCGTCGCGCAGCGGCTCATACATCTTTGAGCCTACCCAGCCGCCTTTCTTGATCATCTCCTGGCAGGCGGCGCGATGCTCGGGGGTGATGTCCGCCACTTCGCTCATGTCGAAGGCCATGCGGGTCATGACTTCAGGCTTGGTGGGGAAGGGCTGGGTCGGCCAGGCCTTTTCGCTGGGCACCGACGAGGCCGGCACGGGACGTTCCTCCACGCTGTAGATCGGCTCGCCGGTGACGCGGTCGAGCAGGTACAGCATCGCGGTCTTGTTCATCACCGCCACGGCGGGAATGGATTTGCCGTCTTTCTTCACCGTCAGCAGGACCGGCGCGGTGTGCAGGTCATAATCCCAGATGTCGTGATGGGTGACCTGGAAGTGCCACAGATACTTTCCGGTGCTGGCATTCACTGCCACCAGGGAGTTGGAGAACAGGTTGGCGCCCTTGTGGTCGCCGCCATAGCGGTCGAAGGTCGGCGCGCCGAACGGCAGATAGGCGATGCCGCGCGCCGTATCCACGGTCAGCAGATTCCAGATATTCACCCCGGAAACCTGCTTCCAGCCGTCATCTTCCCAGGTTTCAGAGAATTTCTCGCCGGGGCGCGGAACGGAACGGAACGTCCAGATCAGCTTGCCGGTAACCACATCCCAGGCGCGCGCATCACCCGCCGCACCCTTGGATGGGGATTCCTGCACCCGGCTGCCGGTGATGGCGAGGTTCTTGTAGATCGTCGGCGGCGCCGAGTAGCCGTAAAAGGCGTTCGGCAAGCCGTTCATGATCTCCGGCGTCTTGGTGTCGATGATGCCGTTTTCGCCGAAGCCCTTCGACGGCGCCCCGGTGGGGGCATCCAGCGCGATCATCCGTCCGCGCAGGGTGCCGAAGATCAGGCGGGGCGCGTGGCCCTTGTCGCCGGGCCAATAGCCCAGGCCGCGAAACGGCGGCTGGTCGCCGGTGGGAAGGTCATAGGCCCAAAGCTGCTTGCCGCTGGTGGAATCCAGCGCCACGACGCGGCCGTACGGCGTTCCCAGGAACATGCGATTGCCCACCACCAGCGGCGTGGTGGTGGCGAAGGGAATGCGCGCCAGCTTCTGCGACGGCACCGGGTTCATGTGATAGGTCCAGGCGACCTGCAGCTTGCCGACATTGGCGGGCGTGATCTGGGTCAGCGGCGAGAAGCGCCCGCCGCCCGCGTCATAGCCATAGGATTGCCAGTCGCCGCCCTTCGACGTGGACTGCGCCGAGGCGCATAGCGGCAGACACAGGGCGATCACGCCCAGCAGCATCTTCTTCATCGTGTTCCCAGCCCTGATGTATGTGAGGGGAATTACTTCCCCATCTCGTCTTCCTGATAGACCTTGATGATCTCGTCGAAATTCTTCTCGGCCTTGAAGCCCATCTTGGTCGCAAGCTCCGGCTTGTACCGTCCGGCCCAGCCCAGCACGATCTTCTGCACGAAGGGATCGTCTACGCGCTTGATCAGCGCCACCGCCTTGTCGCCGGCCGCCTTGCGCAGCGCCTCGATCTGCTCGCCCACCGTGGCGGAGACGCCCGGCATCGTCATGGAACGGCGCACACCCAGGGTCGAAGTATCGATAGTGGCGGCATTGATGAAGAAGTTGACCGCAGAGCGCGGACTGGCAAACCAGTGCCGCACCTCATCGCCCACCGGCAACGGGGCTTCGGCGCCAGCCAGCGGTTCGCGCAGGATGCCGGAGAAAAAGCTGGAGGCCGCCTTGTTGGGCTTGCCGGGACGGATGCAGATGGTGGGCAGGCGCACACCGACGCCATCCAGGTAACCCTTGCGGCTGTAATCGGCCAGCATCAGCTCGGTCATCGCCTTTTGCGTGCCATAGCTGGTGGTGGGGGTCAGCGCGAAATCGTCGGTGATCGGATCGGGGAAGGGCGGGCCGAACACAGCCAGGGTGGAGGCGAAGACGAAGCGCGGCTTGTAGGGCGACTTTTCGCTCTCCAGCCGGATGGCTTCGAAGAAGGCCCAGCTGCCGTTGAAGTTGATCTTGTAGCCCTTCTCGAAATTGGCTTCCGCATCGCCCGAGACGATGGCGGCGAGATGGAAGATCACATCGGGCCGCTCGGCGATCAGGGTGGTGGCGACGCCGCGCTCGGAAAAATCCGACACGATGCTCTTGCTGTCTTTCGGCGAACCTTCGGGGATGGGGCTTTCCACCACATCCACCAGGGTCAGGCCGGTGACCGGTTTGCCGCCAAGCTGCTTGTCCTTCGCCAGGCGTTCGACCAGCTTGCGCCCGATCATGCCGCCCGCGCCGGTGACCAGAATCTTCATGTCCCGTTCTTCCCTGCTGTTTTCACGGCCGCGACCATAACCCAACGGAAGGTTGCGGCAAGTCGGATGCTGCGCCGCAGCAGCAGATAAGATCACCTCGCACGATCTGGGGTTTTTGACGCGGGTCCGGGGCAGGATTAGCGTGGCGGCAACAGTGCCGCAAATCGGCAGAACATGAAGGGGTGGGGCGTGAAATTCGTTTTTGCATTGGCCGTGGCGGTGGGACTGCCCATGACGGCATCCGCCCAGGATATTCCTTCGCCCTATGGCAAGGCGGAAAACCAGTGGGCCTCGCCGCCGAACGGCGCTTGGGGCTCCACCGCCGGAATCGAGCGCGGACCCAAGGGCGAAATCTGGGCGATCGACCGCTGCGGCGCCAACAGCTGCGAGGCGTCCGACAAGCCCGCCATCATCCAGCTCGACATGAACACCGGCAAGGCGATCAAAAGCATCGGCGCCGGCCTTTTCGTGTTTCCGCACGGCCTGCATGTCGACCGCGCCGGCAATGTCTGGGTGACGGATGGCGGCGTGTCCAAGGATGGCGCCAAGGGCCTTCAGGTCATCAAGCTGTCGCCGGATGGCAAGGTGCTGATGCGCCTGGGCGCCGCCGGCCAGCGCGGCAATGACGAAAGCCATTTCCAGTCGCCCAGCGACGTGATCACGGCGCGCAATGGCGACATCTTCGTCACCGACGGCCATGCCCCCATCGCCAACATCGTGCCGCCCGACCTCGCCATGCGGGTGATGAAGTTCAGCGCCGACGGCAAGTTCATCAAGCAATGGGGCGGCAAGGCGGGCGCGGGCCGCGAGCAGTTCAACAACCCGCACGCCCTGGGCCTGGATTCACGCGGCCGCCTCTATGTCGCCGACCGCGGCAACAACCGCACCATGATCTTTGAGCAGGACGGAAAGTTCATCGCCGACTGGCGGCAGTTCGGCCGTCCCAGCGGCTTCTACATCACCGGCGACCGGCTCTATGCCATCGACGCCGACTCCAGCGAGGCCAACCATCCCGGCGGCTGGAAGAAGGGCGTGTGGATCGGCTCAATCCGCGAAGGCCGGGCCGAAGCCTTTGTGCCGGACGACACGGCGGGCGAGGGCGTGGTCGTCGCCCCCAACGGCCACATGTATGGCGCGGTCAATGTCGTGCCGCGCGGCATCACCCGCTACCAGAAGAAATAAGGAGCAGCCCCCATGAGCAGCACACGGCGGACATTCCTGCTGAAAGGCTTCGGCGCCACCACCACCGCCTGGCTGGCGGCCAACTGGCCCGACCAGGTGGCAAACGCGCAAGCGGCGCAGCAGATGGGCCACTTCACCTTCTTCACCCGCGCCCAGGCGATGGATATCGACGCCATGGCGCAGCAGATCTATCCCAGCGACTCCACGCCCGGCGCAAAGGAAGCGCAGGTGATCTATTTCATCGACCTGGCGCTGGTGACCTTCGCCCAGGACAAGCAGGAGATTTACAAGAAGGGCTTCGGCGAACTGGCGGCCAAGACCGGCGGCAAGCCGCTGGGGGCCATGCCGGTGGCCGATCAGCTCGCGCTGCTGACGTCCATCGAAACCACGCCCTTCTTCCGCACCGTGCGCGACCACACCATCATGGGCATGTTCTCCGCCCCCCAGCATGGCGGCAATTTCCAGAAGGTCGGCTGGAAGCAGATCGGCTTCGACGACAGCCTCAACTTCCGCGCGCCCTTCGGCGCCTATGACAAGGCGTGATGCGATGAAAAAATACAGCCCGAACGAGGAAGTGGATTTCGTGGTGATCGGCACCGGCGCCGGCGGCTCGGTGATGGCCAAGCAGCTCGCCATCGCCGGTTTCTCGGTGGTGATCATGGAGCAGGGCGGCTGGGGCGCCTATGGCCATGAGCAGGATTACAGCAAGGACGAGCTTTCCAACCGCTTTCCCACCGAAGACGAGCTGCTGATCAGCGATCCGAAAAAGCACGTCAACACCTTCCGCCGCAACGCCAGCGAGAAAGCCACGCCCGGCAATCACAATTTCGGCTGCGTGGTCGGCGGCGGCACCGTCACCTATGGCGCGTCGTCCTGGCGGCACCTGCCGTGGGAGTTTGATGAGGCCAGCCGCTTCGGCACCATGAAGGGCACCGGCATCGCCGACTGGCCGATCACCTATAAAGAACTGGAGCCCTATTACGTGCAGGCGGAATGGGAGATCGGCATTTCCGGCCCCAACATCCAGTCGCCGCTGATCGCGCCCATGTCCAAGCCCTATCCGGTGCCGCCGCTGCCGCTGAAAAGCAGCGGTGCGCTGGTGCAGAAGGCCGCCCACAAGCTGGGCCTGGTGGTGACGCCCAATGTCGCCGCCATCATCACCGAGCCGTACAATGGCCGCTCGGGGTGCATCCATTGCGGCATGTGCTCGGGCTATGGCTGCCAGGTGAAGGCGCGGTCGTCCTCGGCCGTGTCGCTGCTGCCCATCGCGGTGGCGACCGGCAATTGCGAAATCCGTCCCAATTCCTATGTGCGCGAGATTTCGGTCAATGCGGCGGGCCGCGCCACCGGCGTGGTCTACCTCGACAAGAAGAACGACAATCGCGAGGTTTTCCAGAAAGCCAAATGCGTGGTGCTGGCGGCCAATGGCACGGAGTCGCCACGCCTGCTGCTGATGTCCAAGTCGAACCGCTTCCAGAATGGGCTCGCCAATTCCAGCGGCGTGGTCGGCAAATACCTGATGGTGGGCAATGGCGGCGGCGCGTCCGCGCTCTTCACCGATCCGCTCAACGAATACAAAGGCTGCGTCACCGGCGCGGCGGTGCTGTCATACGTGCCCAACGATGTGAAGGGCCGCGGCTGGTATGGCGGCGGCCGCATGACGGCGCGCGGCCAGCAATCCCCGATCCAGTACGGCCTGTCGGGTCCGCGGGGTGCCCCGAGCTGGGGCGCGGGCTACAAGAAGGCGCTGATCGAGCAGGCCAACCGCCGGCTCACCATGGTGAACTTCATCTCCCAGCTGCCGCTGGAAACCAACATGGTGGACCTCGACCCCGACCTGAAAGACGCCTGGGGCCTGCCGGCGCTGCGCATCACCACCACCAGCCACGAGAATGACTTCAAGGCGATGCGCTTCTTCATTGACAAGTCGGTGGAGATTCTCAAAGCCGCCGGCGCCACCGAAGTCTGGGCCGATACGCTGTCGGACAGCCGCGGCGGTTCGCATGCCCGCGGGTCCTGCCGCATGGGCAACGATGCGAAAACATCGGTGGTGAACAAGTATCACCGCGCCCATGACGTGCCCAACCTGTTCGTGGTGGACGGCTCCAGCATGGTCACCGGCGGGCGCAACCATCCCACCATGACGATCTCGGCGCTGGCCTATCGCTGCGCCGAACATCTGGTGAAAGCCGCCAAAGCCGGCAACGTCACGATCTGAAAATTGGCGACGCGGCGAAAGGCGCTCCCCTGCGGAGCGCCTTTTTCTTTGGGCCTTGCCATGCAATCTTGAGCCGGCATGAAAATCGCCTTCTTCAATCCCAGCACCATGGCGTTCAACGTCGCGACGCCGGAAAGTGCGCCGCTGGGCGGCATCGCTTCCTGCCTGTGTTACCTGGCGCGGGCGCTGGCGGCGCGCGGTCATGACGTCACGCTGATATCGCTGCTGCCGGACGGCACGCCGCCGGTGCTGATGGGGGTGCGGCACGTGGCCGTCCAGCCGGTGCTGGGCGATCCGGCGGGCTTTTTCCGCAAGGAAAATTACGACGCCGCCATCGCGGTCAATTATCCCGACATCGCCCCCTATATCAGAAGCGGCAATCCGCGCACCCTCAACATCGCCTGGCCGCATGTCTTCGCCAACCAGCCGGCGTTGACGCTGCTGCCGCAGGTCCAGCATCAGCTCGATTGCATTGTCTATGTCAGCGAAACCCAGCGCGCCGATTTCAAGCTCGCCACGCGCGGCGTGGTGATCGGCAACGCCGTCAGCCCCGGCTTCGAAAACATGTTCTCTTCGCCTGAGGAGTTGCTGGCCGCCAAGCAGAACCGCGCCGTCTATGCCTCCATGCCGTTTCGCGGACTGGACGAACTGGTCGAGGTGATGGGCCGCACCAAGGCGCAGACCGAACTGGACGTGTTCTCCTCGATGCAGGCCTACCAGACCTCCGACGACCGTTTCGCCGCGCTGTTCGCCGCGATGGGTAGAAATCCGCGCATCCATCATCATGGCGGAGTGGGACAGGCCGAGCTGGTGCGCCAGTTCCGTGGCGCCGCCTTCCTGGTCTATCCCTCCACCTTCATCGAGACCTATTGCATCGTGGCGCAGGAGGCGCTGGCCGCCGGATTGAAGGTCATCAGCAACACCTTCGGCGCCTTGCCCGAAACCACCATGGGCTTTGCTGATCTGCTGCCGGTGTCGGGCAATTTCACCCGCCAGACCCATGTCGCCGGCATCACCGCGTTGCTCGACAAGAACGAGGCGGATTTTCTGCGCGCGCCAAAGGAATGGGCGCAGGAGCGCTTCGTCCAACTCCAGGCCGTGAACCGCATCAGCAACTGGGCGGCGCGGGCGGCGCAATGGGAAGCTTTATTGGCGCCCAACATTCGCTGACCGGAAAAAACATTTGCGGCTTTCACCGGTCCGGGTTATTCTACTATGTACATAGTAGTTACCACAAGATCTGGTTGAGATAACATCACGTCCAAAAGGGGTTCTTCATGCGCCTGCTGACCGTTGCCGTGCTTGGATTTTCCGTGCTCTCAGGCGCCGCGCTGGCGCAAAGCCCCACGCCGCCGCCCGCGCCGCCCGCCGAGGCAGCCGCCGCGCTGCCCGATGCCAACGAGAAGATCTGCATCGACCAGAATCCGACCGCCAGCACGCGGGTCAATTCCCAGCGCATCTGCCGCACCCGCGCGGAGTGGGAGAAGCGCGGCGGCGTTCCCAAATGAGGGCGGCGCTGGCCTGAAGTGGGGCTGCCTGTTCGCACCTGCATAATTGACGCCTGCGACGCCCGCGCCCTAGCATCGCGCGCATGATCACCGACAGCGACATCGCGCGCTATCACGAGACCGGCTATCTGGTTGTGCCCGATGTCATCGAGCCGCAGCTGCTGTCGCGGCTGCGCGGCGCGCTGGACGCGCTGGTGGCCGATGCGGGATCGGTCTCGGAACACACCGATGTCTATGACCTGGAGCCCGGCCACACGCCGCAAAAGCCCATGGTCCGCCGCATCAAGCTGCCCCACAGCCACACCCCGGTATTCTGGGAACTGGCGCAGTACCGCCCCATGGTCGGCATCCTGGAAAAGCTGCTGGGCCCGTCGGGCGTGCGGCTGCAAAGTTCCAAGATCAACCTGAAGTCGCCGCATTACGGCTCGCCGGTGGAATGGCACCAGGACTGGGCCTTCTATCCCCACACCAATGACGACATGCTGGCGGTGGGCGTGATGCTGGACGATGCGTTTATCGAGAATGGCCCGCTGATGGTGGTGCCCGGCTCGCACAAGGGCCCGACCTGGGATCATCATTCCGAAGGCTATTTCTGTGGCGCGATGGACCCGACGCGCCGGGAGGTAGAC
>JAZKDV010000023.1:0-5321 GCA_040387395.1 Pseudomonadota bacterium | reverse complement strand
TGCAAGGCCGCGCCGGACAGCGCCAGCCCCTTGTCGGCGCCGAAAAAGCTTTTGGGTGTGTGGCAGGTGCCGCAATGGGCCGGGCCGGTGGCGATATAAGCGCCGCGATTCCAGGCGGCGTTCTTGCCCGCATCCGGCGCGTAAGGCGCGGGACGGAAGAACAGCATGTTCCAGCCGCGCATCATCAGGCGCAGATTGAACGGAAAGCGCAGCTGGTTGACGTCCACCGCATGGCGCACCGGCTTGACGGTTTTGAAATAGGCCCAGAGATCGGCCATGGCGGCGTCGTCCATTTTCGCATAGGCCGGATAGGGGATGGCGGGATAGAGCCACTTGCCGCCGGGCGCGACACCTTCCTTCATGGCGCGGCGGAAATCCTCCGCCGTGTAATTGCCGATGCCGGTCGCCTTGTCCGGTGTGATGTTGGGCGCCACCAGCTTGCCGAACGGCGTCATGATTTCGACACCGCCCGCCAGGTCCTTGCCGTGACAGCCTTCGCAATCGCCCAGCACCGACTGGTAGCGGCCCGCCTCCACCGAGGCAGCGCTGGCCGCAGTCGAAACAACCGCAAAAGCAGCGGCCAGAAGTACGCGCCTCATGCGGGCACCAGCTTGCCGGGGCTCTTGATGTATTTGTCCGTGATCGCCTGGGCCGCCCAATAGGCCAGCGCTCCCACCGTGCCGGTGGGATTCATCCCGGCATTGTGGGCAAAGGCCGAGGCCCCGACCACGAAGACATTGGGCACGTCCCAGCTCTGCAGATACTTGTTCACCGCGCTGGTCTTCGGGTCGCTGCCCATGATCGCCCCGCCGGTATTGTGGGTGCTCTGATAGGGCACCGCGTCCCAGCCCTTCTTGACCCGCGACACGGTGGTGACCTTGGCGCCGAACGGCTTGGCGATCCGCTCCAGCTGGTCGGACATGAAATGCGACATGCGGATATCGTTGTCGGGAAAGTCAAAAGTGATGCGCAGCAGCGGCCGGCCATGGCGGTCGGTATAGGTGGGATCGAGGTCGAGATAATTCTCCCGCACCGGATAGGACGATCCCTGGGCCGAAAAGCCCATTGAGCTGTTATATCCCTCTACCGTGGCCTTCTTCCAACCTGCCCCCCAGCGCGGGCTTCCCGGCGCGGTGGGACGGTTGCTGATGGGGCGCCCGTTGCTGACGATGCAGTTGATGCCGCCGCCGCCCAGGAAATCCAGCGGACCATGGTCGAAGGCATCTCCGTTGAAATCGTCCATAGTCTGGCCCAGCGTGCCGGCGCCGATGAAGGGATTGAAGTGCCGCCCCTCGAAATACATGCGGGCGCCTGAGCCGGTCTGGTAGCAATAGTTGCGCCCCACCGCGCCCTTGTTGGTGACGGGATCGTACTGGGTGCCGATCTTCGACAGCAGCATCAGCCGCACATTCATCAGCGCATAGGCGCAGACGATCACGATGTCGCCGGGCTGCTCATACTCCACGCCCTTGGCGTCCACATAGGTGACGCTTCTGGCCATCTTGCCGTCGGGCGTCAGATTGACCTTCAGCACTTCGCATTCGGTGCGCAGCTCGAAGTTCGGCTTTTTCATCAGCACCGGCAGGATGGTGGTCTGCGGCGCGGCTTTTGAATAATTTCCGCAAGCGAAACGTTCGCAGAAGCCGCAATAGGTGCACTGCCCCATCCGCACGCCCAGCGGATTGACGTAGGCGGTGGAGAGGTTGGCCGAGGGTGTGGGGAATGGGTGATAACCCTGCGCCGCCACCGTCTGGGCGAAGAGCGTCGGGGCATAGCTCATCTTCATCGGCGGGGTGGGATATTCGCGGCTGCGCGCGCTTTCGAACGGATTGCCGCCAGGCACGATCTTGCCCTTCAGGTTTCCCGCCTTGCCGGAAATGCCGCAGACATGCTCGAACTGGTCGAAATAGGGCTCGATCTCGTTCCAGGTCACGCCCCAGTCCTGAAGCTCCAGCCCCTTCAATTTGGCGGCGCCATAGCGCTGCACCAAGTGGCTGCGGATGGAGAAATCGCTGCTCCAGAACCGCCAGGTATGGCCGTTCCAGTGCACCCCGGCCCCGCCGACGCCATCGCCCGGCAGGAAGGAGCCGTAGTCGCGCATCGGCATCGCGGTCTGCGAGCCATTGTTGCGCATGGTCATGGCTTCGACGCTGGGCTTGAGGAACAGCTCCTTGCGGATGGCGTAGCGCAGCTCGTCCTGCATGTAGGCGATGTTGAAATCGGTGGCGGTGTCGCGCCAGGGCCCGCGCTCGATGGCCACCACGTTCAGGCCCGCATCGGTCAGTTGCTGCGCCAGGATCGAGCCGGTCCAGCCCAGGCCGATGATCACCGCGTCGCGCTTGGGAAGAAGCTTGGCCACCGTCAGCCCTCCGCCGAATAGATCGACACCGGCGGGCGCGGATAGCGCACGTTATGCTTGTCGATATGGTCGCGGTAATCGTAGCGCGCACCGGGAAAGCCGATCATCTTCCAAGAGGCCATGTTGCGATTGCCGCCATAGAGCGGATCGGCGAAAAAGCCCTCCATGGTGTTCTGCAACACCATCTCGAAGAATTCCTTGGTGCTGAAACCGGGCTTGAGCTTCAGCGCGATCTTGCCGCCATCCATCCCCGCCAGCACCATGTCCTGCTGCGCGGGCGCGAGTTGCGCAAAGCCGCGCTTGTAGGTTGTCTGGGTATGGTCGTTCAGTGCGCGAAGCCCCATGCGATAGCGCCCCGCGGGCGTCAGATCGCCCTGATACCCCTGTGTCGCCAGCCCGGGACGGAACGGCGCCTTGTTGTAGAGCCGTTCCCCCTGCCCGAAGGTGCCGGCCAGTTGCCGGTCAATATAGACGGCACAGCCGCAATCCTTGCCGCCGGGCGAAAGTTCGTCGGCGGGAATAAGACGGTTGACGATGGCTTCGATGGCGGCGACTTCGCCCGGGTTGAAAAAATACCAGCCCAGCGGATTGACCGGCTTGGGCGGTTCGCCCGCGAAGGGCGACCAGGGCAAATGTCCCGATATGCTGGCGCCATCGGCGGTGGCCGCCAGGATGGGCAACGCCGCGACGGAGGCAAGCAGGCGACGGCGGCTTAGCGCACGGCGTTCAGACATTCCCCAACCCGCGATTCTTATTTTTGTTGGCGCAATCCTAGGCCGGAAGTTCCACCGGGAGCAATTTTGCAGCCGCGAAACAAGGCACGCCGCACGATTGTGCAAGGACCAAGAAACCTTGGGAACTGGTGGGTTTCGCAGGAACGATGATGCAGGCCTTGGGTTCATAAAGGGCGGCTGGGAATAACCGTTTGAAAGGACGTAATGAACTATGGCGAATAATCAGAACGACCAGAGCAAGCAGAGCGGCCAACAGCAGAAGCATCAGAACCAGCCGCAGTCGGGCCAGCAGTCCGGTCAGCAGCAGCGTCAGCAGGACCAGCAGAAACTGGACCGCGACCAGGACCAGTCCAGCGGCAAGCAACAGGATAAGTAGCGCCCTCGCGCTGCGTTGAAGAAGGTCCGGCGCAAGCCGGGCCTTTTTCTTTGGCCGCGCCACATTGTTTTTTCAGGCGTGAAAGACCAAATTGCGGCCATGGCCGCCAAACCCGTCCCTCCCAGCCGTCTGCAGACCGAGCTGGCGCGGCGCATCCTGCAGGCGCTGAAAACACAGAACGCGCCCGCCGGCCACCGCCTGGTCGAGCTGGATCTGTGCGCCGCCTTCAATGTCTCTCGCACGCCCGTTCGCGGCGCGCTGCAATTGCTCGCCGCCCAAGGCGTGACCAGTCCGCGCGAGGGGCGAGGCTATGTCCTGACCAGGGCCGTGCAGAACATTCCCGAAGGCGCTTCCGGCGAAGAAGAGGAAGACAGCGCCCTGTTCGCCGCCATGGCCGACGCCCGCGCGCGCGGAAAACTTCCCGACCAGTTTACCCAGCAGGAACTGGTGCGCCGCTTCGATGCGCGTCTGTCCGGTGTGATGCGGGTGCTGCGCCTGCTGGCCGAACTGGGACTGGTGGAGCGGCGGCCCGGCAATGGCTGGGGATTCATCGCCGACAGCGCGCGGGTGTTGAGTGAAAGTTATGCCTTCCGCCGCGCGCTGGAGCCGCAAATGCTGCTGCAGCCGGGGTTCAAGCTGGATCGCACCTGGTCGGACAAGACCCGCGCCGTGCATGAAAAGCTGCGCAAGAAACCCTGGAAGGCGGGCGACGGCGCGGACTTCCACGCCATCAATGCCGACTTTCACGAACAGCTCGCCCGCTGCAGCGGCAACCGCGCCATGTTGAAGGCGGCGCAGCAACAGAACCAGCTTCGCGATTTTCTCAGCGGCCAGTGGGACTATCCGATGGACCAGGTGCACGGCGCCATCGACGATCACCTGGAAATCCTGGCGGCGCTGGAAGCCGGCTATGCTGATAAAGCAGCGGCGCTGATGCTGCACCATCTCACCACCAGCGCGTCACAATCCCAGAAGGACAGCGCCGCTCAGTAGATGTCGCGGCGGTACAATCCGTCCTGGGTCATCTGGTCGAGCTTTTCCTGCCCCACGATGCCCAGCAGCGCGTCCTGCACGCCGGCCGCCATCTGCAGGCCGCCGCAGACCAGGATGGACGCGCCGCGATCGATCCAGCGGCGGATTTCATCGCCCTGCTCCCCCACCAGGTTCTGGACATAGCGCTTGGGCGAGGCATCGCGGGAGAAGACCAGGTTGGTCTTGGCCAGCGTGCCGTCCGACTGCCAGCCCTTGATGTCGTCGCAATAATAAAGGTCGGTCTTTTCGCCGCGCTCGCCGAACAGCAGCCAGGCATCGCCAAGTTTCCTCGCCTGGCGGTGTTGCAGATGGGCGCGCAAACCCGCCATGCCGGTGCCCGCACCGATAAGTATCTGTGCGCCATCGCCGGGCGGCTGGAAATTGGGATTGGGCCGCAGCCGCAGCTTGATCACCCCGCCCGGCTGCGCGATCTGCGTCAACCAGCCCGAACCCAGCCCCAGGCTGCCGTCATCGCGGACGGCCTTCCTCACCAGCAGCTCCATGCGCCCGCTTTTCGGCAAGGAGGCGATGGAGTATTCGCGCGGCGGAAAACCTTCCAGCCGCTCCACCAGCCAGTCCAGCGCAATGCCTTCGACCTCGTGCGGACGCGGCAAGCGGCTATGGGCGATGATGTCGCGCAGGAACGTCCAGTAGCCGCGCCAGCGGAAACTCAACTCGCCATTGAGATTGTGCAAGGCGAGGAATTCCTCAACCGCCGCTTCGCTGTTGCGCGGCCAGATTTCCGCGATGTCGCCCGCCGTCCAGTTCAGGTGGGCGGGATCGCGCGGCGTCAGCGCGATGTGCCAGGTCTCGCCGCCGG
>JAZKDV010000022.1:7791-9499 GCA_040387395.1 Pseudomonadota bacterium | reverse complement strand
TTGGTCTGGGTGGTGACATCCAGCAGGCTGTAATCGGTCTTGCCGGCGGGATCGAAGGGCAGCGAGCCGGAGACGAACACCAGGTTGCCGCTCTTGATCGCCTGGGAATAGGGCCCGATGGCCTTGGGCGCGTCGGGCGATTGCACCAGGGTCTTTTCCGCGAATGCGGGCGCGCCACAGGCAAGCAGCATCGCCAGCGCCAATCCGAATACGCGCATCGCCATCTCCTGAAGGGAAAGGATTACTTGGTCAGACCGAAACGGCTTTTGTAGCGCGCATCAAGTCCAGAGACCGGGAAATAGATAAAGACGTCGGTGGTGCCGAACTGGCGGTCAACCACGGCGCCGTCGCCGATGCCGCAACCGGCGCGCACATAGCCCTTGAGGATTGCCGGCAGGCTGCGGATGCCTTCGCGCGGATCGATCGCGTCCTTGGGCATGCGGTTCATCTCCACGAACAGTTCGGGGCGCGCCTTGACGCGCAGATGTTCGGGCATGGGCACGAAATGGTGCAGGTAAGACAGCGGCAGCGTCATCTCGTCCACATTGATGCCGGGCAGCGAGGCGCAGCCGAACATCATGTCGATGTCGAAGCGCGCCACATAGGCCATCAGGCCTTTCCACAAAAGCTGCATGGTGCCGGGACGGGCGCGGTAGCTTTTCAGAATGCAGGAGCGGCCCAGTTCCAGATACTTGGTTTCGGGCGGCAGCGACCGCAGCATGGGCGACAGGTCGAATTCGCTGGACGTATAGAAGCCGCCAACCTTGGCGGCGTCGCGTTCGCGCGTCAGGCGGTAAGTGCCCACCACCAGCGGCTGGCCGTCCTCGTCATGGGCATCGCGGTCCACCACCAGCAGGTGGTCGCAGACGTCGTCATACTTGTCGAAGTCGCGACCGGCCTCGCGCATCTGGGGCGAGGGGATGGCGCTCATCTCTTCATAGAAAACGGAATAGCGCAGGCGCTGCGCCTGTTCGATCTCCAGTTCGGTCTCGGCCAGGCGCACTTCCAGCGCACCGGAGACCGCCAGTACCGGCCATTGCTCCACGCGTCCCTCGAAAGGTCCCGCTTCGTAAATGTTGACCACGATCGCTTCCTGTTTGGTGCGGATCCCCACGACTCGCCCGCACCCACCCTGTGCTTTGGGTAAGACCCAAATGCGACAGTTTGGCAATTTTACCCCAACCGCCACCCCCGGGGCAATGGATTGTGACAATCCATGACGGGCGGTGATGAAATGGCGTTAATGGCGCTTTCTTGCGCAGCTACTGCTGTTTGCCCGCCGACCCCATGGAGGATTCGATCAGCCCCCCGCGCACCAGCAGCCAGAACAGCAGGATGCCAGGCACCGCCGCCAGCGTGGTCAGCAGGTAGAAGTTCACATAGCCCAGGGATTCCACCAGCGCCCCGGCCGATGTTCCCGTCAGGATGCGGCCGAAAATGCTGGAAGCCGCCGAGATCAGGGCATATTGCGCCGCAGTAAAGCGCAGGTCCGTCAGGGCCGAGAAATAGGCCACCACCGTGACGCCGCCGATGCCGCTGGCGAAGGTCTCGAATGCCATGGTGGCCGCCAGCGCCATGTTGGAATGGCCGATATTGGCCAGGATCGCGAAGTTGATGTTGGTGATCCCCATCAGCACCAAGCTGATCATCACGGAACGCTTCATGCCCAGCTTGGCGTAGAGCACGCCGCCGACAAAGATGCCGATCA
>JAZKDV010000022.1:0-7781 GCA_040387395.1 Pseudomonadota bacterium | reverse complement strand
TTGCTTGAATTTTTGTGGCACTTCAGCCAGCTCCCCATACAGGGAATCCTGCTGCTGGACGCCGTCGTTCGATCACTCTGGCGAATGAACGTCAGCCGCCGCCTGTTGCTGGAATGGACCACCGCCGCTCAGGCACAAGCCGACGCCGACATCGAAGACGGCGATCTCGTCATTGGTGAAGCCCAGATCGTTGAACAGCAGCCGCACGGTGAGCTGGCTCAGCGTGTCACCGATCTTGTGGAACAGGATGAAGAGCAGCACCAGGAAGGCGCCCTGGCGGGAGAAGAACTCCACGAAAGGGACATAGATGGTCTTGAGGGTTTCGGACATGCCGTGCTTCTGCTGCACGATCTGGCGGCGCTCCGGCTCGCCCAGCCACAGCGCCGTGAGCATGGCGGGGAAAGCCAGCACGGCGCAGGCCATGTAGGACCAGTTCCAGCCGATGCGCGACGCCAGCACCAGCGCCAGCGTGGCGGCAGTAACCGAGCCGATGCGCCAGCCATATTGCGTCATGCCCGAACCGACGCCCATCTGGTCGGGGCGCAGGATCTCGATGCGATAGGCGTCGATCACCACGTCGAAGGTCGCGCCCGCCGCACCCACCAAAATGGCGGCGTAAGCGGTCTGGATCAGGCTGGTGGTGGGATCGACAAAGGCGAGGTTGGCCACCGCCGCGATCACCAGCACGCCGGTGAAAAGCATCCACGACACGCGCTGGCCCAGCCGCCAGATGATGGGAAGGCGCACGCCGTCCACCATCCAGGCCCAGAGGAATTTGAAATTGTAGACCAGGAAGGCGAGCGTGAAGGCGGTGATGCTGCGCTTGGATATGCCGTCCTGCGCCAGCCGCGTGGTCAGGGTGGCGGCAATCATCGCATAGGGAAAGCCCGACGAGACGCCCAGAAAGAAAGAGGCGATCGGCGCTTTTTCAAAATAGGGCTTGATGCCGTCCAGCCAGCTTTTTGCCGCTGCGTCTGTCATGAAAAAGCCCCGTCTGCTTCGCTTGGCGCAAAAGCTACAGGATTTCCCGGCTGTGCCTAGTCCTTACGACCCCGGCGGCGGAGCCGCCCTTAAACAACGGGAGCCGTCTCAGGCAACCGCGGCGTGCGAGCGCTCTTCGCTGGGAAAGAGCATCAGGAACATCTCTTCCAGCTCGGCGGGGTTCACCGGCTTGGTGAGGAAGCCGTCCATGCCCGCCTGCTGGCAGGCCTTCTTGCCGTCTTCCAGTGCGTCGGCGGTCAGCGCCACGATGGGGGTGCGTCGTCGTCCGGTGCGCACTTCGCCGGCCCGGATGGCGCGCGCCGCCTCGATGCCGTCCATGCCGGGCATATGGATGTCGGTCAGCAGCAGGTCGAACGTGTCGTCCAGCATGGCCTGGACCGCGGCATTGCCGGTGGTGACTTCCACCACGCTATGGCCGCGCCGGCGCAGCAATTCGCGGATCAGCATCATGTTGATGGGATTGTCCTCGGCCAGAAGGATGCGCAACCCGTCTTCGGCGGACGGCGTGGTCACGGCCGGGCCGACGCTGCGCGCGGCGGCGGGGTGATCTTCCATGAAGGGCGCGGGGATCGCGGGCGGATCGAAGTCCGGATAGTCCTCCAGCACAGGCGCTGCCACCGGGGCTTCCTCCGGCGGTGCGGTGATGAAGGGCGGCAGTTCGTCGGGCGCGGCCAGTGACGGCGCAAACTGTTCCTGTTCAAAGCAGCCGCGCGGTTGCGGCTCGAAGGCCTCCGGCATGAAGGCGCTGCGGTCGCCGCAGCACAGCAGCAGCCGTTCGACCAGCGAGGCCTGCCGCACCGGCTTGACCAGATAACCGGCGAAACCCACGCCGCGCATTTCTTCCAGGCAGCCGCGCGCATTGGGCGTCAGCAGCACCAGCGCCGGCACGGCGGGATCGGGATGCACCGCCAGCTCCGGCGTATTGCCGGTGCCGGCATCGATCAGCAGCGCATCGGCGACGCCCCGGGGATCGGCGGGAATGCCGCCGGCGGCGGCGATCTGCAGATACATGCCTTCGCGCAGCGCCTTGTTGCGGCTCATCACCGCCACGCGCATGCCCCTCAGGGGCGCACGGTCTTCGCCCGCCGCTTCGATCATCGTGACCGGCAGGGTGAACCAGAAACTGGAACCGCCTTCCGGCGCGGCATCGACGCCGATCTCGCCGCCCATGGTGTCGACCAGGCGCTTGGAGATGGCCAGGCCCAATCCCGTGCCGCCGAACTTGCGGGCATGACTGGCATCGGCCTGCACGAATTCCTGGAAGATCTCCTGGCGCTTGGCGGGCGGCACGCCCACGCCGGTGTCGCGCACTTCAAAGCGCAGGAAGGGCCTTCCCCCTTGGATCTCGCCTTTGACTTCGACGCAGACGCCGCCTTTTTCGGTGAACTTGACCGCGTTGCCCATCAGGTTGGTGATCACCTGGCGCAAGCGGCCTTCGTCGGCCTGGATGGTGCGCGGCACATCGGCGGCGATGATGGTGGTGACTTCCACGCTCTTGGCATGGCCGCGCGGGCACAGCAGCTCGGTGACGTTGCACAGCATGGTGCGCAGGTCGACTTCGTCCTCGTCCATATGCAGCATCCCGGCTTCGATCTTGGAGAAGTCCAGGATGTCGCCGATCAGGGTCAGCAGCGCTTCGCCCGAATGGGTGATGGCCTCGGCATAGGTGCGCTGTTCGGGGCGCAGTTCGGTCTCCAGCAGAAGACGGCCCATGCCCAGGACGCCGTTCATCGGCGTGCGGATTTCGTGGCTCATGGTGGCCAGGAAGCCGGACTTGGCGCGGCTGGCTTCCTCGGCACTTTCCTTGGCCTCGGTCAGCGCGGTTTCCAGCGTCTTGCGGTCGGTGATGTCGCGGCCGACGCTTTGCACTTCCACCAGCCGGCCATGAGCGTCGCGCACCGCGAAATCCTCCCAGGCGATCCAGCGATAGCCCTGCGCGGTCATCACATGCTGGTCATAGCGGGCGCGGTTGCGGCCCGATTCCAGGAAGCTGCCGAACAGGGGCGCGCGGCTTTCGGGATGCGGCTCGGGCGCGAAGGGATAACCAACGGCGCGCGCCGGGATCAGCCCGAACAGCTGGAAGAAGGCGTCATTGCCATAGGTGAGGCGGCTGGACGCGTCGCGGCGGAAGATGGCGTCGCCCTGCGCGTCGACCAGGCCCTTGTAGCGCGCCTCGCTCTGGTTCAGCCGCGCATTGATCACGGCGGCATTCTTCAGCGAGGCTTCGAGACGCCCCGCGATGGTCTTGAGCTGGGTGCTCTGGGCTTCCAGCATTTCCTCGCGCTCGCGCGACGACAGGATGTTGGTGAGCAGGAAGGCCAGCGCCACCGCCACCAGGGCGCCGAAGCTGAAAGGCGAGATCAAGGTGAGGTGGCCCGACCACAGGATGTCGGCGATGGCGGCGACCAGCATCACGCCGGCCACCACCCCGAACAAAATCCTTATGATCCGCACAAACGACATTGCCGGGCGTTTTTCCTGATAATCCGCGGCAATTCTGGCCTGCCGTCCCTTCAGAAACGCTTAAAGTTCCTGCCGCCCGGTTAACCTCGGAGGCTCCGGGCCACAAGATTTTTCCGGCAAATAAAATACAGCAAAAACAATCGGTTAGGCCGGATGCCACGCCCGCCCGGGCCGCTGTCACAAAAGCTTTGCAGGACTGTGATGTTCGTGGAGCCGGAGGGGTGTGGATTGCGCCCGACTTACGACCTTCCGGGGCCTGTTTTGACCGATATCAGCTTGAGCGAAAATTTGCCTGCCGATCTGACCATCCGGGCGCAGACCGCCCGCCGCGCCGGCGCGGGCGATACCCGCTTCCGCCTGACGGCGATGGCGGCCGCCATCCTGGTGCTGCTGATTTTCTGCGGCGTGATCGGCGCCCTGATCCACGGCTCCATGCCGGCCTTCAAGGCGTTCGGCTTCGGTTTCATCACGGAAGAAGCCTGGCGCCCCAGCCGAGAAATCTTCGGCGCCCTGGGCCCGATCTACGGCACGCTGATCACCAGCGCCATCGCCATGGTGATCGCCCTGCCGGTGGGCATCGGCATCGCCATCTTCCTCACAGAATTGTGCCCGCTGTTCCTGCGCCGGCCCATCGGCATCGCCATCGAGCTGCTGGCCGGCATTCCTTCCATCATCTACGGCATCTGGGGCCTGTTCGTCTTTGCGCCCTTCTTCCAGGCCTATGTGCAAGAGCCGGTGATCATGGCGTTTGACGGTGTGCCGGTGCTGGGCACCCTGTTCGGCGGCGCCCCGTACGGCATCGGCATCTTCACCGCCGGGCTGATCCTTTCGATCATGATCCTGCCCTTCATCGCGGCGGTGACCCGCGACGTGCTGGAAACCGTGCCCTCGGTGCTGAAGGAAGCCGCCTATGGCGTGGGCGCCACCAACTGGGAAGTGATCCGCAAGGTGGCGCTGCCCTATTCGCGCACCGGCGTGGTGGGCGGGGCGATGCTGGCGCTGGGCCGCGCGCTGGGCGAAACCATGGCCGTGACGTTTGTGATCGGGAATGCGCACCGCATCGAGCCGTCGCTGTTCGCGCCCGGCACCTCAATCTCGGCGTCCATCGCCAACGAGTTCACCGAGGCGACATCGGAGCTTTACGTTTCCTCGCTGGTCGAACTGGGCCTGCTGCTGTTCGTCATCACCTTCCTGGTGCTGGCGGCGGCGCAGCTGATGTTGCGCTCCATGGAAAAGGGGCAGGGCAAGTAGATGGTCATCAATCAGGCTTTGTACTTCCGCCGCCGTCTCGCCAACACGGCCTTTATCGTCCTGTCGTTCGGCGCCGCCGTGTTCGGCCTGATCTGGCTTGGCTTCATCCTGTGGGAGCTGTTTTCCAAAGGCATCGCCGCCCTGGGTCCGCACCTCTTCACCGAATCCACCCCGCCGCCGGGTACGCCGGGGGGCTTGATCAACGCCATCTTCGGCAGCGTGGTGATGAGCATGGCCGCCGTCCTGGTGGGCACGCCGATCGGCATCTTCGCCGGAACCTATCTGGCGGAATATGCCCGCTACGGAAAGCTCGCCTTCGTGGTGCGCTTCGTCAACGACATCCTGCTGTCGGCGCCGTCCATCGTGATCGGCCTGTTCATCTATCAGCTTGTCGTGGTGCCGATGGGCCATTTCTCGGCCTTCGCCGGCGCCGCCGCCCTGATGGTGATCGTGATCCCGGTGGTGGTGCGTACCACCGAGAACATGCTGCTGCTGGTGCCCAATAGCCTTCGCGAAGCCGCCAGCGCGCTGGGCGCACCGCAAAACTTCGTCATCAAGCTGGTGACCTGGAAAGCGGCGCGCGCCGGCATCATCACCGGCGTCCTCTTGGCGATCGCGCGCATCTCCGGCGAAACCGCGCCGCTGCTCTTCACCGCGCTGAACAACCAGTTCTGGTCCACCAACCTGAACGGGCCCATGGCGTCGCTGCCGGCGGTGATCTTCAAATACGCGCTGTCACCTTACGAAGACTGGCACGACCTGGCCTGGGCCGGCGCGCTGCTGGTCACCATCACGGTGCTGACCCTTTCGGTCATCGCCCGCATCCTCTCCCATCAGAAACGGACCTGATCCATGGATACCGCCATTCACCTCGTCCCCGCCCATCACGCCGCGGCTTCCGCGGCGGAAAAGATCAAGGTCGATATCCAGGACCTGAATTTCTATTATGGCGACAGCCGGGCGCTGAAAAACATCACCCTGCCGCTGATCGAGCGCAAGGTGACGGCCTTCATCGGCCCGTCGGGCTGCGGCAAGTCCACCTTGCTGCGCGCCATCAATCGCATTTTCGAACTATATCCCGGCCAGCGCGCCGATGGTGCGATCATGATGGACGGCGAAAACCTGCTGACGATCAAGGACAAGAACCTGCTGCGCGCCCGCATCGGCATGGTGTTCCAGAAGCCCACGCCTTTCCCCATGTCGATCTATGACAACATCGCCTTTGGCATAAAGCTGTATGAACGCATCCCGCGCTCGGAGATGGACGGCCGCGTCGAGGACGCGCTGACCCGCGCCGCGCTGTGGGGCGAAGTGAAGGACAAGCTGAACGCCTCGGGCCTGTCGCTGTCCGGCGGCCAGCAGCAGCGCCTGTGCATCGCGCGCAGCGTGGCGACCCGCCCGGAAGTGATCCTGCTGGACGAGCCCTGCTCGGCGCTGGATCCGATCTCCACCGCCAAGATCGAAGAGCTGATCGAGGAACTGGCGAACGACTACACGATCGTGATCGTCACCCACAATATGCAGCAGGCCTCCCGGTCCAGCGACTACACCGCCTTCATGTATCTGGGCGAGCTGATCGAATATGGCCAGACCGAAAAGATTTTCACCGCGCCGGACAACAAGCGCACCGAGCAGTACATCACGGGGCGCTTCGGTTAGAGGCGTGGTGAAGGATAGACAAAGGCCGCCCCGTAACGGGCGGCCTTTTTGCTGTCAGACGTAATCTTCCGGGCTGGTCTCGTCGCGGCGCACCGGGTTCGATACCGCGTTGATCACCAGCGTCAGGCCATAGCTGACCGCGAGATTCAGCAGCAGCGCGCTGACCGCCGCGTAGCACGGCACTTCCAGCCCAAACAGATTGAGCGTGTAGGTCGAGCTCTTGAAGGCGAGCTGCGACACCATCCAGGTGCCGACGATCAGGCCTGTCGCCCAGCCCGCCAGCAGCGCCATGGGATTGCAGAAGCGGGTGTACAGCGCCAGCAGCACCGAGGGCAGGGTCTGGCACATCCAGATGCCGCCCAGAAGCTGGAGCTGGATGGCGTAGGTGCTCTGCAATTCCAGCACGAAGATCAGCGCCCCGAACTTGACCACGATCGAGACGATCTTGGCGACGTTGGATTCCTGCGAGGAGGTGCAATTGGGATTGATGAACTCGCGGTAGATGTTGCGGGTGAACAGATTGGCGCAGGCGATCGACATGATCGCGGCGGGCACCAGCGCGCCGATGGCGATGGCGGCAAAGGCTAATCCTGCGAACCAGGCCGGGAACATCTTCAGGAACAGCGCCGGCACCGCGAAATTGTTGCCGAAGGCAGCGAAGCCGGCGGCATAGTTCGGATCGGTGCGCACATCGGCGGCGATCGCCATGTAGCCCAGCAGCGCGATCAGCGCCAAGGCCAGCGAATAGGCCGGCAGGATCATGGCGTTGCGCCGCACGACCTGGCGGCTGGATGAGGACAGCAAACCCGTCACCGCATGGGGATAGAGGAACAGCGCCAGGATGGAGCCCAGCGCAAGGCTGGCATAGGCGAACTCCGCGCCCAGATTGCTGCCCACGCCCTTGGCCAGCAGCATGGTCTTTTCCGGCACCGCGTCGAACACCGCGCCATAGCCGCCAAGCTGGGCGGGAATGAAGATCACGGCGGCGAAGACGGTGATGTAGACCAGAAGGTCCTTCACCACCGCGATCAGCGCCGGCGCGCGCAAGCCGCTGGAGTAGGTGTAGAAGGCCAGGATGGTGAAGGCGATCAACAGCGGCATGTCCACCGGGCCGAAACCCGGGATGGTCAGCGAGAAGTTGATCCCCAGCGCCGCCAGCACCACCTGCATGCCCACAAGCTGCAGCGCGATGTAAGGCATGGTGGCGACGATGCCGGTGACGGCGACGGCCAGGGCAAGCTGGCGGCTGCCGAAACGGCCGCGCACGAAATCGGCCGCCGTGACATAGCCATGCTTCTGCGCCACCGACCACAGGCGCGGGAAGGCGACGAACAACAGCGGATACATCAGGATGGTGTAGGGCACGGCAAAGAAGCCGGGCGCGCCCGCGCCGAACATCAGGGCCG
>JAZKDV010000021.1:4975-7701 GCA_040387395.1 Pseudomonadota bacterium | reverse complement strand
CAGCACCACCGCGCCCAGCGGCCCCGCCACGCCGGCCGCCGGCGTGATGGTGGCCAGCCCCGCAATGGTGCCGGTGACCGCACCGACCAGGCTGGGCTTGCCGAACTTGATCCATTCAATCGCCATCCACACGATGGTGGCGGTGGCCGCCGCCAGGTGCGTCGCCAGGATCGCCATGCCGGCATCGCCGCCCGCCGTCAGGGCGCTGCCGCCGTTGAAACCGAACCAGCCCACCCACAGCAGCGAGGCGCCGACCATCACCATCCAGGGCGCGTGCGGCGGGCGGATGCCATGGGGAAATTCATGGCGCGGCGCGAGCATCCAGGCGATCACCAAAGCTGAGACACCCGCGGTGACATGCACCACGATGCCGCCGGCGAAATCCATCACCCCCATGTCGGCCAGCCAGCCGCCGCCCCAGACCCAGTGGGTCACCGGCGCATAGACGATCAGCATCCACAGCGCAGAAATCAGCAGCACGGCGGCGAAGCGGATACGCTCGACATAGGCGCCGACGATCAGCGCCGGAGTGATGACCGCGAAGGTCATCTGAAACATCACGAAGACGCTTTCGGGCAGATGGGTGCCGGCATGGGCGCCGTCGCGGGTCAGGTTTTGCAGGAAGAAAGCGGCGGTATCGCCCAGCCAGGCCCCGTCGCCGGAAAAGGCCAGCGAATAGCCGAAGGCGAACCACAGCACCGAACAGACGCAGGCGACGGCGAAACACTGCGCCAGCACCGACAGGATGTTCTTAGCCTGGACCAGCCCACCGTAAAACAGCGCCAGGGCCGGCAGGGTCATCAACAGGACCAGCGCGGTGGCGGTGAGAATCCATGCGGTATCAGCGGCGCTGATTGCGGCGTCTATCACGTTCTGCCCCATCCCGATGCAATGCCCGTTTTCCGGGCATATGTTTTTGCCTATTCGCCCGGCAGACTGGCGAGATTCAGGGCGGCTGACAAGCGGCTATCAGGCCTGTTAAAGACCTCCCATGACCCTGATACCTCACAAAATAGCGGGCAAAAGCGTTGCCGGTTCTGGCACTTCGCCCGTGTTCAATCCCGCCACCGGCGAACAGAGCGCCAGCGTTGCCGCGGGTGGAAAAACCGAGATCGATGCGGCGGTGGCCGCCGCCCTCGCCGCCTTCCCCGCCTGGGCCGCGACCACGCCCAGCCGCCGCGCCCGGGTGATGGATGAGATGCGCCGGCTGCTGATCGCCCGCGCCGACGACATCGCCAAACTCATCAGCGCCGAGCACGGCAAGATGCACGCCGATGCCCTGGGCGAAGTGGCGCGCGGCCAGGAGGTGGTGGAGTTCGCCTGCGGCATCCCGCATCTGCTGAAGGGCAGCTTCAGCGCCAGCGTTTCCACCGGCATGGATTCCTATGACCAGCGCCAGCCGCTGGGCGTGGTGGCGGGCATCACGCCGTTCACCTGTCCCGCCATGGTGCCGCTCTGGATGATGCCGATGGCGCTGGCCTGCGGCAACGCCTTCATCCTCAAGCCGTCGGAGCGTGATCCTTCCACCGCCAACCTGCTGCACGATCTGTGGCGCGAAGCGGGCCTTCCCGATGGCGTGCTCAATGTCGTGCATGGCGGCAAGGATGCGGTGGACGCTATTCTGGATCACCCCGGCATCGCGGCGGTGTCCTTTGTCGGCTCCACCCCCATCGCCGAATATGTCTATAGCCGCGGCAGCGCTGCGGGAAAGCGGGTGCAGGCACTGGGCGGCGCCAAGAACCATCTGGTGGTCATGCCCGATGCCGATCTGGACCAGGCGGCGGATGCGCTGATGGGCGCGGGCTATGGCTCGGCCGGCGAACGCTGCATGGCGGTGTCGGTGGCAGTGCCGGTGGGCGCAAAAACCGCCGATGCGCTGATCGCCAGGCTCAAGCCGCGCGTGCAATCGCTCAAGATCGGTCCGGCCACCGATACCAGCGCCGAAATGGGCCCGCTGGTGACGGCGGCGCACCGCGACAAGGTTTCTTCCTATATCGATGCCGGGGCGCGCGAAGGCGCGGAACTGGTGGTCGATGGCCGAGGGCTGAAACTGCAGGGCTATGAAAATGGCTTCTGGCTGGGCGGCACATTGCTGGACCGCGTCACGCCGGACATGACCGTCTACAAGGAAGAAATCTTCGGCCCCGTGCTGTCGGTGGTGCGGGCGGAAAATTACGAAGGCGCGGTCGGCCTGATCAACAGCCATCCCTTCGCCAACGGCACAGCCATCTTCACCCGCGACGGCGATGCGGCGCGCGATTTCACCGACCGCATCCAGGTGGGCATGGTCGGGGTCAATGTGCCGATCCCGGTGCCGGTGGGCACGCACTCTTTCGGCGGCTGGAAGTCCTCGATCTTCGGCAGCCACGGCGTCTATGGCCCGGAAGGCGTGCACTTCTACACCAGGCTGAAAACCATCACGGCGCGCTGGCCAGCCGGCCTGAAATCCGGCGCCCAGTTCCATTTTACCGAGCGGTAATCGCGACGTTTCGCGACGGTTTTGGCCTTGGGAGCGCCACAAGCTTGGGCTAGTGTCGCCCTGCTCCAAATCACCTCAAAAAAACACGCCTACCGGAGCTCCCAGGGAGTTGCTTATGCACGCGCTGAACCGACGTCTGATGTTGACCACCACCATCGGCGGGCTTGCCGCGGCGGCGATGCCCTTTCAGATGGCCGAGGCGCAGGCCGAATACATGGCCGAGAAGGGCGCGGTTAATGCCACAAGC
>JAZKDV010000021.1:426-4965 GCA_040387395.1 Pseudomonadota bacterium | reverse complement strand
CCGGCGAACACCGAATGGCGCAGCTATGGCGGCGACCTCGCCCATACCCGGCACGCGCCGCTGGACCAGATCAATGGCGAGAATTTCAACAAGCTGGAAGTCGCCTGGGAATTCAGCACCAAGAATCTGGGGCCGCGCGCGGAAGTCATCCTTCAGGGCACGCCGCTGCTAATCAAGGGCAAGCTCTATTGCACCGCCGGCGCGCGCCGCGACGTGGTCTGCCTGGATGCCGCCACCGGCGAGCTGCTCTGGCTGCACAAGAGTCCCGATGAAGGCGCGCGCACGCGCAACGCCCCGCGCCGCCTTTCGGGCCGCGGCGTCGGCTATTGGACCGACGGCACCATCGAACGCATCATCTATGTCACCATCGGCTATCAGATGGTGGCGCTGGATGCCCGCACCGGACTGCTGGACCTCGAGTTCGGCGTCCACGGCATGGTCGACCTGAAGAAGGAAATCGACCAGGAGCTGGATGCGGAAAAATCCGATATCGGCCTGCACACCGCGCCGACCATCGCCAACGATGTGATCATCATCGGCGCCGCCCACACCGCCGGCAACACGCCCGCCGTCATCAAGAACGCGCGCGGCTACGTGCGCGGTTTCGACATCCGCACCGGCAAGCGCCTCTGGATCTTCCACACCATCCCGCACAAGGGCGAGTTTGGTTACGACACCTGGGCGCCGGGCACCGCCGAGGAAGCCGGCAACACCGGCGCCTGGGCGCAGATTTCTGCCGACGAAGAACTGGGCCTGGCCTATCTGGGCGTGGAAATGCCGACCGGCGACCAGATGGGCTTCTATCGCCCCGGCAACAACCTGTTCGCCGAAAGCATCGTCGCGGTCGATACCCGCACCGGCAAGCGCCGCTGGCACTACCAGATGGTGCATCACGGGCTGTGGGATTATGACGTGCCCTGCGCCGCCATCCTTTGCGACCTGCCGCACAATGGGCGGATCATCAAGGCGCTGGTGCAGCCGACCAAGCAGGCCTTCCTGTTCGTGCTCGACCGCGAGACCGGCAAGCCGGTCTGGCCGATCCCGGAAAAGCGCGTGCCGGCGGGTGACGTGCCGGGCGAATGGTACGCCAAGACCCAGCCGCACCCGTCCAAGCCGCCGCCGTTCGACCGCCAGGGTTTCGGCGCGGACGACATCGTGGACTTCACGCCCGAGATCAGGGAACGCGCGCTGAAGGTCGCCAGCTATTACAAATGGGGTCCGGTCTATACCGCGCCGATCATGCCCAAGAAGGGCGGCCCCTATGGCGTGATCAACATGCCGGGCTATATCGGCGGCATCAATTGGCCGGGCGGCGCCTACGATCCGGACCAACACACGGTCTACACCTATTCCCAGACCAACCTGCTGACCATCGGCAACGTCATCGAGAACCCGGACAAAAAGATGGGCGAGTTCTCGATGGTGCATGTCAATCCGCCCGCCGACACGCCCGGCGTGCGCCCCGGCGACCTGACGGTGGACGGCATCCCGCTGGTGAAGCCGCCCTATGGCCGCATCACCGCCACCAATCTCGCCACCGGCACCCAGTCTTGGCAGACCGCGCATGGCGAGACCCCGGACGCCATCCGCAACCATCCGCTGCTGAAGGGCGTGAAGATTCCGCGCACCGGCATGATCGGCAAGGTCGGCCCGCTCTCCACCAAGAGCCTCGTGATCTGCGGCGATCCCATGACCTATACGGACGAGACCGGACGGGTGGGCGCGCGGCTGCGCGCCTACGACAAGAAGACCGGCGAGGAACGCGGCGCGGTTTTCATTCCGGGCGAGCAGACCGGATCGCCCATGAGCTACATGCTGGGCGGCCGCCAGTACATCGTGCTGGCGATCGGCGGGCGCAGTTACAACGGCGCCTTCATCGCCTTCCGGTTGCCGTCCGGCGAGCCGACGCCACAACGCCGAGGCGGTTGACCCGCGCCACTGCGCCCCTAAAGTCCGTCCCAAGGCTTGTCGAAGAGCCGCTGGGAAGGATTTTTCATGTCATCGCCGTCACGCCGTACCGTGCTCCTGTCGGGCACCGCCATTCTTGTCGCCGCCCACCTGCCCGCACTGGCGCAGACGCCCGCCGACACCGACTGGCGCCACTATGCCGCCGACCCGGCCAACACCCGCTATGCCCCGCTCAACCAGATCGACGGCACCAACTTCAACACGCTGCAGGTGGCCTGGCGCTTCAAGACCGACAATCTGGGACCGCGTCCCGAGTATCAGTATGAAGGCACGCCGCTGGTCATCCGAGGCCGGATGTATGTCACCGCCGGCACGCGCCGCGCGGTGGTGTGCCTGGACGCGTCCACCGGCGAAATCCGCTGGATGCACAGCGAGGATGAAGGCGCGCGCGGCCGCAATGCGCCGCGGCAATATTCCGGCCATGGCGTTTCCTATTGGAGCGACGGCAAGGAAGAACGCATCCTCTATGTCACGGCCGGCTACCGGCTGATCGCGCTCGACGCCGCCACCGGCCTGAAGGTCAAGAGCTTCGGCGAAGATGGCGTGGTGGACCTGAAGAAGGATAATGACCAGGTCATCGATCTGGAAAAAGATCCCATCGGGCTGCACGCCACGCCTTTGGTCGCCAACAACACCGTGATCGTCGGCGCCGCCTTCCTGGGCGGCAGCGTGCCGGCCAAGAAGGGCGGCACCAAGGGCTATGTCCGCGGCTTCGATGCGCGCACCGGCAAGCGCAAATGGATTTTCCACACCATCCCGCGCAAGGGCGAGGTCGGCTACGACAGCTGGGCGCCGGGCACGGCGGAACTGGCCGGCAACAACGGCATGTGGGCGCAGGCTAGCGCCGACGAGGCCCTTAACCTCGCCTATCTGCCGATCGAGATGCCGACCGGCGATGCGGTGGGCGTCACGCGCGGCGGCGACAATTTGTTCAGCGAGACCATCGTCGCGGTGGACATCGATAGCGGCAAGCGCAAGTGGCACTACCAGCTTGTGCGCCACGGATTGTGGGACCGCGACATCCCCTGCGCCCCCATCCTGTGCGACATCCCGCACAACGGAAAAATCATCAAGGCGCTGGCCCAGCCCAGCAAACAGAACTGGCTCTATGTGCTGAACCGAGAAACCGGCGAGCCGGTCTGGCCGATCCCGGACGTCGCAGTGCCCAAGGGCAGCGTGCCGGGCGAATGGTATGCGCCGACCCAGCCGATGCCGACAAAGCCCGCCGCCTATGGCGTGCAGGACGTCAATGCCGACACCATCCTGAACTTCACGCCCGAGCTGCATGCCAGGGGGCTGGCGCTGATCAAGCGCTACAAGACCGGCGGACCTTTTGAACCTCCTAGCTTATCAACACCGGAGGGCACCTGGGGCACGCTGCTGGCGCCGGGCTTCCAGGGCGGCACCAACTGGCCGGGCGGCTGCTACGATCCCGAAACCCATCGCGTCTTCGTCTTCACCCAGAACGTCGCTGAAGTGGTGGGCGTGGTGAAAGGCGATCCGCGTTTCACCGAGAACGAATATGTGCGCGGCGTGGCCGGCGTGACCTCGCGTCCCGCCGCCGCCATGGGCGATGCCAGCGCCGGTCCCGGCACCAACAGCGCGCAAGGCGTCACCGCCAATGACGGATTCCGCTCGGGCCAGAACACCATTGACGGACTTCCCATCCTCAAGCCGCCCTACGGCACCATCACCGCCATCAACCTGGCGCGCGGCGAGCATGACTGGCAGATCGCCCATGGCGATACACCCGACGCGATCAAAAACCATCCGGCGCTGAAGGGGCTCAAGATTCCGCGCACCGGGCGGGTCGGCCTGATCGGGCCGATGGTGACCAAGACGCTGGTGATCTGCGGCGAGGCCGGCATGAACACCACGCCATCGGGCGCGCGCGGCGCGATGCTGCGCGCCTATGACAAGGCCACCGGCGAAGAGAAAGGCGCGGTCTATCTCCAGGCGCCCCAGACCGGATCACCCATGAGCTACATGCTGGGCGGCCGCCAGTATCTCGTGCTGGCGATCGGCGGCGGCGGCCATGTCGGCGAACTGGTCGCCTTCCGGCTGCCCCGCGCCTGATTACCGGGTGGGCGTGAGCTTGAGCAGTTGCCCCGTCGCGGGCGGGCTGACGCTCATCGAGGTGCCGCCGCTGTCGGTCACGACATAGATCGCGCCGTCAGAACCCATCCGCACGTCGCGGATGCGCGCCTTGCGCTCGGTGAGCAGGATTTCCTCTTCCACCGCCTTGTTGTTCACCAGCTTCAGCCGGCTGACACCACGCCCATTCAGCAGGCCGATAAAGACGCTGTCCTTCCAGGCGCGCGACTTGCCCTGATAGAAAGCCAGACCCGCCACCGCGACAGACGGCGACCAGAAATAGGCCGGCTGTTCCATGCCCGCCTTGGCCACCTCGCCTTCGCCGATCGGCGCGCCGCGATAGTCGATGCCATGGCTGATCACGGGCCAGCCGTAATTCTTGCCCTTTTCGATGATGTTGAGCTCGTCGCCGCCGCGCGGACCATGCTCGGTCTGCCACAGCGTGCCATTGGCGTCGAAGGTCAGGCCTTCCTGGCT
>JAZKDV010000021.1:0-416 GCA_040387395.1 Pseudomonadota bacterium | reverse complement strand
AAAGCCGATGGCCCAGATTTCCGGCAGCGCGCCGGCCACGCCGATGAAGGGATTGCCCGGCGCGGGCGCGCCGTCCTTGGTGATGCGCACGATCTTGCCCAGATGGGTGTCGTTGACCTGCGCCACCGCCCAGGGGCGGTTGCCGGCATTGTCGCGGTCGCCGATCGACACATAGACAAAACCGTCCTTGCCGATGGCGATGCGCCCGCCGGTCTTGGTGCCCATCGCCAGCGTCTGGTCGTTGGGCAGGAAGGGATGGGTCTTGAGCAGCACCTTCACATCGCGGAGGGCGTTGCCATTCACATCCAGCACCGCGCGGGCAATGGACGTGTTGCCGATGGTGCGGTCGTGATACTCGGTATAGGTGAAGAAGATGGTGCGGTTGGACGCAAAGTCCGGATCGGTCACCACATCCA
>JAZKDV010000020.1:0-1615 GCA_040387395.1 Pseudomonadota bacterium | reverse complement strand
GCCATGCGCCAGCGGTTGATCGGGACGTTTGACCGTTTCCATGACGCGCGGCTGCAGACCGACCGCGAGGTCGCCAATCTGCTGAAGCAATGGGAAATCGACATCGCGGTGGATCTGGGCGGCCATACCAGCGGGGCGCGGCCCTGGGTGCTGGCGCATCGTCCTGCGCCGGTGCAGGTCAAGTATATGGGCTATCCCGGCACCTCCGGTTCGAACTTCATCGACGCCATCATCGCCGACCGCACGGTGGTACCGCCGGACCAGGACCAGTTCTTCAGCGAGAAGATCGCCGCCCTGCCGGGTACGCTATGGGTCACCGATACCAAACATGAACCCCTGCCACCGCCAAGCCGCGCCGAAGCTGGCCTGCCGGAGAGCGGCTTTGTCTTCTGCTGCTTCAATCACAATTGGAAGATCACGGCCCCGCTGTTCGACATCTGGATGCGGCTGCTGGGCAAGGTGGACGGCAGCGTGCTGTGGCTGCTGCAGGGCAACGAAACCATCCGCGCCAATCTGCGGCGCGAGGCCGAAGCGCGCGGCATCGATCCGGAACGGCTGATCTTTGCGGGCCGCACCACGCCGGAACTGCACCTGGCGCGCCAGCAATTGGCCGATCTGTTTCTCGACACACTGCCCTATAATGCCCACACCACCGCCAGCGATGCGCTGTGGGCCGGGCTGCCGGTTGTCACCACACCCGGCAATTCCTTTCCCGCCCGCGTCGCCGCCAGCATCCTGAAGGCAGCGGATATGCCCGAACTGATCGCCGCCGATCTGCCAAGCTATGAAGCGCTGGCGCTGAAGCTGGCTACGGACCGCGCCGCGCTTGCGGCGGTCAAGGAAAAGCTGGTGCGCAACCGCGCGGACAGCGCCCTGTTCCACACCCGGCGCTTCACCCGCAACCTGGAAGCCGCCTATGCCGCCTTGCTGGAGCGTGCATGAGCAATCCGGCCGAAAGCCTGCTGTCGCCCGTCCGGCTGTCCGTCGCCGCGCCCGCCTATAACGAGGCGGCGGGAATCGAAGCCGTGGTTGCCGAATGGCATGGCTTCCTGGCGGGACGCAGCGATATCGCCAGTTTCGAGATCGTGATCTGCAATGACGGCAGCATGGATGGTACTGGCGACATGCTGGACCGGTTGAAACTGCAATTCCCGCACCTGCGGCCGCTGCATTTTGCCCGCAACCAGGGCGCCGCCGCCGCACTCAATGCCGCGATTGCCGCCACCACGGGTGACTGGGTCTTGCTGCTTGATTCCGATGGCCAGTTTCCCATCCAGAACCTGCCGGACATGATCGACGCCGTGCGGCACGGCGGCCGGGCCGCCATCGGCATCCGCCAGAAAAAGGACGTACCCTTCGCCCAGTTCGGAAGCTGGGCCAGCGGGCTGGTGTGCAACCTTGTGCATGGCAGCCGGGTGCGGGATTTCAACTCCGCCTTCAAGCTGGTGTGGGGACCGACCCTGCGCGGGCTGGGGCTGGAAGCCAAAGGCATGAACTATTCCACGGAAGTCACCTCAAAGCTCCTGGAGCGGGGCGTATCGCTGGCGGAGGTCACGATCGAGCACCGCCCCCGCGCCACCGGCACCTCGAGCATGAAGCTGGTGCGCGGCGCCAT
>JAZKDV010000019.1:0-5791 GCA_040387395.1 Pseudomonadota bacterium | reverse complement strand
TGGACGATATGCCGTCCAAGACCATTTCCAACGGCATCATCAGCGCCAAGATATATGTGCCGGGCAAATTCGGCTTTTACCGCGCCACCCGCTTCGACCATGCCGGCATGATCACCCACCTGACCTACAAAGGGCATGATTACGGACGCTACTGGTTCACCAAGACCTCGCCCAATGTGCGCAACTTCACCTATGACAGTGACGGCGTTGTCGCCCACAACAACAATGTCGCCGCGGGCCCCGTGGAAGAGTTCGGCGAGAACGGCTTTGAAGCCGCCGGGCGCGGCGGGCGGTTCCTGAAGATCGGCGTCGGCATCCTTGCGCGCGACAACGACACCTACAACCGCTTCCACACCTACCCCATCCTGAATGAAGGCCGGCGCACCAGCCGCGCCACCGCCAACAGCATCCGCTTCACCCAGGATGTGTCCGGCGATGCGTCGGGTTACGGCTACAGCCACACCAAGACCGTCACCATGGTGCCGGGCAAGCCGCAGATGACCATCGAGGTCCGGCTGAAGAACACCGGTAGCAAGCCGATCGACACCACGGTCTACAACCATCACTTCACCACGCTGAGCCCCGGCAACGAGGCCATCCAGCTGGTGGCGCCGTTCAACCTGGTCAATGCCCGGCCCATGCCGGCGGATGCGATCAAGATTGAGGGGCCGCGCATGACCTATCTGCGCGCCATGACCGGACAGGAGCAGATCGCCAGCGACCTGACCGGCTGGGGCGGCAGCGCCAGCGACAATGACTTCCGCATCACCAACACCAAGACAGGCTTTGGCGTGCGGCTGCGCGCGGACCTGCCGATTGCGCGCCTGTTGTGGTGGTCTATCCCCAGCACCCTGAGCCTGGAGCCCTATATGGCGATCAAGCTGGCGCCCGGCGAGGAAAAGCGCTGGACCCACACGCTGGACTATTACGGTCCCGGAGATAATTGATGAAACCGGCAATCATCGCCTGCGCCACGCTGATCGCTGGCGCGGCGATGGCCCAGCCGGTCCAGCCGCCGCCGCCGCGCAGCTATCCGGTGGAGCGCGCGCTGGCCGCCGCGCCGTTCATCACCTTGCGCAACGAGCGCATCACCATGACGGTGACACCGCCGGACCTGAAGCGTGGCTTCTTCCGCGGCACACGCTTTGACCAGGCCGGCGTGGTCACCAGCCTGAAGCTTGGGGCCAAGGAGTTCTACGGCCCCTGGTTCAGCCGCACCGCGCCGGAAGTTCTGGACTATACCTATACCGACGATGGCCTGGTCGCCGGCCCCGACAGCGCCGCCACCGGGCCGGTGGAAGAATTCGCGGTGATCGGCTTTGACGATGCCAAGCCGGGCGGTCGCTTTGTGAAGATCGGTGTGGGCGTTCTGGAGCGCCCTGACGACAAGCCTTACGACAAATACTGGCACTACCGGATCGCCGACTGGGGCGAGCGCACCACGCGCCGCACCCGCAATAGCGTCACCTTCACCCAGAGCGTTACGGACGGTCCGTCAGGTTACGCCTATGATTATGAAAAGACGCTGCGGCTGGTGCCCGGCACCACCCAGCTGGTGATCGCGCATGTGCTGAAAAACACCGGCACCAGGCCCATCAACTCCAATGTCTATGACCACAATTTCCTGCGCCTGGCGCCGGGCAATGACGGCGTACAGGTGACATTTCCGTTCAAGGTGACCGCCGCCACGCCGCCCGCCGCCGACCTGATCCGCATCGAGGGCAATACCCTGACCTATCTGCGGCCCATGGCCTACAAGGAGCGTCTTTCCTTTGTGGTGACGGGATTCGGCGCAAGCGCCTCGGATTATGACATCAGCATTGCCGACAAGAGCGGCGCAGGCGTGCGCATGGTGGGCGATACGCCCATGACCCGGATCAACATTTTCTCCATCGACACCACCCAGTCGGTCGAACCCTTCATCGCCATCGAACTGGCGCCGGGCGCGGAAAAGCGCTGGTCGTATACCTACACCTTCACGGCGCCTCAGTAGGAACTTGCCATTAACGGGCCCGTTGGATAATCCCTTTGCAAGGGCCGGCTTAGCTCAGTTGGTAGAGCACCTGATTTGTAATCAGGGGGTCACAGGTTCGAGTCCTGTAGCCGGCACCATTCATTTCGCGCTGAGAGCCGGTACGCGGCAGCACAGCTACCCCAACAGATCCCGAAAATCCCGGAAGGCCTGCAGAGCGCCCTGCTCCATCCCGGCGGCATCGCCGCCGCAGGTTTCCAGCGCGGCGCACAGTGCCTGCCATTGCCGGCCATCATCCGGCGTGCCTTTGAAGAAGCAGCGGCCGGCATCGTCCGTCAACAGGCTGTCCAGCTGGCGATAGATCACTTTCCCGCCCAGGGTGGAGCCCTGTACCGTATAGAGCGCGCCGATACACGCATCGTCAGACATCAACCGATCCGGCACCGTATCGCTCTCGATGCCCGCGCCCAGCCATGCCATGTCCGCCTTCAAGGCGGTGATGCGCGCGGCATGCGCCGCGCCCAACTGCGGCAGGCCGAGGAGCGATGCGGCGCGCAGGCAGAAGGCCGACTGACCGGCATGAAAGCGATGCAGCAGCAGCAGCAGAGTGTTCGCGTAGCTGTCCCGTGTCGCCCTGCCATCGGCGATGGCGGCGAACGGTGCGGCCCGGTGCAGGGCCTGATGGACCTCTTCGGTCGCGAGCCGCAGTCTCTGGCGAACCGACGGGAATCTTTCCGGCGCGTTCATCGGATGCCCATCTGCGCCAGGGCGGCGGTCAGGTGGTTGCTGTCGTAAGGCTTGTTGACCACCGGGGCCCGGGGATAATCCTGCAGGAATACCGTGCCTTCGCCATAGCCGGTCGCGAAAGCGAAGGGCACGCCGCTGGCCGCCAGTTCGGACGCCACGCCGACGCTGCTCTCCGCTCCCAGATTGACGTCCAGCAGCGCGAAATCAAATCTCTGCTCTTTCATGACCGCGAGCGCGCGCATGACACTGGCGGCTGTCACCACCGACACCGCACCGAGTTCCTTGAGGGCATCTTCCGCTTCCAAAGCGATGATCATGCTGTCTTCGACCAGCAACCCGGTCTTGTCCTTGAGCGGCATGGCGCCCGCTGCCATGGAAAGCGCCCGCGCCGTATCGCCGGCGCCGGCGGCGACGCCCGCAACGTGGCGCGACGGCACGCAGAACTCCGCAAACAGGCCGCCCAGCCGGTATTCCACCGAGGCGCGGCCGCCCAGATCGAAGGGTATGGACTGGGCGATGATGGTCGAGCCGAAGCCTCGCCGCGACGGCATGGTCACGACCGGACCGCCCGACTCTTCCCAGGTCAGCAGCAGGCTGCCGCTCTCGTCCAGCCGCCAGACAACCGAGACCCTGCCGCTGTCCGACAGCGCGCCATACTTGGCGGCATTGGTCATCAGTTCATGGAAAACCAGCGCCAGGGTGGTGAAGGCCGCCGGCTGAATCAGGACGTTCGGACCTGTCAGCGCCACCCTATCCTTGTGCTCGCCCAGATAGGCGCCGGCCTCGATCTCGATAAGGTCCTTGAGCCGCGCCGGGCCCCACTGATCGGCGGTGATCTGGTCATGGGCGCGCGCCAGGGCGCGGATGCGATCATCCAGCGTGGCCGTGAAGTCGCCGATCGATTGCGTGCTGCCGCCGCGCGACTGGGATACCAGCCCGCGGATCAGCGCCAGGATGTTGCGCACCCGGTGATTGAGTTCGGCAATCAGCAGTTCCTGGCGCTCATGGGCGCGGGCGCGCTCCTCGCCGGCGGCTTCCGACAGCCGGACCAGCACTTCCAGCATGCCGCTGCGGATGCTTTCGGCGACACGATGTTCGGCGGGCGTGAAGGGCAGCGAGCGGCCCTTCACCAGCTCTGACCACAGTTCAAAGCTTTTGCGCGGGGTGAGACGCGAGCCGTGCGGCCCCAGCTCCACAGGCTTTTCGGGATTTCCGGCCCAACGTACGGAGCGAAGCTGTTCGCTGCGGAACAAAATAACATAGTCGCGCGGGGTGCGCGAAAGCGGAATGGCGATCAGCCCGGCAGCCCGGTCGGCATAGTCGGTGGCTTCCGGCACCAGCGTCTGGATGGACTCCGTGGCGAACACACCGCCCTGCGACGTCTCATTGAGCGCGGTCACGACCCGGCCGAACTGCTCGCGGTCGGGCGCAAGGCCGGACAGGGAAACCGCGCCATCCAGCCACACGCCGGCGCCATCGGCGGGAATGGTGTCGAAGATCATGTCACCGATCCAGGCCGGGTTGGCCAGCAGGCTGGCATCCTGCGCCACAGTGGCCATCATGCGGTCGGCCGCAGCGCGGGCGCGCGATTCATACTCGGCCGCTTCACGGCGCTCGCGGCTTTCCAGCATCAGCGAGAACATCTGGCCGAACAGTTCCGCAGCGGTGCGATAGGCAAAGCTGGGAAGACGCGGGCTGTAGTGATGGCAGGCGAACAACCCCCACAGCTTGCCATCCGCGATGATGGAAATGGAAAGCGAGGCATCCACCCCCATATTCTTCAGATACTCGATATGGATCGGCGATACCGCGCGCAGCACCGACAGGGATTGATCGAGCGCCACGGCCTTGGCCTGGGTTCCGGACAGGATCGGAACCGGCACCGCATTGACGTCCTGGATCACGCGGAAAATGTTGCGCAGGTAAAGCTTGCGGGCCTGGGCCGGAATGTCGGAGGCGGGATAGTGCAGCCCGAGGAATGAGTCGACGCCCGGCCGCAAGGCTTCCGCCACCACTTCACCGGAGCCCTGTTCGTCAAAGCGGTAGACCATCACCCGGTCGAACCCGGTCAGGGCGCGGACCTGGCGCGCCCCTTCGCGAAAATAGGATGTCAGGCTGTCGCTCTGCGACAGGCGCGCGATCATGGCGCGTACCATGGCGCTGGATTCCATCTCATCCTGGGCGGCGGGTTCGGCCTCGATCACGATCTGGTCGCCCGAGAAATGCAGCGCCACGTCGAACGGCGCGCCGCCTTGCGTCAGCGTCACATTGAACAGCCGTTCCACGGAATCCGGTCCCCGCAGCAACGTCACGCGATTGCGCAGGGCGTGCAGCGCCTTTTCGGTAAAGATGCCTGTCAGGGGCTGTCCCAGCGCATCTTCCGCTTTCAGGCCAATGAAGGATTCGAGATTTGCGCTGGCGCGGCTGACCAGCCAGTCGGCGCCGGCGGCGAGAAGAAACCCGAAGGGCTGGATGTTGCCCAGCACATGAATCGGCTCGCGCTCGCAATTCGTCAGATCGACTTTGAAGCCGTCCATGTCCATGCTTTGCTTCATAAAGCCAGCAGGCAGATCAGGCAAATCAGCCTTTCGATATGCCATCAAGCGTACAAAACACGCCTACTTTGCGGCGACAAGTTGCGACAATAACCCCGATTCCATCGCAATTTTGACGAAAATTCGCAGGCCGCGAAGCATCACACCAGATGCGACGCCAGCAGGCTGGCGACATGCACCGCCTTGCGGTCGGCGCCGTCATCAATCTGGTGGCGGCAGGAGGTTCCATCGGCCACCAGCACGGTGTCGGCATCCGCCGCGCGCGCGGCGGGGAGCAACGACAGTTCGCCCATCGCTAGGGACATGTCGGCGGTTTCGGCCTGGTAGCCGAACGCGCCCGCCATGCCGCAGCAACTGGATTCGATCTTTTCCAGTTTCAGGTCCGGGATCAGGCGCAGGGTTTCCTCCACTGGCCCCATCACGCCGAAGGCCTTCTGATGGCAATGGCCATGCAGCAGGGCCTTGGATTTGGCGGGCGCGAAATTCGGTTTGAAGCGTCCGGCCTTGGCTTCCCGGG
>JAZKDV010000018.1:0-5783 GCA_040387395.1 Pseudomonadota bacterium | reverse complement strand
AGCAGCAAAAGACAAAGCCGGTCTCGGGCAGGCCGGCTTCGGCGCGGCTTGGCGGTGGCATGGGTTCATGTTTGGTGTCGGTGACCCATAGCGTGTCCGGCAGGGCGGCGATCTTCTCGCTGAAGAACTGGTCTTGGTCCGGCGGCACCACCGTGCGGTCGGCGATGATGGCGTCGATGAAATTCGAACCGGAGGTGCCGGGATAGCCCATATACTTGACCTGCACCGGGGCGGGACGGTGCGCCAGCACCCAGGGCCGCGCCCCGCTGGTATGGCCGCCCAGGTCCACCGCGATGTCGATCTCCCATTGCTTCAGCAGGTTTGCCACCTCGCGGTCGGTCTGCAGCCGTGCGTCATGGAAACGGTCAAACGCCCCGATCAACCGCTGGCGCATGGCGCTGCCGTCTTCCGGGCCGAACGACACTGCGAAAATCTCGAACCGCTCGCGGTCGTGGCGCTCGAACATCTCCACCGTCAGGGCGGCGGTGACATGCTGGTGGAAGTCGGCGGACAGATAGGCGACGCGGATTTTGTCGTGACTGTAACGCTCGCCCTTCCACAGCGGCGGCTGGGGACCGGGGCCGGTCTGGTGCACATAATTCTGAGAGCAGCGCAGCTGCAGTTCGTTGTCATCCCAATAGCCCATCAGCACAAAAGGCTGGATCACCGATTTGCCCGCCAGCACATCGGCTTTCAGCACATCAGCCAGACGCGCGGTGCGGGCCCAGTCACCGGTGGTCATGGCGGCGTTGGCCAATCCGCTCAGCGCATTGGAATGATCGGGGTCGGCCGCCAGCGCCGCTTCGTAATTCTCGAGCGCTTCCTGCGGCTTTGCGGTTTCCAGCAGCGCATTGCCGCGATTGTACAGCGCGTCTGCGAAACCGGGGCGTACGCGGAGCGCGGCATCGCAATCGGCCAGCGACTCGGCGAAGCGTTTCAGGCTCCACAGCGCCACACCGCGGTTGTTGAGCGCCTCGGCATAATCGGGGCGCAGCGCCAGCGCCTGGCCGTAGCTGGCCAGCGCTTCGCCCATGCGCCGGAGTTCGAACAGGATCACGCCGCGATTGTTATGGGCCTCGGCAAATCCGGGATTCAGCACCAGCGCGCGTTCGACGCTGGCCAGCGCCTCGACCAGCCGCTTCATGTCCTTCAGGGTAAGGGCGCGGTTGTTCCAGACATCGGGGAAATCCCGCGCCACCGCCAGCGCCCGGTCATAGCTGGCCAGCGCCTGGTCGTAGCGGCCCAAGTCGGACAGGATCACGCCACGGCTGCTGAGGGCTTCGGCATGGCCCGGGCTCAGCGCCAGCGCCTTGTCGGTGGCGGAGAGCGCGTCGTCCAGGCGGCCGAGGTCGCGCAGCACCTGGCCACGCTTGGCGATCGCGGCGACATAGTCGGGCTTGGCCGCAAGGGCCCGTTCATAGCTGGCCAGTGCCTCCGCAAACCGGCCTTCCGTCTTCAGCACATTGCCGTAATTGGACAGCATCTCCGGCGCGTCGGGACGAATCTCCAGCGCCTTGCCGATCAGCTCGAGCGCCTCGCTGTTGCGGCCCTGCTGCGCCCGCACCACGCCCAAAAGGTGCGGCGCGGCCGCCTCGCGCGGGGCCGCCGTCATCAGCTGCAGGTACAGGCGCTCGGCATCCGCCAGATTGCCGGTCTGGTGGAAGGCGATGGCCTGGTTGAGGACAGCCTGCGGGTTCATGGCCCGTTCTAGATCAAGCCACAGGAACACGGCAACAGCGGCCAGGCATCAGGGATAACGACTATCCGCCGGATATCATTCGCAATCTCGCATCAGCGAAGGGCGCGTGGGAGTTGGCAAGGCGAAAGCCCTGTGGTCTGCTGCGCCCAAGGGGACGGGCTTACGGGATGTGGAAAGCATTAGCTCTTGCCGCCGCCGCGCTGACGGTGGCCGTCGCACTGGAAGTCTTTCCGGTGCGCGCCGCGCCTGAGCCCAAGGCACTGCCCGACGCGCGCCCCACGCAGCAGGCGATCGAATCCTTCGCCGCGATCTGCCGCAGCGAAGAGGTGGTGGACAGCCGCCGCGATCCTGCTTGGGTTAGCCAGAGCTTTGCCGGCGACAATTGCCAGGCGCCGCGTCCGCCCCGGGTGATCAATGGCGCCAAGGCCAGCCGCGAGGAGATCACGGCCGGCATGGAGGCGGCGAAAATCTACGCCGTCGCCGCCGACAATTTCCAGAAATGCGTCAGCGACTTCGTCGCCGCGCGCAAGGCGGTCCAGCCGCTGACCCCGTCACAGGCCATCATCCAGAACTACCGGATCACGGTCAGCCAGGAGACCAAGGAAACGGTGGCGGCCCAGACGCGGGTGGCGATCGTCGCCTTCAACAGCTACGGCAGCGATTGTCCGATGTAGGGTTTAAGGACCGCCCGAAAAATGGGTCCGCAAGGGGAGGGATTGATGAAGGTGTTATCGAGAAAATTGCTGTTGGGTGCCGCGGCAGCGGGCCTGCTGACGGCGGGCATCGCCTTGCATCAGGACGGGATCGGCGCAGCGCAGGCGCAGGCCGCCGGTGACGTGATGGTGCCGTGGTTCGAGGCCGATCCCTATTGGCCCAAGCCGCTGCCCAATCGCTGGATCCTGGCGATGACCATCGGTCTGGACGTGGACAAGCAGGACAATGTCTGGGTTTTCCACCGTCCGCAGACGCTGGAGCAGAAGGAATCCTATGCCACGCGCAACGAAGCGGACTGCTGCACGGCGGCGCCGGACGTCCTGCAGTTCAATCCCGCCGGCAACCTGATCCGCTCCTGGGGCCGCGTCGAAAATCGGGGCAAGGGCCGTGACTGGCCCAGCTCCAACCACGGCATCACCGTTGGTCCCGATGGAAACATCTGGCTGGGCGGCAATGGCGCCTACCAGCCGCGTCCGGCGCCAGGCAGCGCGGCGCAGTTCGCGGAAACACCCGCCGCGCCGCCGCCGCTCTATTCCGGCGCCGGGGTCGGCAAGTATCACGACAGCTTCATCGTCAAGTTCACGCCCGATGGCAAATATCTGGGCCAGATCGGCAAGGCCAATGCCAGCAAGGGCAGCCTGGACACCCAGAATGTGCGCGGCGTCGCCCAGATCCGCTTCCAGGGCAATGAAATGTTCCTGGCCGACGGCTATGGCAACAAGCGCGTTTCGGTGTGGGACGCCACCACGCTCAAGTTCAAGCGGATGTGGGGCGCTTACGGCAAGAAGCCCGACGACACGCCCATTCCGCACTATGACGTGAACTCGCCGCAGTTCGGCAATCCGATGCATTGCGCCCAGCCGTCGAATGACGGGCTGCTCTATGCCTGCGACCGCACCAACAACCGCATCCAGGTGTTCAAGATCGACGGCACCTATCTGCGCCAGTATGCGGTCAAACCCGCCACCCGGGGCGACGGCGCGCCGTGGGAAATCGCCTTCAGCCGCGATCCTGAGCAGAAGTTCATGTACATCTCGGACGGCGCCAACGCGGTGGTGCATGTTTACGACCGCAAGACGATGAAGGAATTGTACTGGTTCGGCGGCGGCGGCCGTCAGCCCGGCCAGTTCTATGCCGTGCACAGCATCGTCACCAACTCCAAGGGCGACATCTACACCACCGAGACCTATCGCGGTCAGCGGGTGCAGAAGTTCACCTACAAGGGGCTGATCAAGCTCAGCGACCTGGTCAAGAAGGGCGTGGTCGGAGGCAGCCGCATCAACCCGTAAGGCTTAAGGCCGGAGGGGGGTCAAACGCCCCTCCGGCTTTTCTTTTGCTTTGCCGCCGCCCAAAGCGCGGTTTAGACTTTGCCGCGCATTGCCTGAAAGGACATGTCGTGGCCAAGAAAGTGACAAAAGCGCCTGCCAAGAAGCCGGTTGCCAGGAAGGCTGAGGTTTCTGCCAAGGCGCCAGCACCCGCCAAACAGGCCGCTCCCGCGCCAGAATCATCAGAATCCAAGCCTGGACCCGTTAAACCGAAGGCCCCGGTGCTGCCGCCGCGCCCGGTTCCGGCACACCAGCAGTTCCTCGGCAAGGGCGGCGTGAAGCCGCAGCACATGAACAAAGCGCGGATCATCCGGCACCAGGGACGCTGATTTCCCGCAAGGTCTATGGAAATCCGGGGGGTTAGCTGCTAGGCAACCCGCGGAAAACCAGTCTGCTTTAGAAGTGATGATTCCCCTGCCAGACCTAACGCGCGCGCTTCTGCGGTACCGTGAACCCGATCTGTGGCGCTCCATTTTCGAGGTCTGCGTCACCGTCACGCCTTTGGCTGTGCTGTGGCTGCTGATGTGGCTGTCGCTGGATGTCGGCTACTGGCTGACGCTGCTGCTGGCGATCCCCACCGCCGGATTCGTCGTGCGGCTTTTCATCATCCAGCATGATTGCGGCCATGGCGCCTTTTTCCAGCAGCGCGCCGCGAACACCTGGCTGGGCCGGGTGTTGGGCATTCTGACCCTGACGCCCTACGAATACTGGAAGCGCAATCACGCCATCCATCACGCCACCTCGAACAACCTGGACCGGCGCGGAATCGGCGACATCGATACCCTGACGGTGGCGGAGTATCGCGAACGCTCGCTCTGGAACCGCTTCCTCTATCGCCTCTATCGCAGCGCCCCGGTCATGTTCGTGCTTGGTCCGGCCTATATGTTCTTCGTGCAGCACCGGCTGCCCGTCCACCAGATGCGCGACGGCTGGGGTCCCTGGATCAGCACCATGGCGACCAACCTGGGAATCGGTGTGGCGGCGGCGGGCATGATCTGGCTGATCGGCGTGGGACCGTTCCTGATGGTGCATCTGCCCGTCATGCTGCTGGCCGCCTCGATGGGCGTGTGGCTGTTCTATGTCCAGCACCAGTTCGAAGATGTGATCTGGGCGCGCAACGGCTCCTGGGCGCATTCCGATGCGGCGCTGCTGGGCAGTTCCTATTACGACCTGCCGGCCCTGCTGCACTGGATCACTGGCAATATCGGCATCCATCACATCCATCATCTCAACAGCCGGATCCCCTATTACCGGCTTCCCAGGGTTATGCGTGACTTCCCCGAACTGAAGGCCGTCGGGCGTCTCACCATCCTGGACAGCATCCGCAACGCCCGGCTGGCGCTGTGGTGCGAAGAACGCAAGAAGATGATTTCGTTCAAGGGCGCGCTTTCGCAATAAGACGGCGGGCGCCGGCAGGGGGAGTGTCCATGAGCAAGGTAGCCATCATTGGTGCGGGCTTTGTGGGACGCGCCTGGGCGATCAGTTTTGCGCGCGCCGGCCATGATATCGTGTTGTGGGACGAGCAAGCCGAAGCCCCCCCCGCGGCACTTTCCTATATCGAAGGCGTGCTGCCCGATCTTGTGGCCAACGACCTGCTGAACGGTCAGTCCGGCGCGGAGGTGCGCGGCCGGATGCGCGGCGCCGCCACGCTGGAAGAGGCGCTGTCCGGCGCCGACTATGTCCAGGAGAACACGCCGGAGAATGTCGAGATCAAGCGCAAAGTTTTTGCGCGGCTCGATGCCATCGCCGGACCGGACACCATCCTGGCCAGTTCGACCTCCGCCATCCTGCCGTCACACTTCACCGAAGCGCTGAAAGGCCGCGCCCGCTGCCTGGTGGTGCACCCCATCAATCCGCCCTACCTGATCCCGGCCGTCGAAGTGGTGCCGGCGCCCTGGACCGACGCGGAGGTGGTCGAACGCACCGCCGATTTCCTGCGCGGCGCCGGCCATGCGCCCATCATGATGAAGCGCGAACTGGACGGCTTCGTGATGAACCGGATGCAGGGCGCGCTGCTCAACGAAGCCTTTCGCCTCGTGGCCGAG
>JAZKDV010000017.1:0-2838 GCA_040387395.1 Pseudomonadota bacterium | reverse complement strand
GTTCGCGCCCGAGGTGCTTTCCAGACCGCCGCGCAAGGTCACCAGGTCTTCCATGGTGATCGCCGCCACGCCTTGTGTCGCGTTGGCCGGGACCAGCTTGGGCGCGACGGCGCTCAAGGTGTCGGTGACGCGCTTGATCTCGCCGCGCGCAATCGCCGTGCCCAGCAGCAACGCCACCACGCTCTTGGAGCAGGACTTGATGTTGGCGGCGCGGTCCAGCCCGCCGCCGCGCGGGGCCTCCGCCACGATCACGTCATTGCCGCGCTGGACCAGGATGGCGTGAAGCTGGTTCAGCCCCCGCGCGGTGCGGCGCAGGTTGTCGACATTCTGTCCGAAGGCGCTGCCGGGCAGGGCGGCGCCTGCCAGCAAGGCGGCGGAAAAGCGCCGGCGGGACATCATGACGGCAGGCCTTTCACCTTGGGCACCCGAAAGCCCATGGCGGCCCAGGCGCTGAGTAGCCGCCACATGAATTTGGCGGAATGGGTGGCATAGCTGGGCACGGCTGCGTCCAGCTCGACACCCGCACGCCGGTTTTTGGTCATCACCCGCATCTCCAGCGGCGGGGCGCCCTCGGACAGGCGGCCGCGATACAGCGACAGCCAGTGGCCCTGGGAAAATTCCAGAAACATCGCCGAGTTGCAACAACTCGCCACCATGCGCCGGGTCGTAGACTCGGGCTTCAGCCGGTGCTCCTGCAGCTTTTCGCCGCCCTTCACGCACAACACGCGATCCTTGCGGTGCAGGATGAAGTCCGTTGCGCCATCCGCGCCCAGCACCGGCGGGGCATCGGCGATCTCTTCGATCCGCCGGCCCGCTTCCTGGCAACTTTCGCAATAGCAGGCGGCGCATACGATCGGCGCGCCCACCACGTCGAACGCGACCGCGCCGCACCGGCATGATGCGGTCAGGGCCAGCTTCGCGTTCATCAGGGACCTTTCGCTTAAAATGTGATCTTCACCGACGCGGCGCTGCGCTTGGCCTCGCCATGATAGACCGCTTCGATATTGTTGCCATCGGGATCGGTGAGGAAAGCCGCGTAATAGCCGGGATGATAGGGACGCTCGCCCGGCTTGCCATTGTCGCCGCCGCCTGCCGCCAGACCCGCCTTGTGGAAATTCTCCACCACGGCCTTGTCCGCCGCCTGGAAGGCGAGGTGCACGCGGCCCGTCAGCAGTCCGATCGTCTCCGGCCCGCCATTGGGCGAGACGAACAATTCGTCATACCAGAAGGAATTGCCGATGGTGCCGCCGAGCGGAACGCCCAGCACGGCGAAAATCGCATCGTAAAAGCGGCGGCTGGCGTTGATGTCCTTGACCACCAGCTGGACATGATCGATCAGGCGGCCACGGTGAAGCTCTTGGGTTTCCATGGGTTTCTCCTTTGGCCCCTTCAAGAGCCGGAAGGAAAACGCCTTAGACGGCAAATAGGGCAAGCCCATGACATGGGTGCTGCATCGGCCTAGGCTCGCGCCGGACTCAAGGCGGGGCTTGTCATGATGCGGAAGCTGGTTGCGGAATTCATCGGAACGGCCTGGCTGGTGCTGGGCGGATGCGGCTCGGCGGTGCTGGCCGCCGCCTATCCCGAACTGGGGATCGGGTTTGCCGGCGTATCGCTGGCCTTCGGCCTGACGGTGCTGACCATGGCCTTCGCCATCGGCCATGTCTCGGGCTGTCATCTCAATCCGGCGGTGTCGGTCGGCCTGTGGGCGGGCGGGCGTTTTTCCGCAAGCGACCTTCCGGGCTATGTCGGGGCGCAGGTGGCGGGCGGGCTGTTCGGCGCCGCGCTTCTCTACGTGATCGCCAGCGGCGGTCCCGGCTTTGACGTCAGCGCCGGTTTCGCCAGCAATGGCTATGGCGCCCATTCGCCGGGCGGCTACAGCCTGGCGGCGGCGCTGGTGTGCGAAGTGGTGCTGACCTTCGCCTTCCTGTTCGTGATCCTGGGATCGACCCATGGCCGCGCCCCGGCGGGCTTCGCGCCCATCGCCATCGGCCTGTGCCTGACCCTGATCCATTTGGTCTCGATCCCGGTGACCAACACCTCCGTCAACCCGGCCCGCAGCACCGGCCCGGCGATCTTCCAGGGCAGCTGGGCGATCGAGCAGCTTTGGCTGTTCTGGCTGGCGCCCATAGTGGGCGCGGCCATAGCGGGCGTGGTCTACAAATGGCTGTCGCCGAATGACCCGGTGCCGGTGGATGTCTCAGGGAAATAATCCGGCCCTTCGTCCGTTTGGTAGGGATGGACGAGGATCTTGAACAGATGACGCGCGAGGCCCTGGTGCAGGAAGTCGTGCGCCTGCGCGCCGGTATTCGCGACCACCGCGACAGTTCGGGCCACAAGCTTTGCTGGCACCATCCCCAGCTCTGGGGGCTTCTGCCCGAGCCGATCCCGGATGACATCGCAGTGCCGCCCTGGCCGAAATTCCTGCGCGGCTGCGTTGCCTACCGCCAGTCGCTGGAGCAGGAATTGCCGGACGCGCCGGTGGACAACAGCGACTATCAGGATCGCTAGGCGTCGTCGCGGAAGTTGAATATCCTGCGTTCAAATTTGCGGGGCGGGACATGACGACGCTTTACGGCATCAAGAACTGCGACACGATGAAGAAGGCCTGGACCTGGCTGGATTCCAAGAAGGTCGCCTATCAGTTCCACGACTACAAAAAGGCGGGCATCGACAAGCCTACGCTGGAAGGCTGGGTGAAGAACGTCGCCGATCCCGTCTCGAGCACCTTGCTCGCCTCGTACCAGAGCGACGCCGCGCTCGCGCAGACCTACGTCGCGTTCGCGGGCTCGGCCGATCTGTCTACGCAGGGCTCGTACGTCCGCATCGACGGTCCGCGCG
>JAZKDV010000016.1:6374-8982 GCA_040387395.1 Pseudomonadota bacterium | reverse complement strand
TGGCCATTTTCCGAAGCGATGCTTTCGGGATGGAACTGCACGCCGTGCACGGGATGGGTCTTGTGCATCACGCCCTGGATCACGCCGTCCTCGCTGGTGGCGGTGACTTCGAGGCTCGCCGGCATGGAAGGCGGATCGATGGTCAGGGAATGGTAGCGGGTGGCGAGGAAATCATTGTTCAGGCCCCGGAAGACGCTTTTGCCGGTGTGATGCACGCGGGAAAGCTTGCCATGCATCGGCTCGGGCGCGCGCACCACCGCGCCGCCATAGACCTGGCCGATGGCCTGGTGCCCCAGGCAGACGCCCAGGATCGGCATGGTGCCGGCGGCCTGCCTGATCACGTCCAGGCAAATGCCCGCCTCGTTGGGGGTGCAGGGGCCGGGGGACAGGACGATGCCTTCCGGCTTCATCCCCAGCGCCTCGGCCGCCGATATTTCGTCATTGCGCACCACGCGCACCTCGGCCCCCAGCTCACCCAGATAATGGAAGAGGTTGTAGGTAAAGCTGTCGTAATTATCGATGAGCAGAAGCACGGATACGCACCTTTGGAATGACCGCCAGCATAGCCGAAAAATGCTGCGGCTGCACAAGTGTTGGGGGCGTTCCGCCGCCGTGCTAGGAATCCCGCCATAATATAAGAATCCGGGCGGAGGGGTTTTGCGGCACCGTTACAGCCAATGCGCATTTCTGGCGCTGGTCCTGTGCGCCGCGCCCGCGCGCGGCGAAGATTTTGAAACGCGGCTGGCGCCATCGCCAGTCACCGAAGGCACCCGCGGCAACATCATGGGCGAAGGGCACGCCACCGCCACGCTGGACGGCAATCGCCTGACGGTGCGCGGCACGTTCGAAGGTCTGGCGAGCAACGCCACCCGCGCTGCGCTGTATGACGGCATCCGCATCGGCGCCATGGGGCCGAAGATCATGGACATCACGGTAACGCCCGGCACCAACGGCAAAGTATCGGGCGCGGTCACTCTGACCGCGCGCCAGGCCAATGCGGTGCGCAGCGGCCGCGTCTATATACAAGTCGACAGCCAGAAAGCGCCGGAGGGCAATCTCACCGGCTGGCTGCTGCCGCCCCATCCCTTCGCGGGCGAGGCCGTGCCGGTGGCGGGCCATGGCTTCTTGCCGCAACTGGATGTGCCGCAGCGATGAGAAAACATCTCCTCCTCGCCGCTGCTGCCGTCGCCGTGCTGGGCGCCGATGCGCTGGCGCAAAATCTCCAGACCGGGCCGTTCACCGCGCAGAGCGCATCGGCGGGCAGGGCGCTCTATGTCACGCACTGCGCCACCTGCCACCGCGCCGACCTGTCGGGCGCGGGCGAGGCCCCGGCGCTGGCCGGCAGCAGCTTCATGGCCGCCTGGGGCAACCGTTCGGTCGCCGACCTCTCCGCGCAGGTGCGCGCCTCGATGCCGTATGGCAATCCCAACAGTCTGGAAGCAGGCGTCTACAAGCAGATCATCGACTATATGCTGTCGGCCAATGGCGCGCGGCCCAGCCCCGACGCGGCGATGCCCGCTGACAGCGTGAAGATCGCCGCCATCGCGGACGGCAAGCCGATGGCCGCGACGCCGCCGCCCGCGCCGCGCGCTGCCGCCGCCGAGCGCCCCGCCACTTCTTATCCCGCCACGCGGCTTGGCCTGACGGTGCCCGGCACCATCAAGGACTATCGCCCCGTCACCGACGAGATGCTGCGCAATCCCGCCGATGGCGACTGGCTGATGTACCGGCGCAATTATCAGGGCTGGAGCAATTCGCCGCTCAAACAGATCACCACGGCGAATGTGAAGAACCTGCAGCTGGTCTGGTCCTGGGCGATGAATGACGGCGGCGCCAGCCAGGTCACGCCCATCGTGCATGACGGCATCATGTTCCTGTCCAATGTCGCCAACACGGTGCAGGCGCTGGATGCGAGATCCGGCGAGCTGTTGTGGGAGAACCGCATCGGGCCGACGCCCACCCGCGCCTATGGCGCCACGCGCAGCCTGGCGCTCTATGGCGACAAGGTGTTTGTGCCCACCACGGACGCCAAGCTTTATGCCCTTGACGCCAGAACCGGAAAGATCGTCTGGGAAACCGAGATCGAGAACGGCAAGGAAGGCTACAGCAACACCGGCGGCGCCATCGCCATACGCGGCAAAATTCTTGTCGGGCTGACCTACTGCAACCGCTTCCAGACCAAGCATTGCTTCATCAGCGCCTATGATGCGAACACCGGCAAGGTGGCGTGGCGCTTCAAGACCATCGCCCTGACGGGCGAGCCGGGCGGCGACAGCTGGAACGGCATTGCCGACGAGTTCCGCCAGGGCGGCGAGACCTGGATCGCCGGCACCTACGATCCGGAAAGCAACACGACCTATTGGGGCACCGCCCAGGCCAAGCCCTGGACGCGCGCCACGCGCGGCACGGCGCAGGGCGCGACGCTCTATGCCAATGCCACGCTGGCGCTGGACCCGGACACCGGCAAGCTCAAATGGTTCTACACCCACGCCCCGGGCGAGGCGCTGGACCTGGACGAAGTGTTCGAGCGGCTGGTTATCAATCACGGCAATGAGAAGGACGTGCTGACCGTGGGCAAGGCCGGCATCCTGTGGAAGCTCGATCGCAT
>JAZKDV010000016.1:0-6311 GCA_040387395.1 Pseudomonadota bacterium | reverse complement strand
AAACCGTGTTCCAGAACGTCTATGACAAGATCGACCCCAGGACCGGCGTCCCGACCTATCGCAGTGACATTCAGAACGCCAAAGTGGGCGAGTGGGTGTCGTCCTGCCCGGGACCGGCGGGCGGTCATGACTGGCCCGCCACCAGCTTCGATCCGGCCAGCGAGTTGATGCTGATCCCGCTGCACCAGTCCTGCGTGCTGCTGCGCGGCAATGCGCTGGAAATGAAAATCGGTCCCGCCGCCACCAATGCCGCCTCGCAGCAATTGTTCGAGATGCCGGGCACCCACGGCAATCTCGGACGGCTGGCGGCCTACAACACCCGCACCATGAAGCCGGTGTGGAGCTTCCAGCAGAAATCGCCCTTCCTGACCAGCGTGCTGACCACGGCCGGCGGCGTCGGCTTTGTCGGCGATTACGACCGCCGCTTCCGCGCCATCGAAACCGCCACCGGCAAGACCTTGTGGCAGACGCGGTTGACCACCAGCGCGCAGGGCCATGTGGTGAGCTTCGCGGTAGGCGGCAAACAGTATATCGCGGTGGAGTCGGGGCTGGGCGGCGGCAGCCCGGTCGCCAAGCCCGCCACCCTTTTGCCTGAAGTGCGCAAACCCGGAAACGGCAATGCGATCTTCGTTTTCGCGCTACCGGACAATTGAGTTTCAAGGAGAGACTGACATGAAATTTGTTCTTCGCACTGCTGCCCTTGCGGCCTTCACCGCCGGCCTGCTGGCCAGCGCTACCAGCGCCCGTGCGGCGCGCGCCTATATCGGCACCTATACGCCCAATGCGTCTGGCGCGCCGTCCAGCAATCGCGGCGAGGGCATCTATCTGGTGGATGTGGACAATGCCACGGGCGCGCCCAGCAATGTCCGGCTGGCTGCCAAGACCCTGTCGCCCACCTGGATGACGCTGTCGAAGGACGGCAAGTTTCTTTACGCCGTGAACGAAGTGGACAGTTTCAATCCGCAGAAGAGCGGATCGGTCAGCGCCTATGCGGTCAATGCCGCCACCGGTGCGCTGAAGCTGCTCAATGTCGTCAGTTCGGAAGGCGCCATTCCCTGCCACATCAGCATTCACCCGTCCGGCAAGTTCGCGCTGGTCGCCAACTATACCGGCGGCAGCTTTTCGGTCATCCGCATCAATGCCGATGGCAGCCTGGGTGCCGCCACCGATGTGATCAAGCCGGGCGGGCCGACCAACTCCGCCAATGCGGTGGACGCGCCGCCGGGACAAAGCCCGTCACAGCCGAACCGCATCACCCGCGGCCACATGATCGCGCCCGATCCCAGCGGCCAGTTCGTGGTGGGCGCCGATGCGGGGCGTGACAATATCTTCGTCTGGAAGCTGGACGTGAACACCGGAAAGCTTTCGGAAGCTTCGGTCACCAAGGCACTGGCCGGTTCTGCGCCGCGCCATTTCGGTTTCTCGCCGGACGGCAAGACGCTGTACCAGATCGGCGAGTACAACATCCGCCTGACCACCTATGACTTTGCGAACGGAAAGCTGACGCCCAAGGGCACCAGCCTTTCGGCGATGCCCACGGGCTATCAAGGCGGCGGCTCAGCTTCGGAACTGCTGGTGTCAGCCAGCGGCAAGAATGTCTATTCCGCCAACCGCACCCACAACTCCATCGCCACCTTCGCGGTGGGCGCGAACGGCATTGCGAGCACGGTCACCACCACCCCGACCGAAGGCGAAACCCCGCGCAGCCTGACCATCGATCCCACCGGCAAGTTCCTCTATTCGCTGAACCAACGGGCCGACAATGTCGCCACCTTCCGCTTCGACGCCAAGGGTGTGCCGCACTTCACCGGCAAGTTCCTGGCGGTGGGCGCCCCGGCGGTGATGGTCTTCCTGCCCTGATGAGGAGCGAGATGAAAAATCGCCTTCGCGCCGCCGCCCTGGCTGCTTTTGCAGCGGGCCTGATGGCAAGTGCCGGCAGCGCCCATGCGGCGCGAATGTCGATGATGTTACCGGCGCGGTGTCAGGCCTCAGGCTAGTGGCCAGGGACCGGTCGCCGGCCTGGTTCGAACTGTCGGCCGACAAGAGGTTTCTCTACACGGTCAACGAGATCGACAGTTTTGACCCGGCCAAAAACGGTTCGGTCACCGCCTATGCGGTGGATGCAAAGAGCGGCGCGCTCAGGAAACTGAACACGGTAAGCTCCCGGGGCGCCATTCCCTGCTATATCAGCCTTCATCCCTCCGGCAGGTTTGCGCTTGTTGCCAACTGGACCGGCGGCACCTTCTCGGTCATCCGGATCGGTGCGGACGGCAGGCTGGGCGAGACCACCGATGTGATCAAACCGGGCGGGCCTATAAACTCGTTCAGCGCGGTGGATGCGCCGCCGGGGCAGGGGCGTTCCGAGCCGAACCGCATCACCCGCGGTCACATGATCGCCACCGATCCATCCGGCCAGTATGTGGTGGGCGATGATGCGGGGCGCGACAAGATTTTCGTCTGGCGGCTCAACACCAGCACCGGCAAGTTGACCGAAGTCTCCGTCACCAACGCGCTGGCCGGTTCGGCGCCGCGCCATTTCGGTTTTTCGCCGGACGGCAAGACGCTGTACCAGATCGGGGAATTCAATGTCCGCCTGACGAGTTATGATTTTGCCAACGGCAAGCTGACGCCCAAGGGCAAGAGCATCTCGGCCATGCCGGACGGGTATCAGGGCAGCGGCTCGGGCTCGCGCCTGATGGTCTCGGCCAACGGCAAGAACGTCTATTCCGCCAACCGCACCCACAACTCCATCGCCACCTTTGCGGTCGGCGCCGGCGGCATGGCGACCAAGCTTGCCACCACCCCGACGGAAGGCCAGCACCCGCGCAGCCTGACCATCGATCCGACCGGCAAGTTCCTCTATTCGCTGAACCTGCGGGCCAACAACATCGCCACTTTCCGCCTGGATTCCAGGGGTGTCCCGAAATTCACCGGCAAGTTTCTGGCGGTGGGCGCTCCGGCGGTAATGGTTTTCCTGCCCTAAGGAACGAGTTCAATATGCAACGCAGACATTTTCTTGCAGGGAGCACCGCTCTGGCGGTGACATCGACCATGGCAGACGCACAATCGCTGGCCGACATTCCGATCATCGATACCCATATCCATCTGTTCGACAAGCGCCGGCCGCAGGGCGTGCCCTATGCCGGTTCGAAAGTTTGGGAGCAGGAGACCGGCGGCGTGGCGCTGCCCGCCACCTATCGCAAGCTGGCGGAGCCCCTGAACATTGTCGGCGCCATCGAACTGGAAGCCAGTCCCTGGGTGGAAGACAATCTCTGGGTGCTCGACCAGATGGCGACCGACACGCTGTATGTCGGCACTGTGGGCGACCTGGAGCCGGAAAAGCCCGACTTCGCCGAATTGTTCGACCGCTTCCGCAAGAACCCGATGTTCCTGGGTATCCGCTGCGGCCTGATCTGGGGCCGCAATGTCGTCGCGCAGGCGGACGATCCCAAATTCATCGATGGCCTCAAGCGCATCGCCGATGCCGACCTGGTGATGGACACCGCCAATCCCAATCTCGCTTTGCTGAACACCATGGTGAAGCTGAACGACAAGATTCCGAACCTGCGCATCATGTGCGATCACATGATGCATTTTGAACCCAAGCCGGAAGACCGCGCCGCCTATGCGGCCGTCCTGAAGGAGATCAAGGGCCGGCCCAATATCTGGGGCAAGCTGTCGGACATGGAGAACCGCGACATTCCCGCGCGCGGGTTAGCGCAGGTCAAGGACCGGCTGGATGTGCTGATGGATTGCTTCGGCGAGGACCGCGTGGTGTTCGGCACCAACTGGCCCGAGACCTGGGGCGTGGCGACACCGGCCCAGATCGTGGCGCTGGCGCGCGCCTATTTCGCCACCCGCACCCGCGCGGAAGCGGAAAAGTTCTTCTGGAAGAACTCACTGCGCTTTTATAAGTGGAAAAAGCGCGCGCCCAACCAGCCCAGCCTGACCTGAACGCAGTCTTGACGGCGGGGCAGCGACGCCCGATAAGCCCCTTCACGTGCAAGGTTAGGGAACGCGGTCTGACACCGCGGCTGCCCCCGCAACTGTAGCCGGCGAGCGAAGTCCGAAAAAACCACTGAAATCTCAGGCGATTTTGGGAAGGTGGACCGAGCAGCGACCCGGAAGCCAGGAAACCTGCCTCGCACTGTCGTCTTGTATCCGGCCGGGGTGCGCGGGATGCAGCGGGGTGAACCGCAGCGGCGACGAAGTTGGAGTCGCTATGCGGGGGCCAAATCCCTTTTCAATACCGCATGACGGCTCCTGAGCCAGGAGACCGCTTATGTTGAAATCCGTTCTTTATACCTCTGTTGCCCTTGCCGCACTCACCGTCGCGGCCGGCGCCCAGCCGCGCCTGCATGACGAGAATGTGGTGGTGGTCGCCACCCGCGTCGTCACGCCGGTTCAGCAGGTGGCGAGCAGCGTCACCGTGATCACCGCCGCCCAGATTGAATCGCGCCAGAACCGTTCGCTGCCCGACGTGCTGCGGCAGGTGCCGGGCCTCAACATCGCCCAGATCGGCGGCGCCGGCGGCCAGACATCCGTCTTCATGCGCGGCACCAACGCCAGTCACGTCAAGGTCTTGCTGGACGGCATTGATGTCGCCGACCCTTCCACCCCCAGCGGCGCGGCGGACATTTCCAAGTTCCTCGCCGGTGACATCGCCCAGGTCGAAGTGCTGCGCGGGCCGCAGGGCGCGCTGTACGGCTCCGACGCCATTGGCGGCGTGATCAACATCATCACCAAGGCGGGCGAGGGCCCGGCCAAGTTCACCGCCAGCGCCGAAGCCGGCTCGTTCGAAACCTTCAACCAGACGGCGGGCGTGTCGGGATCATACGGCAAGCTGCGCTATGCCGCGACGGTGCAGCACGTCCATGCCGGCGCCACGCCGGTGACGCCACTGAACCTGCTGCCGCCGGGCCAGCGCCGCAACGACGACTATTTCGACAACCTCACCGCCAGCACAAAGCTGGGCTATGACGTGACCGACAATTTCGACATTGGAATTGTCGCGCGTTACTACAACACGCTGGGCCGCATCACCGGCGATGCGTTCAATTTCATCACCTTTGCGTCTTTCCCGTCGCCGACCCAGACGCGCATTTCGTCCATCGGCTATCAGACCCGTGCCCATGCGCATCTGGTGTTGTGGGATGGCCGTCTGGACCAGACGGTTGGTCTGGCCTATGGCAGCACCATCACCGCCACCCAAGATCCCGACAACGGCAACAGCCGCGCCATCGGCGACCGCGTCAAGCTGGACTGGCAGGGCAATATCGCCGTGACCGACGGCCAGACTCTGGTGCTGGGCGCGGAGACGGCGCGCGAGGCGCTGCATCCGGGCCTGTCGTTCGGCTTTCCCACCACCCTGTCGCGCGGCATCACCACCAATGCCGGTTTCGGCGGCCTGCAGTCGGACTTCGGCAATGGCATCCATACCAGCGCGTCCGTCCGCTATGACGACAACAGCCGCTTCGGCAACAAGGTGACCTGGCGTCTCGCCCCGACCTGGGCCATCGAAGGCACCGGCACGCGCCTGAAGGCCAGCCTGGGTACCGGCTTCAAGGCGCCGTCGTTGCAGCAACTGTTCGGCACCTTTGGTGGCAATCCGCTGCTCAAGCCCGAAACCAGCTTCGGTTATGATGTGGGCGTGGAGCAGTCCCTGCTGGGCGATGCGCTGACCGGCGGCCTGACCTGGTTCCAGAACGACATCGAGAATCTGATCGTGTCGGGCCCGGCGCCAGCCTTTGTGCTGGGTAATATCGGACGCGCCCGTACCCAGGGCGTGGAATCCTTCATCGCCTGGAAGATGCTGGATACGCTGACCCTGCGCGGCGACTATACCTATACCGACGCGGTCGACGACCGCACCAATCTGGCCCTGCTGCGCCGTCCGCGCCACAAGGCCAGCTTGAATGGAAGCTGGCAGGTGACCGACGCGCTGCTGCTGGATGCGACGCTGCTCTATGTCGGGCCGCAGATCGACGGCAACCGCGACTTCTCGGTGCCGCGCTTCAAGAAGGGCGGCACGGTCACGGTGGACTTCGCCGCCAGCTACCGCCTGACCGACACCTTCTCGCTGTTCGGCCGGCTGGAGAATGCCTTCGACAACAGCTACCAGGCGCCGGAAGGCTTCCTGCGGCCGGGCATCGGCGGTTTTGCGGGCATCAAGGCGAACCTTTAAGGTCTCCGCATGAAGCATGGGATTTGCGCGGCTGCTGCTTTGCTCCTGATGTTGGGGCAAACCGCGGCCGCGCAACCCAAGCGCTTCAATGAGGGCGCGCCTCCGCGCGCGGGGCGGATCATGTCGC
>JAZKDV010000015.1:0-9673 GCA_040387395.1 Pseudomonadota bacterium | reverse complement strand
TCTGCGCAATCTTTTTTCCGATCCGGCGATCATCAGCCTGCCCACCATCTTCCGGCTGCCCCTGGCGCGGCTGATCGCGCGGCGGCGCGCGCCCATCGCACGCGAGATTTATCATCAGATCGGCGGTCGCTCGCCCATCTTCGAAGAGACCCGCAAGCAAGCCGATGCGCTGGAAGCGGCGCTGTCCAAGGATGATGTGACGGCGAAAGCCTTTGTCGCGATGCGCTACTGGCACCCGTTCAGCGATGGCGCGGCGCGTGCGATCAAGGCATTTAACCCCGATAAAATCGTGCTTTTGCCGCTTTATCCGCAATACTCCACCACCACCACGGAATCATCACTGAAGGACTGGGCGCGGTCCGCCAAGAAGGCTGGTCTCACCACGCCGGCATCACAGGTCTGCTGCTATCCCACCGATCAAGGCTTCATCAGCGCGGCGGCGGCGCATATCCGCACCGTTATGGCGGGTGCGCGGGGCGATATCTCCTATCGCCTGCTGCTGTCGGCGCATGGCTTGCCCAAGCGCGTGATCCAGAAGGGTGATCCGTATCAGCGCCAGGTGGAGCAAACGGCTTCGGCGATCCTGTCGGCGTTGGCGATGCCGGGACTGGATTCGCAGGTCTGCTATCAAAGCCGGGTCGGCCCTCTGGAATGGATCGGGCCTGCCACCGACGATGAAATCCGCCGCGCGGCGAAGGACGGCAAGGGCGTGATCATCGCGCCGGTGGCCTTTGTCAGCGAGCATTCCGAGACACTGGTCGAGCTGGACATCGAATACCGCAAGCTGGCCGAGGAGGTGGGCGTGCCCGATTACCGCCGCGCCGCCACGGTGGGGGTGCATGCGGATTTCATCGCCGGGCTGGCGGGGCTTGTGCGCCGCGCGCTGGTGACCGACATAGTGGCGGGGCAGCCCGGCGGGTGCGCCACCGGCCTGTGTGGTTGCAGAAAGAACTGATCGATGCGCGAATTTCTGTTCGGTTATTACGACTGGCTGCGCGCCTTTCACGTCATCGCGGTGATCGCCTGGATGGCGGGGATGCTCTACCTGCCGCGCCTGTTTGTCTATCACTGCGAAACCCCGCCCGGTTCGGACGGCAGCGAGCGTTTCAAGGTGATGGAGCGCCGGCTGCTCAAGGGCATCATCAACCCGGCGATGGCGGCGGTGTGGATCCTGGGCCTGACCCTGGCCTGGATCACCGAGGCGCATCTGCAGACCTGGTTCCAGATCAAGTTCGCGCTGGTCTTCGCGCTCAGCGGCTTTCACGGCTTTCTGAGCGCCCGCGTGAAAGACTTTGCCCAGGACCGCAACACGCGCAGCGCTCGCTTCTACCGCATCGCCAACGAGGTGCCGGCGGTGGCCATGGTGCTGATCGTGATCCTGGCGGTGGTCAAGCCGTTCGGCTGAGGGTGCACGCGCCCGTCCCGGCCTGAAACATTAATTGCGGGCCAGGCTTCCCAAGGGATGTTTGCAAGGCCGGGAAATCCGGCTATAACCGATGCGTTCTCCAAACCCGCACGGCAGGCCTTTGAGGCCAAGCCGAACCGAAAATACCGGCGCGGGCCCAATCCAATCTCCTCGATGACCGCGCTTGGGGCGTAAGCCCCCGTTTCATCGGGACCAATCCCCCTCTACCAGGTGCCGATCACATGACTGTCCAAGATGGCTTGCAGGCGATGAAGCTGCAGGATCTCAAGAACAAGAAGCCCGCCGACCTGCTGGCTTTTGCCGAGGAACTGGAGATCGAGAACGCCTCGTCCATGCGCAAGCAGGACATGTTGTTCGCCATCCTCAAGGAACTTGCCGACCGCGAGGTCGAGATCACCGGCTCCGGCGTGGTGGAAATCCTGCAGGACGGTTTCGGCTTCCTGCGCTCGCCGGAATCCAACTACCTGCCGGGCCCCGACGATATCTACATCTCCCCTTCCCAGATCCGCCGCTTCGGCCTGCGCACCGGCGACACCGCCGAAGGTCCGATCCGCGCCCCCAAGGAAGGCGAGCGCTATTTCGCCCTGCTCAAGGTCACGACCATCAATTTTGAGGACCCGGAGCAGATCAAGCACAAGGTCCATTTCGACAATCTGACGCCGCTCTATCCCACCAAGCCGCTCAAGATGGAGCTCGACGATCCGACCATCAAGGACAAGACCGGCCGCGTGATCGACATCGTGGCGCCGCAGGGCATGGGCCAGCGCGCCCTGATCACCGCGCCGCCGCGCACCGGCAAGACGGTGATCCTGCAGAACATCGCCAAGGCCATCGCCGCCAACCATCCCGAAGCCTTCCTGATCGTGCTTCTGATCGACGAACGTCCGGAAGAAGTCACCGACATGCAGCGCACCGTGGTGGGCGAGGTGATTTCCTCGACCTTCGACGAACCGGCAACGCGCCACGTGCAGGTCGCCGAAATGGTGATCGAAAAGGCCAAGCGCCTGGTCGAGCACAAGCGCGACGTGATCATCCTTTTGGACTCGATCACCCGCCTGGGCCGCGCCTACAACACCGTGGTGCCGTCTTCCGGCAAGGTGCTGACCGGCGGCGTGGACGCCAACGCGTTGCAGCGCCCCAAGCGCTTCTTCGGCGCGGCGCGCAACATCGAGGAAGGCGGTTCGCTGACCATCATCGCCACCGCCCTGATCGATACCGGCAGCCGCATGGACGAAGTGATTTTCGAAGAGTTCAAGGGCACCGGCAACAGCGAAATCATCCTGGACCGCAAGGTCGCCGACAAGCGCGTCTTCCCCGCCATCGACATCATGCGTTCGGGTACCCGCAAGGACGAACTGCTGGTCGAAAAGGGCCAGCTGGCCAAGACCTACGTCCTGCGCCGCATCCTCTCGCCCATGGGCACGGTCGATGCGATCGAATTCCTGCTCGACAAGCTCAAGTCGGCCAAGAACAACGCCGACTTCTTCGAGAGCATGAACACCTAGGACTTTGCTTTCGCACAAACAGAAAAGGCCGGACGCAAGTCCGGCCTTTTTCTTTTGCGTGACGAACGTGTCTACGGAATCAGGATGGTCGCGCCGGTGGTCTGCTTGCTGGTCAGGGCATCATGCGCCTTGGCAGCATCCTTCAGCGCGAAACGCTGGTTGATGGCGATCCTGATCGCGCCCGACAGGATCACATCGAAGAGATCATCGGCGCAGTCCTGCAGTTCCTTGGGCGTGATGGTGTAGTGGCCCAGGGTCGGGCGGGTGACGATCAGCGAACCCTTGGCCGCGAGAATCCCCGGCGCAAACGGATCGACCGGACCCGAGGCGTTGCCGTAGGTCACCATGATGCCGCGTGGCTGCAGGCAGTCGAGCCCCGCCAGGAAGGTGTCCTTGCCGATGGAGTCGTAAACCACCGGCACGCCCTTGCCGCCGGTGATCTCGCGCACCTGCTTTTCCCAGCCCGCATCCTTGCTGTTCAGCACATGGGCGCAGCCATTGGCTTTCGCCAGCGCGACTTTCTCAGGAGATGTCGTGGTGCCGATCACGGTGGCGCCCAGATGTTTGGCCCACTGCACAGCGATCTGGCCGACACCGCCGGCGGCGGCATGGAAGACGATGGTCTCGCCCGCCGCCACTTTGTGAATCTGGCGCAGCAGATATTGCGTGGTCATGCCCTTGAGCAGGATGGCGGCGGCGACCTCGTCGCTGATGCCATCCGGAATCTTGACCAACCGGGCGGCGGGGACATTCGCGGCGTCGGCATAGGAACCGATAAAGCCGCTGGCATAACCGACCCGGTCACCGATCTCGAAGCCCGTGACCTCGTCGCCCAGCGCCTCGATGAGGCCCGCCGCTTCCGAGCCCAGGCCGGACGGCAGCGGCAGCGGATAGAGGCCGGTGCGGTGATAGGTGTCGATGAAGTTGACGCCGATGGCGCTGTGCTTCAACCGCACCTGCCCCTTGGCCGGCGCCGGCAGATCGACATCGACATACTGCAGCACGTCGCTGCTGCCCGGTTTGTCGAAGCGGATCGCCTTGGTCATCGTCAGTTCGCCTGCGCCTGCTGGCGCAGCTGCGCCGGGAGGGTGAGGGTGTTGGAGAGCACGGCCGCATCGGTGATGCCTTCCGAGCAATTGCCCATCTGGCAGAGATAGATGGTGGGCTGGCCGTTGATCATGCCGCGGCCCGTGGCGGGGTGGCCCGGCGGCAGGGGATCGCCCGGCTCGATCTGGACGATCATGCCATTGGGCACCGGCTTGCCCCAGTAGGCGCGCAGCAGGTCCTGGGTCTTGGCGTTGCCCTTGTGGCCGACCACGACCAGCACCAGGCTGTTCACCAGATATTCGAAGCCGGCGAAGAAGGCGCCCGAACCGTTCATCACCCTATTGGCTTCGTCGCCGAAGGCGGCGGCCAGGGTGGAGGCGCGGCTCATGTAATCGGTCTCGCCCGTCAACAAGGCCAGGCGCGTCAGCACCGTCAGCATGGTGCCGTTGGCCGAGGGAGCGGGATTGTCGAACAGCATGCGCGGGCGGATGAAGAGCTGCTCGGCATCGTCGGCATTGTAGCAATAGCCGTTGATCTGCTGGTTCCAGAAATGGGTGTCCAGCGTCTTGGCCCACATTCTTGCGGGGGCGAGGAAGCGCTCGTCGCCGGTAACTTCCCAAAGCTGCAGCGCGGCGCGCGCCATGTTGGCATAGTCGTCGGCGCCGCCCATGCTGGCCTTGGCGCCATTGTTGGCGATATGGGCGAGACGGTCGCCATCGCCCAGGGTCTTGACCACATGGTCGAAGGCCTGGGTGGCGGCGGCGATCCATTCCGGCTTTTCAAACACGATGCCGGCGCGGGCGATGGCGGCGATCGCCAGGCCGTTCCAGTCGGCGATCAGCCGCTCGTCGCGGCGCGGCTTGGTGCGCTTGTCGCGGGCGGCGAGCAGCATGCCGCGCTGCTTGATCAGCAGGGTTTCGTCCGCCTCGTTGGCGGGAACCGGATTGCCCAGCCGGCGCGGCAGGTTGCGGCCCTTGAAATTGCCGTCGCGGGTGACGCCATAGACCTGCTTGAAACGCGCCGAGAAAGTACCGACCAGCGCGGCGTCGATCTCCGCCTCGCTCCAGGTGTAATACTTGGCGTCATCCTCTTCGTTGCCCGAGCCGATGGCGGCGGCGAAACCGTCACCCAGCCGCATGTCGCGCAGCAGCCATTCCACCGTTTCGGTGACGCGCTGGCGGCACAGTTCGTTGCGGTTGAACTGCCAGGCGGCGGTGCAGACTTCGATCAGCTGGGCGTTGTCGTACAGCATCTTCTCGAACACCGGCTCCAGCCAGCGCTCGTCCTGGCTGTGGCGGAAGAAGCCGCCGCCGACATGGTCATAGACGCCGCCGAACAGCATGGAGTCGAGCGTGGTGAAAACCAGCTGCGAGAATTGCGGCATGCCGTTGCGCAGGAAGGCGCGCCACAACAGGTCGAGCATCAGGGCGTTGGGGAATTTCAGTGTGCCCTGCATGCCGCCGAAAAAGATGTCGTAATTCTGGGCGATGCGCAGCGCCGCCATGTCCAGGTTCATATTCTCCTGCACCGCGCTCATGTCGCGGTTGTAGAGATTCTCGAGGGCCGCGCGCACGTTGGCGGAAATCTCGGCCACCTTGACCTTGTCGGTCTGGTAGAGCTTGGAGACGTCGCCCATCGCGCGGCCGAAGGACGGAATTTCGTTCTTGTCTTCCCTGGGCAGGTAGCCCGTCACCCAGAAGGGCACGGCGTCGGGCGTGAGGAAGATGTTCAGCGGCCAGCCGCCATTGTGGCGCATCGCGCCGGCTGCACCCTGATAGACCAGGTCCAGGTCCGGACGCTCTTCGCGGTCCACCAGGATGGGAATGAAATTGTCGTTGATCTGGGCGGCGACGCCCGCATCCATGAAGGCCTCGGCGTTGAGTACATGGCACCAGCTGCAGCTGACATAACCGATGGACAGAAGGATCGGCTTGTCGGCGGCGCGGGCCTCGGCCAGGGCTTCGGGCCCCCAGGCGCGCCATTGCACAAGATTGTCCTTGTGGGCGGCGAGATAGGGGCTGGTGCTGGCGGCGAGGGCATTGTTCATCGTCATGTTCCAATTGGGCGCGCGCGGCTTCCCGCCGGCCCGCTTCTGTGATGTTTTTGGGGCGGGGTTCTTTACCCCGAATGATCCGGGCCCGAAAGCCCGCAGGAGGCACGCCATGAAAGTGACGATCGAGATGGACATGACCCCGCAGGAGGCCCGCGCCTTCATGGGCCTGCCCGATGTGCAGCCGATCCAGAACAAGATGATGGAGGAGATGCAGCAGCGGATGCGGGCGGCCTTCGATGCCGGCGACCCGGAAGGGATGATGAAGGCCTGGATGCCGCTCGGGGGGGCCGAGGCCTTTGGCAAGTTCCAGAAGATGATGTGGGACAGCGCCGCCGCGCTCGGCAAGAAAGACGGCCGATAGCCTTGTCCCGTTTTTTTCCATGAATGGCAGCATTTTCGCCCTGTCCAGCGCGCCCGGGCGGGCCGGCGTGGCGGTGGTCCGGGTTTCGGGGCCCCAGGCGGGCCCGGCCCTGACCGCGCTGGCCGGGCCCCTGCCCCCTGCGCGCGAGGCGGCGTTGCGGCGGCTGGCCTTTGCCGGGGCCGCCATCGACCAGGCCCTGGTCCTGTGGTTCGCCGCCCCCCAAAGTTTCACCGGCGAGGATGTCGCCGAATTCCATGTCCATGGCGGCCGGGCGGTGCGCGAGGCGCTGTTTTCGGCCCTGCTGGCGCTGGGCCTGCGCCCCGCCGAGCCGGGGGAGTTCAGCCGGAGGGCGGTGGAAAACGGCAAGCTCGACCTGACCCGGGCCGAAGGCATCGCCGATCTGGTCGATGCCGAAACTCCCGCCCAGCTTCGCCAGGCGCTGCGCCAGCAGGATGGGGCGCTGGCCGATCTCTATGAGGGTTGGCGGGCCGCGCTGATCCGGGCACTGGGGCGGGCGGAAGCGGCGATCGACTTTTCCGATGACGGCGTGGGAGACGGCGAATTTTCTGCCGCCCGCCAGGCGGCATCGGATATTTATGAACAAATACAACGGCATATGGACGATTCGGGGCGCGGCGAGGCGCTGCGCGAGGGCCTGCGCCTGACCATCCTGGGCCCGCCCAATGCCGGCAAATCCTCGCTGATCAATGCCCTGGCCCGGCGCGATGTCGCGATCGTCTCGGACACGCCCGGCACCACCCGCGACGTGGTCGAGGCGCGGCTCGACCTGGGCGGCTATCTGATCAACGTCGCCGACACCGCCGGGGTGCGCCAGACGGGTGACGCCATCGAGGCGGAAGGCGTGCGCCGGGCTTTGTCACACGCGCAGGGCGGCATGACCCTGCTGCTGCTGGACGGCAGCCTGGAGAACCCGCGCGCCGGATTGCCCGCCGATCTGCCGGAGCCCGATCTGGTCGTCTGCAACAAGTCCGACCTGGGCACGGCGCGGGACGGGCCTTCCCTTTCGCTCAAGACCGGCGCGGGGCTTTCGCAATTGCTCGAGGCCCTGACGCAGAAAGTGCGGGCGCGGTTGGAAGGCGCCGACGCTTCACCCGCCCTGACCCGGCCGCGTCATCGCCATGCCCTCACCGAAGCGCTGGCGCATCTGGGGCACGGGTTGGATGCGCCCAGGGATCGGCCCGAATTGCTGGCGGAGGATTTGCGCCTGGCGATGCGCGCCATCGGGCGCATCACCGGACGGGTGGACGTGGAAGAGCTGCTGGATTTCGTCTTCCGCGATTTCTGCATCGGGAAATAATTTAGGGTCGCGGCACGCTGGTCTTCATCCAGCTTGATGTCTGCACGTCGTACGCCAAACGGCGATAATCGCGGCTGAGTTTTGCCAGATAGTCGGGCGTGGCTTTGGCCTGCATGTCCGCAATGGCCCGCATCATTTCCGCCTGGCACTCTTGCTGATGGTGGGCGGCGCGGTTGGCGCGGTGGCGGCGATAACCGCCCAAGGCACAGGTCGCGTGCCACAGCTCCGTCTGCAGGAAAAAGCGCGTCCACAATTCGCCGTCCACCATGAAGCGATAATCTTCGCTGATGTGACCGCCAGCCCGCTCCCACAGTGCGCGGCGCCAGAACACGGTCTCCTGCTGGATCCAGGTGAAGTTGCCGGACGCATAGTCGAAGATGTTCTTGTACTGGGGCTGCACCGACATCAGCGTGCCGCGGTCGTTCCAGAAACCGTGGCAGCCGGCGATCCACATCACGTCGGGATGGGCGTCGAAGATTTCCGCGACGGTGCGAAACGTCCAGGGACAATATTTGTCGTCGCTGTTGAGCCAGGCCATGATCTCGCCGCTGGTCTGGGCGAAGCCCTTGTTCAGCGCATTGCCGTGGCCGCTGTCCGGCTCGCTGACAAAATGGTGCAGCCGGTCTTTGTATGTCTCGATGATCTCCACCGAGCCGTCGGTGCTGCCGCCATCGATCACGACATATTCGAGATGCGGATAGTCCTGGTCCAGCACCGAGCGCAGCGTGTCTTCGACAAACCCGGCCTGGTTGAAGGACGGCGTGACGATGGAGATCTTGCTGCCGCTCATGGCCGCCTCGGTACCACGGTTCCGCACCGGTTTTGAGGCCAGCCTTGCCGCCCGGGCCGGGCGCGCGTATTGGACCGGCTTATGAGGTACGACGTCATCGTCATTGGCGGGGGCCATGCGGGCTGCGAGGCAGCGGCCGCGTCGGCGCGCTTTGGCGCCCGCACCCTGCTCCTCACCCACAAATTCGAGACCCTGGGCGAAATGTCCTGCAATCCCGCGATTGGCGGGGTGGGCAAGGGTCATCTGGTGCGCGAGATCGATGCGCTGGATGGGCTGATGGGCCGGGTGGCGGACGCCGCCGGCATCCAGTTTCGCCTGCTCAACCGGCGCAAGGGCCCGGCGGTGCGGGGCCCGAGAGCGCAAGCCGACAGAAGGCTTTACCGCGCAGCAATGCAATCCATGCTGCGCAGCATTCCGGGCCTGGAAATCCGCGAGGCGGCCGCGGAAGACCTGATTTTAAAGGACCAGATGATTACCGGCGTCCGTACCGCGGACGGCGAGGAGATCGCCTGCGCCAGGGTGGTGCTGACCACCGGCACCTTCCTCAACGGCCTGATCCACATCGGCGAGACGAAAATTCCTGCCGGCCGGATGAAGGTCGAAGACGGGGTGGAAGCGCCGTCCATCGGGCTATCGAAGACGCTATACGGCTTCGGCCTGGCGATGGGGCGGCTGAAGACCGGCACCCCGCCGCGCCTGGATGGCCGCACCATCGACTGGGCCGCGCTGGAAATGCAGCAGGGCGACGACCCGCCCCTGCCCTTCTCTTTCCTGACCAGGAAGATCACCACGCCGCAGATCGCCTGCGGCATCACCCGCACCACCCTGGCGACCCACGAGATCATCCGCGCCAACCTGCACCGCGCCCCGATGTATACCGGCCAGATCGCCTCGACCGGTCCGCGCTATTGCCCCTCGATCGAGGACAAGGTCAGCCGCTTCGCCGACCGCGAGTCGCACCAAATTTTCCTTGAACCAGAAGGACTTAGCGACAGTACCGTTTATCCCAACGGCATTTCCACCTCCCTGCCCCAGGACGTCCAAATCGCGCTGTTGGCCACCATTCCCGGACTGGAAAAAGTGACCGTGCAGCGGCCCGGCTATGCCATCGAGTACGACTATGTCGATCCGCGCGAGGTTTCCCCGGCGCTGGAAGTGAAGTCCGTGCCCGGA
>JAZKDV010000014.1:0-8785 GCA_040387395.1 Pseudomonadota bacterium | reverse complement strand
AGCACCGCCCCCGCGCCACCGGCACCTCGAGCATGAAGCTGGTGCGCGGCGCCATTCATCGGTTGCTGTTCGTCAGCTACATCGCTTTGCGGCAGTTGCTGCTGGGACTTGGCATCCTGTCGCGGCCACAGCCATGAGTACGCCGGGGGCCACTAGGATCGTCCTGTTCTGCGGCGGACGCGGCAGCGCGACCATCATTCGCGCCCTGCTGCGCCAGACCGATATCGAGCTGACCTTGCTGGTCAACGCCTATGACGATGGCCTGTCGACCGGGGCGCTGCGCAATTTCATTCCCGGCATGCTGGGCCCGTCGGACTTCCGCAAGAACCTGTCCTATCTGCTGGGGAATTATTCCAATGCGCAATACGCCCTGCGCAACCTGATGGAGTATCGCCTTTCCGCCGGTACGCGCGAGATCGAAAGCCTGGCGCGTTTCGCGCGCAGCAACGACGCGTCCTTGCTGGACGAGCCGCTCAAGGGCTGGCTGGCGCAACTGCCCGCCCCGCTTTCCACGCGGCTGCGGACGCTGCTGGGCCGCTTCTTCGATCATGCCGCCGGCGCGGATGCCGCTTTCTATTACCGCGATTGTTCACTGGGCAATCTGGTTTTCGCCGGGGCCTATTTGCAGTGCGGAGAGGATTTCAATGCCGCTGCCGCCACCGTGGGCGACCTGGTCGGCAGCCGGGCGCAGTTGCTGAATGTCAGCAGCGATCAGAACCGCGTGCTGGTGGGACTGAAGCAGGACGGCACCTATCTGTCCTGCGAAGCCGAGATCGTCGGACCGCAATCGCCGGTGCCGATCAGCAACCTGTACCTGCTGGAACGGCGGTTGACCGACGCAGAGGTGCAGATGCTTGACGGGCGCGATCTCGCCGGCAAACAGGCTTACCTGGCGGACCGCGACACGATCCCGCCGCTTTCGCCCGCAGCCGCCCAGGCCATCGCCGGTGCGGACATCATTCTCTACGGGCCGGGCACCCAGCACTCCTCATTGCTTCCCAGCTATCGTATTGCGCGTCAGGCGCTGGCAGCCGCGCCCGCGCCGGTCAAGGCGCTGGTGATGAATCTCGATGGCGACAATGACATTCAGGGCCTCGGCGCTAGTGCCGTGGTGGACCTGGCGCTGGATCACGGCGCCGCCATCACCCATGTGTTGCTTGACCCCAACGGCCGCTTGCCGCCGGGTGGGCTGGGCAGCGACGCCTATCGCGGTGCGCAGATCCTGCGCGGCGCTTTCACCACTCCGGCGCGGCCCGGCCTGCACAACGGCACCGCCATCGCAGAACGCGTCCTCTCGGTTCGCGGCACAAGCGCCAGCGATCCGGCCTCGGTGGAAATCTTTGCCGACATCCACAATCGTTCCGTCGCGAGCGACGAACTGGTCGAGGAATTTCTCGAGATGGACTGGACGGGCGCACGGCTGGTTCTCAACCGTGTGGCGCATTCCGGCGACGACGGCATATCGGCCGCGCAGCGCGAAGGCCTGTTTCCGGAAACCGGCTTTTTTCGCGACTGGCTGAAGCAGGGCAGTAGCGACTATCTGGTGCTGATGACCGGCGATGGCGCCTACCGCTTCCGCGACGTGCAGGCGATCATTCGCCTGCTGGAACAGCAGCAGTCACTGGGCGGGGTGTTCGGCTCGCGCACCCAGAGCCGGCGCCAGTTCATCACCTCCATCAGGGCCGCCTATGGCGAGCACCGCCTGCTGTACTGGCTGGGGAAGGTCGCGGCCTTTTTCCTCAGCTTCGTTTTCTATCTGCGCACCGGCGTGATCTTTTCCGATCCCCTGACCGGCTTGCGTGTTTTCCGGCGTCAGCGTCTGGCGCACCTGCCTGACCTGCCCGCAGGCCAGACCGCGCCGCTGGCGATCGTGCGGCAACTGATCCGCCATGGCGTGGAAGTGGCGGAGCTGCCGGTGATCTATCGCACCTATTCCGGCTTCACCGATCCTTACTGGCGAATCCGGCGCGGCCTGCGCAATCTGGCAAGCCTGTTCTGACCATGCAGGACATCACCTGTTACCTGTTCGACCTGGATGGCACGCTGGTGGATTCCAGTCCGGTGCATGAGCGCGCCTATCGCCACGTGCTGGCGGAGCGGCACCCGGCCCTGCTGCCGGACTTCGACTATCGCACCATTTCCGGCCTCATCACCTCTGACGCCTTTCGCAGCCTGGGGCTGGATGAAAGCCAGAGCCGTGAGGCCACGCTGTTCAAGCAGAGCCTGTATCGCGAGACGGTGCACAGCGTGGGCGCGATGCCCGGTGCGCGCGCGCTGCTGGAAAAGCTGAAAGCGCGGGGCGCCGCGATCGCCATCGTTACCTCGGCCAGCCGCCTGTCCGCCACGCCTACGCTGGAAGCGACCGGATTGCTGACATTCGCGGATATGCTGGTCACTGCCGATGACGTCACCAAAGGCAAGCCCGACCCGGAACCTTACCGCGCGGCCGTTGCACAGCTCAAAGCCGATCCGGCGAAGACAATCGCGGTGGAAGACGCCCTGTCCGGCATTGTTTCGGCCCACGCAGCCGGCGTGAAGGTCATCGGCGTGCATGATCCCGCCATTCGCGGGCATGCCGATGTCTATTTCGACGACCTGACCGCTCTTGCCGAGGCCGTGTCATGAAAATCTGCGCGGTTATTCCGGCGGCAGGGCGCGGCACGCGGCTGGGCAGCGATTTGCCGAAAATCCTGACTCCGCTGACGGTCACGCAAACGGTGTGGGACATTCTTTACGCCAAACTGGCGCCGCTGGTGGATCACATCCACCTGGTCCTATCGCCCGAAGGCGAACAGGCCTTTGCGGGTTATCCGGCGCAGGTCTCTCACAGCGTCCAGCCGGTCCCAACCGGCATGGGCGATGCGATCTTTCGCGGGGCTCCGGTGTGGTCGAACTATGACGCCATCCTGGTGGTGTGGGGGGATCAGGTATTTGTCTCTACCGACACGCTGGGCCGCGCCATCACGGCGCTGAACAATCCGCGCCACCAGGCGGTCCTGCCGGTGACCCGCATGGCGTCGCCTTATGTGGAATACGTCTTTGAAGGCGAGCGCCTGACGCGGGTGCTGCAGAGCCGCGAAGGCGATGCCACCACGCCCAACGGCTTTTCGGATGTCGGCACCTTCCTGCTGGCGACGGGTGGCCTTCAACCCGCTTGGCAGACCTACCTCGCCACCGTGCCGCGCGGCAGTGCGACGGGCGAGATCAATTTCCTGCCCTTCCTGCCTTTCCTCAGCACGCAGGGCTGGCGCATCGAACCGCTGGAGGTGGCCGACGCCACCGAGGCGCGCGGCATCAACACGCCGGACGATCTGGATTTTTTCCGCAAGCTCTATAAGAACCCCTGACATGAAGAATGTCCTGGTCACCGGCGGCGCCGGCTTTATCGGCAGCCATCTTTGCGAAGGCCTTCTGGCGGCGGGTTATCGCGTGCGGGTGCTGGACAGCCTTGTCTATGGCAAGCGCGAATGGATGCCGGCGGCGTGTGAGTTCATCGAAGGCGACATTCGCGACATCGCGGCCTGCCATCGCGCCACCGCCGGCATGGATGCCGTACTGCATTGCGCCGCCATGTCGCGTTCCGGTCCGTCGCAGGAGCATCTGGACCTTTGCACCCAGTCCAATATCGCCGGCACCCAGAACATGCTGCTGGCGGCGCGGGACGCCGGCGTCAAGAAATTCGTCTATAGCGGCTCATCCACCTATTACGGCAGCCGCACCCCGCCGCACCGCGAAAGCGATCCGCCGGATTTTCTCAACATCTATGGCCTGACCAAACGGGTGGGCGAGCAATATTGCCTGATGTTCGACGAAGGCTTCGGCCTGCCCTGCATCGTGTTTCGCTATTTCAACGTCTATGGACTACGCCAGCCGGAAACCGGCGCCTATGCGCTTGTGCTGGGCATTTTCCTGCGCCGCGCGGCCGAAGGCAAAATACTGGAAATCCATGGCGACGGGGCGCAGCGCCGCGACTTCGTCCATGTGCGCGACATCGTCTCCGCCAATCTCGCCGCCCTGAAAAGCGATGTGCATGGCGAAGTGTTCAATGTCGGCAGCGGCACCAGCATATCGGTCAAGGAACTGGCGGACATGATCTCGCCCGATCAGGTCCACACCCAAGGTCGCAAGGGCGACTCCGCTGCTACCCTGGCCGATATCTCCAGGATCAAGGCGGCTCTGGGCTGGTCGCCGCTTGTGTCTTTCGCCGACGGCCTGAAGGAATTGCGCGCTAAGTGACTTTTTCCGACTGGGTGTCGGAGGTCTGTTTCTTGGCCAGCAGCACGATGGTCGCCAGGATCAGCAGCGTGCCCAGCCAGTCCATCGCGCCGAACGAGACCCCCAGCCACATCACGGCCAGCACCGCCGCCGACAGAGGCTCGGCGCAGCTCAGCAGGCTGGTATATTGCGGGCCGATCATCCGCACCGCTTTCAGATACAGATAGAAGGCCGCCAGCGAACCGAACAGCAGAATGAAGGCGATGAACAGGTAGGTGGTGGTGTCGAACACCCCTTCCACATTCCAGGGCTGGTGCATAAAGCTGAGCGCGATGCCACCGATCAGCATGCCCCAGCCGGTGACATAGGCGGCGCTGTATTTGTGCAGCAGTCCCGCGGGCTGGATGGAGTTGAAGGCGGCGGCGACCGCGCTGGCGATGCCCCAGAACAGGGCGATGCCGGTAATTGAAAGTGCGCTGAAATTGCCGTGCGTCACCAGGAAGAAAGTCCCGGTCATGGCCAGGGCGATGGCGGCATATTCCTTGCCCGACGGCCAGCGGCGGCTGCGCATCGCCATCCAGACGGCGATCATCGCCGGGGCGGTGTATTGCATCACCGTGGCGGTGGCGGTGTTGGATTCCTTGATGGCGGCAAAATAGGTGTACTGCACCGACAGCATGCCCAGCACGCCGAACAGCAACAGTTGAATGGCGTCCTTGCGGTCGCGCAGCGGCGCCAGCACGCCATGGCCATCACGCGCGGCGGCGAACAGGAGCAGGATGGTGCCACCGCCCAACAGCCGCATGCTCACCAGCCATTGCAGGTTGATGCCGCGATTTTCGAACAGGAACTGGGCAAAGGTACCGCCCACACCGAACAGGATCGCGGCCACGACCGCGCAAATAAAACCTAGGCCGTTCACGGCAATGCAAAGGCGGTTACGTCATCCGCTCCCGCCGTCTCCCCCCAGAATCCGCCCGTGGTGACCGCCGCGACATACTGCTTCCCGCTCTTGCCGCGATAGGTCAGCGGCGTGCCGTAGAGCGAAGCCGGCAGCTTAAAGGTCCATACTTCCTTGCCCGTCTTCGTCTCAAAGGCGCGCAGCCGCTTGTCGTCAGTGCTGCCGATGAAGATCAGCCCGCCGCCGGTGGCGATGGGGCCGCCGACATTGGGGCGGCCGGTCTTGGGGTCGGGCAAGCCGTCGGTCACGCCCAGCACGCTCTGCCAGACTATGGCGCCGCTGTTGACGTCGATGCCATAGAGATTGCCCCAGGGTGGGTTCTGACAAGGCATCCGGGAGTCCTTGTCCCAGAACCATTGATAGCCATAGCGCATGTCATAGCTGCCGTCGGCCTTGCGGATCATCATCTGCTGCGAGCCCATTTCGCTGGCATTGACGACGTAGAGGCTGCTCTTCGGATCGAAGGCGGCGTGGCTCCAGTCGATCCCGCCCCAGTTGCCGGGGAAGCGCGCCACCGCGCTGTCCACCCGCGGCGGCTGGAAATACTTGGCCGCCACCACCTTCTGATCCCTGATCAGATTCTCGCAGGCACCGCGCTGCTGCGGCGTCAGATTGGCCAGCTCCGACATTTCGAACGAGGTGCGTCCCAGCGGCGGCGTCACCGAAGCGGGCTGGGTGGGCGATACCGCCTCGCCTTCCATGTCGGTTTCGGTCGGCACCGGAATGTCCCTTACCGCATGAATCGGCTTTCCGGTCACGCGGTCGAGCAGGAACAGCAGGCTCGCCTTGCTCATTACCGCCACGGCGGGAATGTTGCGGCCGTCCTTTTTCACATCCACCAGCGTGGTCAGCGGCAGATCATAGTCCCAGATGTCATGCCGCAGCGCCTGGAAGTGCCAGAGATATTTTCCCGTCGCGGCACTCACCGCCACCAGCGAATTGGAAAACAGCGACGGCCCTTTGCGGTCATTGCCGGACTGGTCGAAGGTCGGGGCACTGAAGGGCAGATAGGCGATGCCGCGTTTTGCGTCCAGGATCACGCCGGTCCAGACATTGACGCCGGAGCGCTGATGCGCGCTGCCTTCATCCCAGGTGTCGTGGAATTTTTCGCCCGGCTGCGGCACGCCGTTGAAGTGCCAGACTTCCTTGCCGGTGCGCGCGTCGAACGCCCGCACACGCCCATTCGCACCCTTCTGAGGCGCTTCCTGGGTGCGCGAACCGGTGATGATCAGGTTCTTGTAGATGGTCGGGGCGGCGGTGACGCCGAGGAATGCGTCGGGAAAGCCCTGCATCACTTCGGGTGTCTTGAGGCTGACAACACCGTCCTTGCCGAAGCCGCGCACGGGCTCGCCGGTATCGGCATAGAGGGCAATCAGCAGACCGCGCGTGGTGCCGAACACGATCTGGGGCCGCGCACCGGGCCAATAGGCCGCGCCGCGCGTGGCGGGATTGTCGCCGCCCGGCACCTGATACGCCCAGACCTGCTTGCCGCTTTCCGCGTCCAGCGCCACCAGCCGGCCATAGGGCGTGGAGACATACATCACACCCTTCACCACCAGCGGCGTGTTCTGCGACGCCGCATAGCCGCGCGACACGCGATCCGGCGGGCGCATGTGATAGGTCCAGGCGGGCTTTAACTGCGCGACATTGGCAGGTGTGATCTGACTGAGCGGCGAGTAACGGCTTTCGCCATAGTCATGGCCATAGGCCGGCCATTCCTCCGAGAGGTCTGCGGCGCCGGCACAGAGTGGCAGCAGCAACGCGCTGGCCAGCAGCGCGGCGAACCTTTTCATCCCATCCCCGTCAGATTCTTTTGCCAACTATGACCGACAGCAGGTCATAGGGCCAGACGGGGCCGGCCGGCACCCGGCAGGGCGCCCGCCTCCCGAACGATCAGCCCGGCTTGCGGAAGCGCAGGGTCATGCGGTCGCTTTCGCCGATCGCATCATACTTGGCGCGGTCGAAGTCGGCCGGCGTGGGCTTGCCCTGTTCGGCGCTGCGGCGCACCGGCGGCAGGGTCCAGACGCCGAAGGGATGGCCCTTGGTGTCCTTGGCATTGGCGTTGATCTCGGAGCGGGCTTCCAGCTTGAAGCCGGCCTTTGTCGCCAGGTCGATCACATGCTGGGTGGAGACATAGCCGTCGCGGGCATCGGCCACCATCGGCTTGGGATCGGCGCGGTGCTCTTCGACCGCCAGGATGCCGCCGGGCTTCAGCACGGCATAGATATTGGCCAGCACCGAGTCGGCCATGCCCGGGGTCCACATCCAGTTGTGGATGTTGCGGGCAGTGATCACGACGTCGGCGCTGCCGGGCGCGCCCAGTTCCGCGGGCCCTTTGTTGAACAGGGCATAGTGGATCGAGCCATAGGCATTGGCGTCTTCAAACTTGGCCGGCAGCTTCTGGTCGGGGCGGCCCGTGGCGGCGATGTAGTGGCCCTTGGTGTCCTTGGCATAGGGCGCCAGGATTTCGCTCCAATAGCCGCCGCCCGGTGACACTTCGATGATGGTCTGGCCGGGCTTCACGCCCCAGAAGTCCAGAGTCGCGGCGGGATTGCGGCCGGCATCGCGCGCCTTGTTGTCGGCGGAGCGCTGGGCCCCGGCGATCTTGGCGGTCAGAGCAGCATCGGCGGCGGCGGCAGGCATCAGGCTGAGCAGCGCCAGCGCAGCGCCGGTCGCCATCATGGTGCGAAAAATCATGCAGTCCTCCCAGGGTTTGCGCCAACCCTGGATGGGCAGCGCTTATTTTATCTCGTCTGATTTTATATCAGGGCGGACGGCGCTGAGGCGCATGGGGGCCTTACCCTGGGCATCGGCGACGGCGCTTGGCTGGTCTTGTGGCGTCTCATATTGGCGATATTGCGGCACCTGATCCAGCCGGGCGAAACGGTAGCCCTCCTCGATCAGGGCCGGGACCACCTCGCGCACCAGGGCGGCGGAATTGACCTGGATGGAGTGCATCAGCACCACGCCCCCATCCTTGCGGCGGATTTCGCGCAGATAGCCCTTGGCGCAGGTCTTGGCCGACCATTTGATCCGCCAGCATTCCCAGTCCGCCGCGCTCAGCACATACCCGTCACGGGACATGGCGATGTCCCCGCCCACATCCCAGTAGATCGGGCCGACATAGTGCTTCAGCTCGCGGTCGGCATTCAGGGTGCGGGCATGGGCGGACTTCCAGTAGCCATAGGGGGCGCGGAAATAGAATTTTTCGCCCTGCCCCATCAGCGGCGCGATCTGCTCATGCACATCGCGGATTTCGTTGATCAGCAAGTCGGGGTCGGCGGCATAGCGGCTCGACAGCCGGGCATGGTTGGCGCTGTGGTTGGCCAGCAGATGGCCTTCGCGCGCGATCCGCGCCAGCATTTCGGGATAGCGGTGGGCTTGGCGGCCGACCACGAAAAAGGTTGCCCGGATGTTCATCTCCCGCAGCGCATCCAGCACTTCGCCGGTGCGCAGGTTGGGACCGTCATCGAAGGTGAGCGCCACCGTATGGGTGCCGCGCAGCCCGGAGGTAAAGATCGAGCGTTCCTGGAAGAATGCCAGTTGCTGCGGCCTGGCGGGCTTGGCGCTGTCGGCCGCCAGTGCCCCGAATGCCGACAAAGTCAGCAA
>JAZKDV010000013.1:14596-35603 GCA_040387395.1 Pseudomonadota bacterium | reverse complement strand
GGAGGTCATCCGTCCTCCTGCGAAAACACCAGCGTCATGCCGATCAGGATGGACGCCATGGCGGGCGCGGTCGCCGCCAGAAGGATGGGGACCGCGCCGGAGCGGCCCAGCACGGTGGTGAGGTCCTGGAAGAAGAACACGCCAAAACCCGCGGCGGCGCTGAGCAGGACCACCTTGGTCACGCCGATGTCCCGCCCGAAGCGCATGGAAAAGCTGGCCGCCATGAACACCATGGCCGCGAACAAAGCGGGCAGGGCGTAGAGGGTGTAGAGATAGAGCTGGTAACGCGTGGCGGAAAATCCTGCGGCCTGGGCAGCGCGGATATAGCCGGGCAAATCCCAGAAGGACAATGTGTCGGGGGAGGCCGAGCTTTCCACGATCTGCTCGGCGGTCAGCGTGGTGTTCAGCCGATAGCTGGCATGCTTGACGGGCGAGCCTTGCGGGCCGGATACCCAGGCATCGTTCATCACCCAATAGCCGTCATGCAACTGGGCGGACCTGGCGTCGATGCGTCCGGCGAAGCGGTCATTGGCGCCGTAGAGAAACACCACGACATCTTCCAGATGTTCGCCCTGGCGCGCCACCCGCAGGGCATGGATCACCGACTGTTGGGTCTGGTCGCCCTGGCGCAGCCACAGCCCGTTGATCGAAACCGACAGCTGGGATTCCTGGCCCTTGACGTAGCGCGCTTCCAGCCCGGCGAATTCGGAGAACATCCGGGCCGATACCGGCGTGAACAGCGTCACCACGAACACCCCGATCAGCACCGCGACGGTCAGGGGCGGCATCAGGAAGTCCCAGGCCGAGACGCCGGCGGCGCGGGTCGCCACCAGTTCGCGGCTGCGCGACAGGCGCACAAAGGTGAAAACGCCGCCCAGCAGGATGGCGAAGGGCAGCATCTTCTGGCCCAGATTGGGCAGTTGCAGCACCGCCATGCCGATCACCACCGAGGTCGAGACATTGTGCCCGGCGGTGCGGTTCAGCAGGTCGACGATGTCGATGGACAGCGCGAGCCCCAGGAAGATGGCGTAGACCACGGCCACGCCGATCAGGAACTGGACGGCGAGATAGCGGTAAAGGGTCCAGGACCAGCTCATGCCGCGGCCTGTAGCTGGCGGCGCGCCCAGATGGAAGAGGGGCTGTATCCCGCCAGTACGGCGATGGCGCCCGCAGCCCCCAGCAGCGGGATCAAATAGAACACCGCCGTCAGCGGCGGATGACGCTGGGCCAGGCCCATGATGCCGTAGCCGGCGATGCGCAGGCCCGCCGCCGCCAGGCTGGCCATGGTCAGGCGCAGGGCGACGCTGCCACGCTGCCGCCGGCCGCGCACAACTGCCGCCAGCGCGATCAGGCCGAAGGCGATGGCGTAAAGCGGCTGCGACAGGCGGTTATGGGCCTCGGCGAAGAACTGGTTGCGGATGCGCTCATTCACATCCGGTTCGGGCGGCCAGAACAGCTCGCCCAGATAGCGTTCCTGGATCTTGCGCAAGGTGTTGCGGGTCGGGCCGGCGAACTGGTCGAGATTGATGGTGTGGCTTTTGTAGTTCAGCACCGAAAGCTGCTTGCCGCCCTGTTCGCTCATCTCGACGGTGCCGTCCAGCATGATCAGCCGTGTGCCCACCGGCGTCTGGGCCAGGATGCCTTTTTCCGCCAGGTACGTGACGGGGCGCTTCCGGTCGCGATTGTCGTGCACCAATATGCCCTTGATGTCGCCATTGCCGCCCAGCTCGCGGATGAAGACGGTCAAGCCTTGCGTCGGCGTGTTGAAATCGCCTTCGTTCAGCAGGGCGCCCGCCATGTCGGCGCGAATGTCCATCACCTTGTCGCGCAGCGCCCGCTGGCCCGCCGGCATCAGCCACAGGGCGCACAGGCAGGTCAGCAGCATGACAATGCCCGCCGCTGCCAGCACCGGCATCGCCAGCTGACGCAGCGAGTAGCCGGCCGATGCCATCGCCACCAGCTCGCTTTCGCCCGACAGGCGCTGCAGGGTGAACAGCACCGCGAAGAAAAAGGCGATGGGCAGGATGATCAGCAGCAGTTGCGGCAAGACCAGCAGCATCAGGTAGAGGAAGGTCGGCGCCGACTGGCCGCGATTGATCACCAGGTCAAGGAATTGCAGGCCGGAAACCAGCCAGACCACGCTGGTCAGCAGCAGGGTCAGCACCGCGACCGGGCTCAGCAGCTGGCCCAGCACATACAGGGACAGGCGCGGCGGGCGCAGGGCGCCTGCCAGCCTTCCGGGCGCTTTGGGGCGCGCGCTTCCCATGGCCTTTCGCCCCATTGTGGATTCGACCTAAACTAGCATCAGAATTCAGTTTTTCGCCAATTCCCCCGCCCGTTCGGAGATATAGCATGCAGATATCCTTTGTTGCGCCTTCTAATGTCGCCGCAGGCGCCTGGGTGGTGGGGGCCACGGACGGGGCGGCCCTGCTGCCCGCGGCGGTGCGCGCCGACAAGGCGTCCGGCGGGGCCCTGACCCGCGCCCTGAAAAGCTCCCGCTTCACCGGCAAGGCCGGCCAGATGCTCGAAGTGCTGGCGCCCGCCGGCATGACCGCCTCGCGGCTGCTGCTGGTGGGTCTGGGCAAGCCCGAGAGCGTGGACGAGAAGGGCTTGGAGACCCTGGGCGCGCAGATCGTGGCGCGGCTCTATGCCGGCGGCGAAACGGCGGCCAGCCTGGAGATCGATCTTCCCAAGGGCGCGAAGGTCAAAAAGCCGGACGCATCGGCGCATCTGGTGTTCGGCGCGCGGCTGCGGAGCTACGCCTTCGACAAGTACCGCACCCGCAATCTGGAAGAGTATGAGAAGAAGCTGACGACCCTGCGCATCGTCACGCCCGACACGGCGGCGGCGAAGAAGGCCTTTGCCGGCCTGTCGGCGGTGGCGGATGGCATCTTCCTGGCGCGCGATCTGGTCAACGAGCCGCCCAACATTCTCTATCCCGAAGAATTCGCCCGCCGCGCCAAGACGCTTCTGTCAAAGCTGGGCGTGAAGATCGAAATCCTGGGCGAAGCCGCCATGAAGAAGCAGGGCTTCGGCGCGCTGCTGGGCGTGGGCAAGGGCAGCGCGCGCGAAAGCCAGTTGGTGGTGATGCAATGGAATGGCGGCAAGAAGTCGGCCCGCCCGATCGCCTTTGTCGGCAAGGGCGTGTGTTTCGATTCCGGCGGCCTGTCGCTGAAACCCGGCGGCGGCATGATGGGCATGAAGGGCGACATGGCGGGCGCCGCGGCCGTGACCGGCACCATGCTGGCGCTGGCGTCGCGCAAGGCCAGGGTCAACGCCGTGGGTATCATCGGGTTGGTGGAGAACATGCCCAGCGGCGATGCCACCCGTCCCGATGACGTGCTGACATCGCTGTCAGGCCAGACCATCGAAGTGCTGAACACCGATGCCGAAGGCCGGCTGGTGCTGGCCGATGCGCTGACCTACACCCAGCGCCGCTTCAAGCCGAAATTCGTCATCGACCTGGCCACCCTGACCGGCGCCATCGTCCAAACGCTGGGCTTCGAACATGCCGGCGTGTTCTCGAATGACGACCAGCTGGTGCAGCGCATCCAGGCGGCGGGCCGCTACACGGGCGAGCGGGTGTGGCAGCTTCCCCTCGATCCCTTCTATGACAAGATGATCCGCTCCAAGATCGCCGACATGAAGAATATCGGCGGCGGCAATTCCGGCGCCATCAGCGCGGCGCAGTTCCTGCTGCGCTTCATCGAAAAGACGCCCTGGGCGCATCTGGATATCGCCGGCGTCGCCTGGCAGGACGGCGAGCAGAAGCCGACGATTCCGAGCTGGGGTACCGGCTGGGGCGTGCGCCTGCTGAACCGCATGGTGAAAGACCATTACGAGGCATGACCGAGACGCTTTTCTATCACCTGGAGCGGCGTTCTCTCGAAGACATCCTTCCGGGGCTGGTTGAGAAATCCCTGCAGCGCGGCTGGCGGGCGGCGATCAAGACTGATTCGTCCGAACGTTCCGACGCACTCGATACCCTGCTGTGGACCTATGACGATCAGAGCTTCCTGGCCCATGCGCAGCTCGGCGACGGCGATGCCACCGGGCAGCCGGTGCTGATCACGGTGGAAGAGGGCAATCCCAATTCGGCCCAGATTGTCTTTTACGTCGGCGGCGCCATGCCGTCCGACTGGGAACAGTTGAACGATCTGGCGCGGGTGGTGTTGTTGTTCGACGGGCGCGATGAAACCGCGCTCGCTGGCGCCCGCGCCGCCTGGAAGGACGCCAAGGCCGGCGGTCACGATGTGACCTACTGGAAAGAACAACCGAACGGAAAGTTCGAGAAGCAGGGTTAAGTCGTGGGCGGTTATTTCAGTCCGTGGATGATCGGAAGTTTCCTCGTCAGCCTGGCGATGGCCTGGCACATCATCCGCAACGGCAAGTCGCCGATGTGGCTGCTGGGACTGGCGGTGGCCTCGTTCGTCAACTTTTTCGCCACCATCGCGGTATGGATCGCCTATCTGGTGGTGGCGGTTATTCCCGACCTGCTGCGCTCGGACTCGGTGCGGCGCTTCAAGGACGGCATGGTCAAGGTCACCGATCCGGGCCGGGACTATCGCGTGGCAAAGCGCAATGTCGACCTGGTGGGCTCGGTCGATTCCAAGCGCACCCTGGCGGAAGAATGCATCCGTTCCGGACGGTTCGGCGATGCCATTGAACTCTATGAAAGCGCCATGGAAGGGCCGCTGGGCGCATCGGATCCTGCCTTGCTGAAAGGCCTGGCCCGCGCCCGCATGTTGTCCGGCGATGGCCCGGCGGCGGAAGCGCTGTTCGTCAGGCTGAAGGAAGTCGATCCCGCAGCCTTCGATGCCGATGCCGAACTGGATTACGCCCGCGCGCTGGCGCTGCAGGGCAAGAATGACCAGGCGGTGACACAGTATGAGAAAGTGGTAGCCCGTTATCCCGGCGAGGAAGCCCGCGCCCGTTTCGGGCTGCTGCTGGAAAGCATGGGGCAGGGCGCGCGGGCCCAGGCGCTGTTTACGGAAATCCTGGCCTCGGTCGAAGGCGCTCCGTCCTATTACCGCAGCCGCCAGCGCGAATGGGTTTCGCTGGCCAAAGCCCACATCAAGTAGAATCGGTCCGCCGCGCCGTGCGGGGCGCGACGGCATAGCAGCACGCCCCGACCAGGCAGATGGCGCACAGTCCCAAGAGGCCAGCCGTGTTGTTGGCAAAGGCTGCGTCCAGCGCGGCGCGCAGGTTGGGGGCTGCAAAGCCGCCCAGATTGCCGATGGCGTTGATCAGTCCGATGCCGCCCGCCAGCGCCGCGCCGCTCAGAATTGCGGTCGGCATGGTCCAGAACATGGCCGGCGCCACGATCAGCCCGCTGGCGGCGATGGTCAGCGCGGCCATGGCCACGAATGGCGAGGACGTAAGCGCCGAGGTCGCCAGCGCGCAGCCCGCTATCCCCAGCGCCAGGGCGCCGACACCACGCGCATTGCCGCGCGCGTCGCACCAGCGCGGGATCACCGTCACCGCCACCAGCGCCGCCGCCCAGGGAATGGCGGACACCAGCCCGACTTCCAGCCCGACCGTCGTTCCCAGTATGCGCGCGATCTGGGTGGGCAGGAAAAAGGTCAGCCCGTAAAAGCCTGCCTGGATCAGAAGATAGACCAGCGCCAGGAACAGCACCCGGGGATTGCGCAGCGTCTGCCACACGCTGGCATGTTCGCGGCTGTCATTGTCCTTGCGCAGTTCGGCCTGCAGCACCTGCTTTTCGTCGTCGTTCAGCCCAGGCGCTTTTTGCGGACCGTCCTTGAGCAGCCACAGCACGGCGATGCCGCCCATCGACGCGGCCAGGCCCTCGACGATGAACATGATCTGCCAACCGTGCAGGCCGAAGGCGTCATGCGCCACCAGTTGTCCTGACAGCGGTCCGCCAAGGGTCAGCGCCAGCGGCGCGCCGTAGAAGAACATGCCGACCGAACGGGCGCGCGCCGACGCCGGATACCAGGTGGTGAGATAATAGATCACGCCGGGAAAGAATCCGGCTTCGGCCAGGCCGAGCGCGAAGCGTATGACGTAATAGGAAGTGGGGCCTTCCACGAAGGCGGTCGCCGCCGATATCAAACCCCAGGTCACCATGATGCGCGACAGCCAGACTCGCGCCCCGACCCGGTGCAGGATCAGGTTGGACGGCACTTCCAGGACCGCATAGCCGATGAAAAAGATGGACGCGCCGAAGGCGAAGGCGGCCACGCCGATGCCCGCATCCGCCTGCAGTCCTTCCTTGGCGAAGCCGACATTGGCCCGGTCGAGAAAGGCCAGCACATACATCATCAACAGGGTCGGCATCAGCCGCAGATGCAGCTTGGATACGATGCTGGAAAGCTGCGCCTGCGCCATCTCTCGACCGTCCTGTTCTTGTTATGGGGCCGTCGTGCGATGTTTTGGGGCCGCGAGGCGGGCGGCGTCAACTGGCGCCAATTGCGCCAACTGGGATCAGGCGTCGGCGCTTTCATAGGCTTCGGTGGCGGCCAGCCAGGCCTTCTCGGCCACTTCCAGCTTGCGCATCGCATCGGCGCGCTTCTTCGATACCGATGCCGCCTTGGCCGGATCCCTGCTGAAGAGCAGCGGGTCGGACAGGCTCTTGTCCAGCTTGGCGACCTCGGCGTTCAACTCCGTGATCTGGGATTCGGCCGCGGTGATCTTGTCCTTCAGCGGCTTGAGCTGGGTGCGCTTTTCCGCATTGCTGCGCCGGGCCACTTCCTTGTTCACCTTGGGGGCGGGCTCTTCCACCCGCCGGGTCGGCGCATTGGTGCCGGTCAGCAGGAACTTGCGGTAATCGTCCAGGTCGCCTTCGAAGGGCTCGACCTTGCCATCGGCCACCAGCAGCAGCCGGTCGGCGGTGGCTTCGACCAGGCGGCGGTCATGGCTGACCAAAATCACAGCGCCGTCGAAATCGTTCAGCGCCGTCAGCAGTTCGTTGCGGGCGTCGATGTCGAGATGGTTGGTGGGTTCGTCCAGGATCAGCAGGTTGGGCTTGTCCAGCGTGGCCAGCGCCAGCATCAGCCGCGCCCGTTCGCCGCCCGACAGCTTGCCGACCTGGGTGTTCTGCTTGTCCTGGGCGAAACCGAAGCCGCCGAGCTGGCCGCGCACCTGTTCCAGCGTCAGCTTGGGGCGCAGGCGCTGCAGGGTGAGGATCGGGGTGATGGCCGTGTCCAGTTCCTCGGCCTGGTGCTGGGCGAAATAGCCCACCACCAGCTTGCGCGCGGGCGTGAACTCGCCGCCCATCACCTCAAGCTTGCCCGCTAGCAGCTTTGCCATGGTGGATTTGCCGTTGCCGTTCTTGCCCAGCAGCGCGACCCGGTCCTCCGGATCGAAGCGGAAGGACATGTTGGTCAGGATAGGCTTGCCCGCTTCATAGCCGACGCTGGCGCGGTCCATGGTGATCAGCGGCGGCGAGGCGGGCGTGGCCTGGGGAATGCGGATCGGCGCGACGTGTTCGTCGGGCGGCACGTCCGTTATCGCCATCTTAGCCAGCGCCTTCATGCGGCTCTGCGCCTGCGCGGCCTTGGCGGCCGATGCCTTGAAGCGGTCGACGAACTTCTGCATGTGGGCGCGGGCGGCTTCCTGCTTTTTCGCGAACGCCAGGTCGTTGGCGCGCGCCGCGGCGCGGGTGGCCATGAAGGTGTCGTAGCCGCCGGTGTAGAGTTTCAGCTTGCCGCGTTCCAGGTGCAGGATGAATTCGCACCCGGTGTTGAGCAGGTCGCGGTCATGGCTGACGATCAGGATGGTGCCGCGATATTTCTGGATGAAGTTCTCCAGCCACAACACGCCTTCGAGATCGAGATAGTTGGTGGGTTCGTCCAGCAGCAGCAGGTCGGGGGCCGAGAACAGGATCGCGGCCAACGCCACGCGCATACGCCAGCCGCCGGAGAATTCCTTGCAGGGGCGCAGCTGGTCTTCCGCCGAAAAGCCCAGGCCCGCCAGGATTTCGGCGGCGCGGGCCGGCGCGGTGTAGGCGTCGATCGCTTCCAGCCGGTGATAGATGTCGCCCAGCCGGTTGCCGTCGGTTTCGTGCTCGGCTTCCGCCAGAAGCTTGAGGCGCTCCTGATCGGCTTCCAGCACGGTGTCGATCAGGCTGACATCGGTGCCCGGGGCTTCCTGCGCCACCGCGCCCACCCGCCAGGCATTGGGCCAGCTGACTTCGCCATCATCAGGGTGCAGGCGGCCCAGGATGACGTTGAACAGGGTGGACTTGCCGGCGCCGTTGCGGCCCACCAGGCCGATGCGGCGGCCCGCGGGCAGGTTGGCGGTGGCGCCGGAAAGAATTTCCCGCCCCGCGATCCGCACCACGATGTTGTCAATTGCCAGCATTTGTGGGGCCTTATAACGATGCTTGCCCTAGGCGCAAACCTTATGCATAACCCCGCCGCTTTAACTTTTTGGAGTCCCCATGGCCACCGAGCGCACCCTTTCGATCATCAAGCCGGACGCCACGCGCCGGAACCTCACCGGCAAGATCGTTGCCAAGTTCGAGGACGCGGGCCTGAAGGTCGTGGCCTCCCGCCGTATCCGTCTGTCCCAGGCTGACGCGGAAGCCTTTTACGGCGTCCACAAGGAACGTCCCTTCTTCAACGACCTGGTCAAGTTCATGATCTCGGGTCCGGTTGTGGTGCAGGTGCTGGAAGGCGATGGCGCCATCGCCAAGAACCGCGAAGTGATGGGCGCGACCAACCCGGCCAACGCCGCCGCCGGCACCATCCGCAAGGAATTCGCCGAAAGCATCGAAGCCAACTCGGTGCACGGTTCGGACGCCCCGGAAACCGCCGCCAACGAGATCAAGTTCTTCTTCCGCGATCTCGACATCGTCGGCTAAGCCGCGTTTCACGAGAATGTGATAAAAGGCTCCTGCATCGCAGGGGCCTTTTTTCTTATGAGCATGGAAGGCAAGACCGTCGTCATTACCGGTGCGACCTCCGGCATCGGCGAAGTCGCCGCGATCCGGCTGGCGGAAAAAGGCGCCCGCATCGTCTTTACCGCCCGTGACCGCAGCCGCGCCGGCGACACCATGGCCAAGCTGCGCGCCGCGGGTCCGAAGTCGGATCATGTCCTGCACATGGCCGAGCTTTCATCGCTGGCCGAGATGAAGAGGGTGGGCGGCGAGCTGGCGCAACTGCCACGGATCGACGTGCTGATCAACAATGCCGGGGCGACGTTCGGCAAGCGGCACGAAACCGGCGACGGGCTGGAGATGACCTTCGCGCTCAATCACATGGCCTATTTCGTCATCACCAGCATCCTGCTGCCCAGGCTGAAGCCAGGCGCGCGGATCGTGACGGTGGCGTCCAACGCCCATCGCGGCGCGAAGCTGGATTTCAACGACCTGCAATCCCGGCAGTGCTATTCCGGCTTTCCGGTCTATTGCCGCTCCAAGCTGGCCAACATCCTGTTCAACCGGGAACTGGCGCGGCGCGCGCCCGCCGGCGTTACCGCCAACGCCCTGCATCCCGGTTTCGTCGCCACCCGTTTCGGCGACAATAGCGGCGGGCTGCTGCGGCGCGTGTTCCAGGTGGCCAAGCCGATTGGTGCGATCTCGCCGGAAGAGGGCGCCAGGACCATCATCTACCTGGCCTCCGCGCCGTCGGTCGAAGGCGTCACCCGCGAATATTTCTATGAATGCGCCATCACCGCTCCCACCAAAGAGGCGAGCAGCGATATCGATGCGCTGAAACTGTGGGAGATATCCGCGAAGATCGCGGGCATCGGCTAGGCGAAAACCGCCAGGCCGTTCTGCAATTTCACTTTGTCCTGCGCCAGCAGCTTGAGGGCTTCGGGATAGAGCTTGTGCTCCACCTCCAGCACCCGGTCCGCCAGGGCTTGCGGGGAGTCGCCGGGATGCACCGGCACCGAAGCCTGGGCGATCACCGGCCCGGCATCCAGTTCCGGCACCACGAAATGCACCGAGGCGCCGCTCAAGGCCTCTTTGGCTTCGATCACCCGCTCATGCACCCGCGTCCCCTTGTAGGCGGGCAGCAGGGAGGGGTGGATGTTGATCAGCTTGCCTTCCCAGCCGCGCACAAAGCCGTCGGACAGGATGCGCATGAAGCCGGCCAGCACCACCAGCTCGGCATCCGCCGCGCGCAATACTTTATCGACCTCGGCATCGAAGGCTTCGCGGCTCTTGCCGGCATGGGGAATGACGGCGGTGGCGATGCCCGCGGCCTGCGCCCGGTCCAGGCCGCCCGCGCCTTCGACATTCGAAACCACCAGGATGATCTTGTAACTGTCACCCGCTGCTTCGATCAGCTGGCCCAGATTACTGCCGCGACCGGAAATCAGAACGGCGACGCGCTTCAAAGTTTGAGAGCCCCGCGATAGACGGTCTTGGCCTCGCCATCGCCCTTGATCAGCTTGCCGATCCGCACGCCGCCGCCAAAGGCCGCGATCACTGCATCGGCATGGGCCTCGTCCGCCACCGCCACCATGCCGATGCCGCAATTGAAGGTGCGCAGCATTTCGGATTCCACGATGCCGGCCTCCTTGGCCAGCCACTGGAACACCGGCAGCACCGTGATGGCCGAAAGATCCACTTCGCCGTCCAGCCCTTCGGGCAGGCAGCGCGGCAGGTTGTCGGTGATGCCGCCGCCGGTGATATGGGCCAGGCCCTTGACGCCGCCGCTCTGCATCGCGGCCAGCGCGTCCTTCACATACAGGCGGGTCGGGGTCAGCAAAGCTTCGCCCAATGACTTGCCCGGCGCGAAAGGCGCATCGGCTTCCAGCGTCAGGCCGGATTTCTCCACCACCTTGCGCACCAGGGAATAGCCGTTGGAATGCACGCCGCTGGACGGCACGCCGATCAGCACGTCGCCAACCTTCATGGTCGAAAGCTTGGGCAGGATGGCGTCGCGTTCGACCGCGCCGACCGCGAAACCGGCCAGGTCGAAATCGCCCTTGGCATAGAGGCCGGGCATTTCGGCGGTCTCGCCACCGATCAACGCGCAGCCCGAATCCTTGCAGGCCCGCGCGATGCCTTCAACCACGGTGGCGGCGGATTCCACTTCCAGCTTGCCGGTGGCGTAGTAATCCAGAAAGAACAGCGGCTCGGCGCCCTGTACCACGATGTCGTTGACGCACATGGCGACCAGGTCCTGGCCGATGCCGTCATAGCGTTTGGTGTCGATCGCCAGCTTGAGCTTGGTGCCGACGCCGTCGGTGCCGGACACCAGAATCGGGTCCTTGAAACCGGCTGCCTTGAGGTCGAACAGCCCGCCGAAGCCGCCCAGATCGGCGTCGGCGCCGCGCCGCCGGGTCGCCTTGGCGGCCGGGCCGATGCGTTCCACCAGGGCTTCGCCGGCGTCGATATCCACGCCCGCGTCTTTATAAGTCAGGCCATTTTCAGGGTAAGGCATGGCCTTCGTTTAAATAGCCGCCGGGGCAGGCGCAAGACGAGGGGGTGGAACACGCACAGGCGGTGCGGCCGGTCCTAATTTTGCCTGTTTTGGCACGGAGTTAGACGCCTTTCGCCCGCCCGGTCCGGCCAGTATAGTCGCGCCGCATATCACAGGCGTCCCATGCATCCGCGTTTTCGCATTCTGTTCTCCGCCGTCCTGGTCGCCGCGGCGTTTTTCGCCGTTCCGGCGGCCGCGCAGGACGCGCTCTACACCGTGCCCAATGTCCATGTGGATGCCGGCGGCTCTTCCTCGACCGAGGCGCTGAACGCCGCCATCAACCAGGGCCGGGGCCGGGCGTTCCAGGTTCTTTTCCGCCGCCTGACCCGCCAGACCGACTGGGCCCGCCAGCCGCCGCTGGATGCCGCGGCGCTGCTGCGCATCAGCCGCGGCTACACCATCGCCAATGAACGCCGCTCGACCACGCGCTATGTCGCGGACGTCACTTACATGTTCAATCCCAACGCCGTGGCGCAGACTCTGCGCGCCGCCAACATCGCCTTCTCCCGCTCCACCGCCAAGCCCATCCTGGTGATCCCCATGTCGCCCGGCGTCAGCCGCGGCCCCTGGGCGAGCGCGCTGATGGCGCCCGGCTTGCAGGGCAGCACGGTGCCGTTCACCGTGTCAGGTGCGGAAAGCGACGCCGATCTGGCGGGCCTCAATTTTGAAACCGCCGGCTATAACGATGTCACCGCCGTGGCCTCGCGCAACCGTGTCACCGAAGTGGCGCTGGTCCAGGCCGTCTACGCCAATGGCAAGATGACCGTGAATATCCGCCGTCTCGGCCTCGGCGAAACCCCCGCCCGCGTCAGCGTGGATGTGCCCATGGTGCAGACCGTCAGCACCACCTATCCGGCCGCAGCCCAGGCCGCGGTGCGCACCATCGAGGACATGTGGAAAACGCGCACCGCCGTGGACTTCAGCCAGCGCGGACGCTTGACCGCCGATGTGCGCATCGCCTCGCTGGCGCAATGGGGCGAACTCCAGACCCAGCTTGCGGCCATCAGCACCGTGACCGGCATGACGGTGTCGGCGATGACGGTCGGTTTTGCCCGGGTGAACCTCACTTATGTGGGCGGCACCGAACAACTGCGTGAGGCATTCGCCGGCGCAGGTCTTTCACTCACCAACCGGGGCGGGCAGTGGACACTGGCCCGCGCCGGCCAATAGGGCCCGGGGTGATCCGGCACATTCCCAACATGCTGTCGGGACTGCGGCTGCTGGCGGCGCCCTTCGCCGCCTGGCTGATCCTGCATGACCGCGACACCGCCGCGCTGATCATCTTTGCGCTGGCCGGCGCCAGCGACGGGCTGGACGGTTATGTCGCGCGGCGCTGGGGGTTCATGTCGCGGTTCGGCGCCTGGCTGGATCCGGTGGCCGACAAGATGCTGATGCTGTTCAGCCTCACCGCTCTTTACATGGTCGGCGCCACGCCGATGTGGCTGCTGGCGCTGGTGGTGGTGCGCGACGCCGCCATCGCGGCGGGGTGGCTGCTGATCAACCAGCTCGGCCTGCCCCAGCGCAGCGAGCCGCTGCTGATCGGCAAGATCTCCACCGTGGTGCAGGTTCTGTATATTCTGACCATGCTGTTGCTGCTGGCGCTGGAAATCAAAGCGCCCGGCATTTCCGATGCGGCCGCCTGGATCACCGGGCTTGTCACCGTCTGTTCGGCCGCTGCCTATGCCGGCGCCTTCCTGCGCGGCGCCGTGACGGAGAAGAAATCTCCGTGACCCAGCTTGTTCTGCCGCTGGAAACGCGCAGCGCCCAGGGCCGCGCCGATTTCATCGTCGCGCCGGGCAATGAGCGCGCCGTGGCCTATATCGATTCCTTTGCGGAATGGCCCGCGCCCGCCGCAGCTCTGATCGGTCCCCCTGCCAGCGGCAAGTCGCATCTGGCAGCCGTCTGGGCCCAGCGTGTCGGGGCTGGGGTGATCGAGGCGATGGCGCTGAACGCCAACATCCCGCCCGGCCCGCTGGTGGTGGAGAATGTCGCCGCCGGCGTGCCGGAGGCGCCGCTGTTCGCGCTGCTGGAGCGCGGTTCGCCCTTGCTGCTGACCTCGCAGGTCAAGCCCGCCGACTGGCCGGGCAAATTCCAGCTGGCGCTGCCCGACCTGGTATCGCGCAGCCGCGCGCTTTTGGCCTTTGATCTGTGGGCGCCCGATGACGCGCTTTTGATGGGCCTGGCGGTGAAGCTGTTTGCCGACCGCCAGCTCCAGGTTCCGGAAAGCGTGGTCAGCCACATGATCGCCACATTGGAGCGTTCGCCCGGCGCTATCCGCGATTTCGTGGCCCGCGCCGATGCCGCCGCCCTGGCCCAGAAAAGGCCGGTAAATCTGGGCCTTATCAAGACATTGCTGGCCGGCCCGGCGCCGCATTAACCCCTTTTGTCATGACATCTTCACCGATCGCCGCGTAGGATCGGGCCATGTCCACCAGCCCGACCCCCAGCCTCGCCGTGGCCAATGAGGATTCCGCCGACCTGTCCGACGTTTCGACCGAGGATGTGGTGGCGCTCAAGCATCATGAGACGCTGTCTTTCGATCCGGCGTCGCCGCAGCGTTTTCTCAACCGCGAACTGTCCTGGCTGGCCTTCAACCGCCGCGTCATCGAAGAGGCGCTGAACCGCCGCCATCCCTTGTTCGAGCGGCTGCGCTTCCTGTCGATCTCCGCTTCGAACCTGGACGAATTCTACATGGTGCGCGTCGCCGGCCTGATGGGCATGGTGCGCGCCGGCATCACCACCGCCAGCGCCGATGGCATGACGCCCGCCCAGCAGCTGGCCAAGGTGGATGAAACCGCCCGCGGCCTGATCGCCGACCAGCAGCGCATCTGGGCCGAGCTTCACACCGAACTGCGCCGCACCGGCATCGCGGTGGTGACGGGCGAGGAAATCGCGCCCCGCGACCGCGATTATCTCAGCACCCAGTTCGCCCAGCAGATTTTCCCGGTGCTGACGCCGCTGGCGATCGATCCGGCGCATCCCTTTCCGTTCATTCCCAATCTGGGTTTCACCATCGCGGTCCAGCTCACCAACAAGCGCGACGGCAAGGATTTCTCGGCGCTGATTCCGGTGCCGTCCCAGCTCAAGCGGTTCATCCGCCTGCCGGACAGCGAAAATCCGGCGTCACCGCGCGATGTGCGGTTCATTCCGCTGGAGCATGTCATCGCCTTGTTTTTCGACCGGCTGTTCCCCGGCCATTCCGTGTCGGGCTGGGGCATGTTCCGCCTCTTGCGCGACAGCGACGTGGAAGTGGAGGAAGAAGCCGAAGACCTGGTGCTGCTGTTTGAATCGCTGCTCAAGCGCCGCCGCCGCGGCAGCGTGATCCATATGAAATGCAGCGCCTCCATGCCGGGGCCGCTGCGCCATTTTATCGCCGAGCATCTCGACCTGGACGATTCCGAAATCGTCACGGTGGAAAACCTGATGGGCCTGTCGGACCTGTCCAAGCTGATCCTGCCCGAACGCCCGGACCTGCAGTTCAAGCCCTATATCGCCCGCTTCCCCGAGCGCATCCGCGATCATCACGGCGACTGTTTCGCCGCGATCCGCGAAAAGGACCTGATCGTCCATCATCCTTTCGAGAGCTTCGACACGGTGGTGCAGTTCCTGCGCCAGGCCGCCGCCGATCCCGATGTGGTGGCGATCAAGCAGACGCTCTACCGCACCAGCCATGACAGCCCCATCGTATCGGCCCTGATCGAGGCGGCGGAGGCCGGCAAGTCGGTCACCGCGCTGGTCGAGCTGAAAGCGCGTTTTGACGAAGCCGCCAACATTAAATGGGCCCGCGACCTGGAACGCGCCGGCGTGCAGGTGGTCTATGGCTTTATCGCGCTCAAGACCCACGCCAAGATCAGCCTGGTGGTGCGCCGCGAGTCAGGCCAGCTTCGCACCTATTGCCATTTCGGCACCGGCAACTATCACCCCAACACCGCGCGCATCTATACCGACCTGTCGCTGTTCAGCGCCGAGCCCGCGCTGGGACGCGATGCGGCGCAGCTATTCAATTTCATCACCGGCTATGCCGAGCCGACGGGCCTGGAAAAGCTGGCCATGTCGCCATTCAGTCTGCGCGGCAGGCTGGTGGAAGCCATCCAGCAGGAAATCATGCATGCCCGCGCCGGCAAGCCCGCCGCGATCTGGGTCAAGCTGAACTCCCTGGTGGACCCGGCAATGATCGACGGCCTCTACCGCGCCAGCCAGGCCGGCGTGAAGATCGACCTGGTGGTGCGCGGGATCTGCTGCCTGCGCCCCGGCGTGCCGGGGCTGTCGGAAAATATCCGCGTCAAATCCATCGTCGGACGCTTCCTGGAACATGGCCGCATCATCTGTTTCGGCAATGGCCATGGCCTGCCGCACAAGGACGCCAAGGTGTTCGTGTCCTCGGCCGACTGGATGCCGCGCAATCTCGACCGCCGGGTGGAAACCCTGGTTCCCATCGAAAACCCCACGGTCCATCAACAAGTCCTTGACCAGATCATGGTGGCGCAGCTGAAAGACCAGGCGCAAAGCTGGTATATGGAACCGGACGGGCGCTATGTCCGTGATTCACATTCCGAGGACGCCGATGCTTTCTCCGCGCACACTTATTTCATGACCAATCCGTCGCTTTCGGGCCGCGGCCGCGCGCTCAAGATCCAGAGTTCGGATACGCGCAAGCGTCGGGATTGAGCACGGGTGTCGTCAGTGTCTGATCTCAGGGGCTCTTCGCCCCGCGGGGCCGTCAAGCCGCGCGGGCCCGTCGCCATTGTCGATATCGGCTCCAATTCCGTGCGCCTGGTGGTCTATGAATCGCCCAGCCGCGTCGCCGCCACCCTCCAGAACGAAAAATCCATCTGCGCCATCGGCCGGGACATGGTCACCTCCGGGCGGCTGCATGCCGAAGGCTGTACCGCGGCGCTGGAAGCGCTGGCGCGGTTCCGCGTGATCGCCGACGGGTTGAATGTCGAGACTCGCGAAGCCGTGGCGACGGCGGCGGCCCGCGACGCGGTCAATGGCGCCGAATTCATCGCCCGTGCCGAAAAGGCCTGGGGCGGTCCGATCCGGATTCTCGCCGGCGAAGACGAAGCGCGCATCGCGGCCGAAGGCGTGGTGGCGGGCATTCCCGACGCCGACGGGCTGGCGGCCGATCTGGGCGGCGGCAGTCTCGACATGGTGACGGTCAAGGGCGGCAAGACCGGCGCCGCCGTCACATTGCCATTCGGTCCCTTGCGGCTGATGGACCAGTCCAGGGGCGATCCCGACAAGGCGCGCGACATTGTCGACAAGGGCCTGAAGAATATCCCCGGCCTGTCGGCGCCGGCGCTGTATGCGGTGGGCGGCGCCTGGCGCAGCTTCGCGCGGGTGGACATGGAGGAGCAGAATTATCCGCTGCATGTCCTGCAGCATTACATTATCCCGCGCGGACGGGCGCTGCGCCTCTGCCGGCTGCTGGCCGGACTGTCGAAAGACAGCGTGCGCAAGATCAAGGTCGTGTCCAAGCGCCGCGCCGAAAGCCTGCCGTATGGCGCCGTGGTGCTGGAGCGGCTGCTGGAGGCGGGCGACATCAAGGATGTGGTGATCTCGGCCTATGGTTTGCGCGAGGGCCTGCTGTTTCGCGGCCTGCCCCCGGAGGAGCGCAGCAAGGATCCGCTGGTGGAGTTCGCCCGCGCTACCAATGCCCGCATCGCGCGTGTCCCGGCCCATGCCGACGAGATGATCAGATGGACCGCGTCCCTGTTCGAGGGCGAAATCGGAGAGCTGGCGCGCATACGTGAAGCCTCCGCCTATTTCTCGGACGTGGGCTGGCGGCGTCATCCCGACGACCGCGCGCTGGGCGCGTTCAGCCAGGTGTTGACCGCGCCATTCGCCGGGGCCAGCCACCGGGCGCGGGCGTTGATCGCAGTATCGGTGTTTCACCGCTATTCGGGCGACGAGGATGTTCCGCAAGGGTTGGCGTTGGCGGGCCTACTGGACAAGGACGATGAAAAGCGCGCGCTGGTGCTGGGCCTGGCCTGGCGCTTTGCCTTCTCGCTGTCGGCTTCGGCCTCCGGCGAGCTGGCGCAGTACCGCCTGCGCATGACGCCATCGAAAATCATCCTGGAAGTGCCGGTCCGGCGCGAAGCCATTGCCGGCGAGCCGGTGCAGAAACGGTTGGGCGCTTTGGCCGACGCGCTGGGCCGCAAGGGCGAAATACTGGTTGGCTAAAGTCTTGCTGCGCTTGCGAAAATTAGCCGCTTCCGGAACCCACTCTTGCGCCTTGCCCCGGGGAAGGCTTTAAAGGGGGCAAGGTCCGCGCACTGGGCAGGAAGCGCGGCCAAAGAGTCAGTCTTTCAAAGACTTAAGGAGTGACGTCATGGGTGCGTTCAGTTGGGTTCACATTGCCATTCTCGCCGCCATCGCGCTGGTGCTGTTCGGCGGCCGCGGGAAGGTGTCCGACCTCATGGGCGACTTCGGCAAGGGCATCACGTCCTTCAAGAAGGGTCTGGCGGAAAAAGACGATCCCAAGGTGATCAACGCCGAGACCAAGGAGAAGGACCAGACCACGGTCTGATCCGCCCGTTTTCGTTTTCATTGCGCGATCCGGTCCAGCCGCGCGTTCTTTAGGCCCGCGTTTTTCCGGATCGCGTGGGGGCGTTTGTCATGTTCGACCTGTTCAGCTGGAGTCATATCCTCATCCTGCTCATCGTGGCCTTGGTCGTGGTGGGGCCGAAGGATTTGCCGCGCCTGATGAACATGGCGGGCAAGTGGGCGGGCAAGGCCCGCGGCATGGCCAACGAATTCCGCAAGAGCTTCGACGAGATGGCGCGCCAGACCGAATTGGACGAGCTGCGCAAGGAAATCGAGGACCTGAAAAAGAACAATCCAGTGTCCGACTTCACCAACTCCATGACCGATGTGCAAAACAGCTTCAGCAACCCGCTGGGCGACCTGACGGATGGCGCCGGTCAGACCCCGGCGGAAACCTCCGCCGCCATCGAAGGCGGTCCCGAGCCGCGCAGCGGCGAATTTGAAGTGACGGATTCGCATCCCGCGCCGGATGTGGCGGTTGATGAACCGGCGCGTGAACCCGCGCCCGCCAGCAGCACGTCGCAGGCTTAACCTTGGTCACGCCCACCCCCGAAGACGAAGCCGCGCTCGACGCCACCAAGGCGCCGTTGATGGAGCATCTGCTGGAGCTGCGCCGGCGGCTGATCTGGTCGGTGGTCTCGTTCGGCCTGTGCTTTGTGATCTGCTTCGCCTTCTCGACGCAGATATTCAACTTCCTGGCCGAGCCGCTGCACCAGGCCCTGAAAGGCAAGCCCAACGATCACATGATCTATACGGCGCTGACCGAAGTCTTTTTCACCAAGATCAAGATCGCCATGTTTGGCGGCATCTGCCTGGGCTTTCCCGCCATCGCCGCGCAGCTCTGGATCTTCGTGGCGCCCGGACTCTACAAGCATGAGAAAGGCGCATTCCTGCCTTTCCTCCTGTGGACGCCGGTGATGTTCACGATCGGCGCGGCCTTCGTCTATTACATCATGCTGCCTTTCACGATCATATACTTCGTGGGCTATGAGACACCGACCACCGACGGCGCCATGGGCATCGAGCTGCAGGCCAAGGTCAGCGACTATCTCGGTTTCGTGATGACCCTGATCTTCGCCTTCGGCCTGACCTTCCAGCTGCCGGTGCTGCTGTCGCTGCTCGGCAAGGTCGGGATCGTGGGCAGCAAGGGCCTGCGCGAGATGCGCCGCTATGCCATTGTCGGCCTGTTCGCCATTGCCGCCGTGTTCACCCCGCCCGACGCGATTTCCATGCTGGCGCTGGCGGTGCCGCTGGTGCTGCTCTACGAAGTTTCGATCTGGTGCGTGATCATGATCGAGCGTGGCCGCGCCAAGGAAGATGCGGCGCGCGCCGCCCGGGATTTAACACCGGCCTAGGCGGCAGCCGCGCTGCGGCTGTTGCGGATGCGATGGGCCGGGAAATTCAGCACGATGCGCGTGCCGTGTCCGGGCATGCTGGAGATGGCAAGCGAACCCTCATGCAGTTCCACCATTGCCTTGGCCAGCGGCAGGCCCAGGCCGGTGCCGTTATGGGTGGCGGTCATCTTGTTTTCGATCTGGCCGAACGGCGTCAGGGCTTCGACGATCTCTTCCTCCGTCATGCCGATGCCCGAATCCTGCACCGTCACGGCATAGCCGCCATCCTTCAGCGCGGCGCCGCTGACCCGCACGCTGCCGCCGGCAGGCGTGAACTTGATGGCGTTGCCCAGAAGATTGATCATGATCTGGCGGACCATGCGGTCCACCGCCACCAGGTGCACATGGTCGGGCGGCATGTCGCCGATCAGGCGCACGCCATATTTCTCGCCCAGGTCGGAGACCATCGCCAGGGATCCTTCCAGCGAATGGCGCAGGGGGTATTCCTCCGCATTCTCCAGCGACATTTTTCCGGCCTCGATCTTCGATAGGTCGAGGATGTCGTTGATGATGCCGAGCAGGTACCGCCCGCTGGAATGGATGTCGCCGGCATAGCCCAGGTAACGCGCATTGTGCATCGGGCCAAGATGCTCTTCCTTCATCACTTCGGAAAAACCCATGATGGCGTTCAGCGGCGTGCGCAGCTCATGGCTCATATTGGCCAGGAAGGCTGACTTGGCCTTGTTGGCCTGCTTGGCCTGGTCTGCCGAGATCGCAAGATGGCGGGACATCTCGTCCAGCCGGGCGCGGCTCTTCTGCAACTGGGTGATGACATCGCGCGCATAGAAGATGATCGGCGCCGCCACGATCATGATCTCGACCGACAGGTTGAGAACGGCGATCCATTCGACGGACTGGCCTTGCAGCGTGCAGATCAGGACATGCAGCGGCACCGCGACACAGACGGCCATGGCAGTGAGGGCGGCCGTGGAGCCAAAGCGGCCTAGACGCGACAGTCGGGCATCCAGCGCTTCCAGCGCGGACCGCACGGAAATATGATGTCTTGCCCTCCGGGTCACCCGGCATCCCCCCACATGTGAGGAAATGTTACGCCCGGTCGGGTTGCGGCGTGGTTTCGCGGGCGGGCGCAATTGTTCGGGCCAGCTTAAGGAAGTGTTAGGGCAGTCCCGCTGGAAAACCGGCTATTTCGGCGGCCTTTGACGGGTGCGGGAGGCCATGGCATGAGCCTGTTGGAGAGAGATTCCCATGCATGACATCAAGGCTATTCGCGACGATTCCAGCGCCTTTGTGCAAGGCCTGAGCCGCCGGGGCATGGCGGACGCGCAGGCTATCGCGGGCGACCTGCTGGAAAAGGATAAGGCGCTGCGCGACCTTCTGGTGGCGTTGCAGACGCAGCAAGCCAGGCGCAACGAAGCCTCCAAGCTGATCGGCCAGGCCAAGGCCAAAAAGGACGAAGCCCAGGCGGCCAGCCTGATGGCCGAAGTGGCGGGCCTGAAGGAGGCCATCCAGCAGGGCGAAGCCAGTCAGCGCGAACTGGAAGAAGCGCTGAAGCAGGCGCTGGCGGTGATTCCGAACATTCCGGCCGATGATGTGCCCGATGGCGCCGATGAAAGCGCCAATGTGCCGGTGGCCGCGCGCAGCTTCGGAAAGCCGCCCGGCATCAATGCACCCAAGCAGCATTTCGAGATCGGCGAAGCGCTCGGCCAG
>JAZKDV010000013.1:9913-14586 GCA_040387395.1 Pseudomonadota bacterium | reverse complement strand
CGGTTCGCGCTTCGTCTATCTCAAGGGCCACCTGGCGCGGCTGGAACGCGCATTGGCCGCCTTCATGCTCGACACCCACACCCAGACATTCGGTTATACCGAAGTCTCGCCGCCGGTGCTGGTGAAGAGTGCTGCCCTGTTCGGCACCGGCCAGCTGCCGAAATTCGAGGACGATCTTTTCCGCACCACCCATGAAGATCCGTTCTGGCTGGTGCCGACCGCGGAAGTGCCGCTGACCAACTACGTCGCCGACGAAATCCTCAGCGAAGCCGAACTGCCGCTGCGTTTCACCGCCTTCACGCCCTGTTTCCGCGCCGAAGCCGGTGCGGCGGGCAAGGACACACGCGGCATGATCCGCCTGCACCAGTTCTCCAAGGTCGAACTGGTTTCGATCACCACGCCCGATCAGTCGGATGCCGAGCACGAGCGCATGACCGATGCGGCGCAGGAAATTCTCAAAAAGCTCGACCTGGCCCACCGCGTGGTGACGCTTTGCACCGGCGACATGGGCTTTGGCGCGATCAAGACCTACGACATCGAAGTCTGGCTGCCGGGCCAGAATGCATTCCGCGAGATTTCGTCCTGCTCCAACTGCGGCGACTTCCAGGCCCGCCGCATGAACACGCGGTTCAAGGGTACTGAGGGCAAGGTGAAGGGGCCGGTGCATACCCTGAACGGTTCCGGCCTGGCGGTGGGCCGCACCCTGGTCGCCATCCTGGAAAATTATCAGCAGGCCGATGGCAGCGTCGCCATCCCGGATGCACTGCAGCCTTACATGGGCGGCAAGAAAGTTATCGAAAAACTCTGATGCGCATCCTGGTCACCAACGACGACGGCATCCATTCGCCGGGCCTCACCGTCGCCGAAAATATCGCCCGCGCCATTTCCGATGACGTCTGGGTGGTGGCGCCGGAGAGCGAGCAGTCCGGCGCGTCGCACTCTTTGACCCTCAGCGCGCCCTTGCGCATGCGCAAGATGGACGAGCGCCACCATGCCGTCAGCGGCACGCCCACCGACTGCGTGATGATGGGCTGCCTGCATCTGCTCAAGGACAAGATGCCGGACCTGATCATCTCGGGCGTCAACTGGGGCTCCAACATGGCCGACGACGTCACCTATTCGGGCACCATCGCCGGCGCGATGGAAGGTTGCGCGCTGGGCATTCCGTCCATCGCGCTGTCGCAGGCCTATGACGAGGCCTCGCGGCTGGAGATCGACTGGTCGGCGGGCGAGGCCCATGGCGCCGATGTGGTGCGCCGTCTTGTCGATGCCGGCTGGCCGGCCGGCACGCTGATGAATGTGAATTTTCCCGCCTGTCCCGCTGACGGCGTCAAAGGCGTCGCGGTGGTGCCGCAGGGCAAATACGATCTGCAATCCACCGAGATCGAAGAACGTAAGGATGCGCGCCAGCGCGCCTATTATTGGATCGGCCTGCGCCGCCGCCGCGCCACCCCGCCCCAGGAAACCGATCTGGGCGCGGTCTATGCCGGCAAGATCGCGGTGACGCCGCTGCATCTGAACCTGACCGAGCTGTCGGTTCTGGAGTCGCTGCGCGCCCGGCTGGGCAAGTAGGAAAGCGTTAACTTTCGGCTTTTGCCTACCACCCCGTGTGGTAGCGGGCCCGTGCGCGCCTAGAAAAGCCGCCCGCAGGGTTAAACCCTTCTCAACTTTTCCGCCCCATGATCCGTTTCGAGACAGTGCAGAAGGCACATCCGATGGACTATATGAGCAAGATTGCTTTGGCCGCGTTTGCCGCGCTGGCCGCGCCGCTGGTGGCGGGCTGCATGCCCGAAACGCCGAAAACCCATCTGACCTGGGACGCCAACACCCGCATGGGCAAGCGCGCTGCCGCGCCCAAGAGCGGCAACTCGGCCAAGACCTATGCCTATCAGGACAAGTATGCGAAGCCCACGCCGCGTCCCGCGCCCAATTATGTCACCAAGAATGTGACGCCCTATACGCCCGTGACCTCACAGCCGCTGGCGCCGGTGGGCAATGCGCCCGCTTTCGCCTGGCCGGTCAGCGGCCGCGTGGTTTCCGATTTCGGCGCCACCGCGAGCGGCGGCAAGAATGACGGCATCAATATCGCCACGCCCATGGGCGCGCCGATCCACGCCAGCGCGTCCGGCACCGTCACCTATGCCGGCGACGAACTGAAGGGTTACGGCAACCTGGTGCTGCTGAAGCATTCGGGCGGTTACACCACCGCCTATGCCCATGCCGAGCGCCTGCTGGTGAGCAAGGGTGACTTTGTCGCCCGCGGCCAGACCATCGGCTATTCCGGCCAGACAGGTGACGTCACCAGCCCGCAACTGCATTTCGAGATCCGCTCGAATACGACGCCGGTCAATCCGCGCTCGTATCTGACGACGACGTCGGCTTCGAACTAGTCGAGTTTTTGACCGAGTTCGCCTGCGAGGTCTTGAATAAACTGCCAGGCGACGCGCCCCGAGCGCCCGCCGCGCCCCATCGCCCAGGTCAAGGCGCGCTTGCGTAAATCTTCCGGCGCGATCTTGAGCTTATGGAAGGCGGCATAGCCCTCGATCATCGCCAGATATTCGTCCTGGCCGCAGTGATGGAAGCCCAGCCACAGGCCGAAGCGGTCCGACAGTGACACTTTTTCTTCCACCGCTTCACCGGGATTGATGGCGGTGCCGCGTTCATTGTCCACCAGGTCGCGCGGCATCAGGTGCCGCCGGTTGGAGGTGGCGTAGAAGATCGTGTTGGTGGGACGGCCCTCGATGCCGCCTTCCAGTGCGGCTTTCAGCGACTTGTAGCTGGTATCGTCCTTGTCGAAGGACAAGTCGTCGCAATACAGCACGATGCGGCGTTTCGACGTGCGCAGGATTCGCAGCAGCAAGGGCAGGGTGTCGATATCCTCGCGGTGGATCTCGATCAGGACCAGCCGGTCACCCGTCTTGCGGCCCTGGTTGATCTCGTCATGCACCGCCTTGACCAGAGAGCTCTTGCCCATGCCGCGTGCGCCCCATAGCAGCGCATTGTTGGCGGGCAGGCCGTCGGCGAAGCGCTTGGTGTTGGCCATGAGCGTGTCGCGCTGCGATTCCACGCCCTTGAGCAGCGACAGATCGACATGGGCGACATGCGGCACCGCCACCAGCCCGCCCTGCGCCGGCTCCCAGACAAAGGCGTCGCCATCGGGCAGGCCGCTGCCCAAGGCCATCGGCGCCAGCCGCTCCAGCGCACCGGCGATCCGGGCCAGCAGGGCCGCATCGCCCAGGGCGCCGTTTTTGTCGCTGTTTGCCATGCTAACCCCTTGATTTGCCGTGGTTGCAAAGGAAGGCCGCGCCGCTATAGTCCCGCCCGCATTCCAACCAAAGACCCGCAATATGAATCCGAACGATCCGATGTTCCAGACGCTGACTCTCGCGCTGCCGATGATCGCGATCTTCTACTTTCTTCTGTGGCGTCCGCAAAGCCAGCGCGCCAAGCAGCTGCGCACCATGGTCGACGGCCTGCGCCGCGGCGATACGGTTGTGACCTCGGGCGGCATCCTGGGCAAGGTGGTGAAGGCCTCCAATGCGGACGATCCGGAAATCCTGGTCGAGATCGCCGACAATGTGCAGGTGCGGGTTCTGAAGGCGACGCTGTCCGACGTGCGCGCCAAGAGCCAGCCCGCCGACAAGGACTGACCGCTCCGTGCTGCAAGTTTCTCTCTGGGTACGCATCCTCACCGCACTCATCCTGGTGGGCGGAATACTGATCGCGCTGCCCAATGCGCTGCCCGAATCCGTCCGCGGACGCTTCCCCAACTGGCTGCCCAGCTCGACCGTCAATCTCGGCCTGGACCTGCAGGGCGGTTCCTATCTGCTGCTGCAGGTGGACCTTGACCAGGTGACGCGCGACCGCGCCGAGGCGATGGTGGGCGACATCCGCGCCGCCTTCCGCCGCGCGAAGATTCCCCTGACCGACCTCAACACCAGGGGCGACATGGTCTCGGTGCGGGTGACCGATCCTTCGCGTCTGGATGAGGCGCGCAAGCTGTTGACAGAGCTCAACCCGGTGATGGGCAGCTCCGTCCTGGCGGTTGGCGGCAAGCAGTACGACATGGCGGAGCCGGGCAACGGCGTCTTCACGCTGACCATGACAGCGCCTTTCAAGACCCTGACGCGCCAGCAGGTGCTGGACCAGTCCATCGAGGTGGTTCGCCGCCGCATCGACGAACTGGGCACGCGCGAACCCAGCATCGAGCGTTCGGGCGAGGACCGCATCCTGGTGCAGGTGCCGGGTTTGCAGGATCCCGCCCAGCTCAAGGAAATTCTCGGCAAGACCGCCAAGATGACCTTCCAGCTGGTGGACGAACAGGCCAATCCCGCCGCCACCGTTCCCCCCATCGGCAGCGAAATCCTGCCGATGATGCCCGACGCGCAAAGCAAGAATATGCCGGTGCAGAAGATCGTGGTGCAGCGCCGGGTGATGGTTTCGGGCGACCGGCTGACCGACGCCGGCACCGGTTTCGACCAGCAGACCGGCGAGCCGGTGGTAACCTTCCGCTTCGACAGCGTGGGCGCGCGCCAGTTCGGCGACGTCACCAAGGAAAACGTCAATCACCGCTTTGCCATCGTGCTGGACAAGCAGGTGCTCACCGCCCCCAACATCCTGAACCCCATCCTGGGCGGATCGGGCCAGATCACCGGCAGCTTTACGTCCGAAAG
>JAZKDV010000013.1:0-9903 GCA_040387395.1 Pseudomonadota bacterium | reverse complement strand
GCGCGCCGGCGCGCTGCCCGCGCCGCTCAACATCATCGAAGAGCGTACCGTCGGCGCCGAGCTGGGCGCCGACTCGGTGAAGCTGGGCCGCTACGCGGCCTTTGCGGGTCTCGCCATGGTGGCGCTGTTCATGGTGCTGCGTTACGGCCTGTTCGGCCTGTTCGCCGACATCGCCCTGACGATGAACGTCGTCCTGCTGCTGGCGATCCTGACGCTGTTCGGCGCCACCCTGACCCTGCCGGGCATCGCCGGCATCGTGCTCACCATGGGCATGGCGGTCGACGCCAACGTGCTGATCTATGAGCGCATCCGCGAGGAGCAGCGCAACGGCCGCACCATGCTGGCGGCGATCGATACCGGGTTCCGCCGCGCCATGGCGACCATTATCGACGCCAACATGACCCATCTGATCGCGTCGCTGATCCTGTTCCAGCTGGGCACCGGCCCCATCAAGGGCTTCGCGGTGGCGCTGGGCGTGGGCATCATCACCTCCTTCTACACCTCGGTGATGGTGACGCGGTTGATCGTCATTGCCTGGCTGAACATCCGCCGCCCCCGCAAGCTAGCGATCTGACGGCGCTTGCGCTAAAGTTCCGGCCTCGAATCTTCGGGGAGGGGAACCCAATGGCCGCGTTTTTCGGAAATCTTCGCAATGTGGTGATTGCGAGCTTCGCGCTCGCCGGCGTCATGGTCGCCATTTATATCTGCACGCAGGGCTTTGACGGGCTGCTGTTCGAATTGTTCCTGCTGCGCTGGCTGCATGTCGCGGCGGGCGTGATGTGGATCGGCCTGCTCTGGTATTTCAACTTCGTCCAGATCCCCACCATGCCCAAGGTGCCCGATGAGCTGAAGAAGGGCGTCACCGGTTACATCGCCCCGGCCGCCCTGTTCTGGTTCCGCTGGGCCGCCATGGTCACCATGGTGCTGGGCGTGATCCTGGCGCTGCGCAACGGCTATCTGCTGGAAGCCTATACGCTGGATCTCAGCGACGGCCTGGAAGGCTGGCCGGCGGTGCCCAAATACCTCGCGATCGGCATCGCCATGTGGCTGGGCACCATCATGTGGTTCAACGTCTGGTTTGTGATCTGGCCCAACCAGCAGAAGGCGCTGAACATCGGCAACAAGTATCCCGACCTGGCGCCGGCCGACAAAGCCGCCGCCGGCAAGACCGCGATGATCTTCAGCCGCGTCAACACGCTGCTGTCGGCGCCGATGCTGTTCGGCATGGTCGCGGCGGGGCATCTCTACTGAGTCAGGTTTTCGAAAAGACACGGAACCGCCCGCGCAAGCGGGCGGTTTCATTTTAGATGGACGCTTCGCCTCAGATGGACGCTGGTTTGGCAAACCGCCTGGCCGTTTCGGTGCGCGACGCCGATCCCGACCGCTATTTTTCGACTCTGTTTGCGCCGGCGCCGCTGCGCCCCTTTCTCCTTGTTCTCTACGCCTTCAATGCCGAATTGGCGCGGGTGGCCCAGACCGTGCGCGAGCCGATGCTGGGCGCGATCCGGCTGGAATGGTGGCGCGAGACCGCCGAGGGCGCGGCGAAGGCAAGCCCGCGCAATCACGATGTCGCCAAGGGGCTGGCCGCGCTGTTCGCGAAACAAACCGTAGCGCTGGCCGATCTGGAGAGCCTGATCGCGGCGCGGGCCTTTGATTCCTCCGCCGACCGCTTCGATGATTTTGCTGCGCTGGAGACGTATATCGACGCCACCGGCGGCGCCGTGATGCGGCTGGCGGCGCAAATCCTGGGCGGCAATCCGGCACTGACGGCGCAAGCCGCGCGCGCCTATGGCCTGACCGGGCTGCTGCGATCGCTGCCGTTCCACAACGGCCGGCACAAGCTGTACCTGCCGCTCGACCTGCTGTCGGCGCTGCATGTCACGCCGGAAGAATTTTTCCATCTCGAAAAGGACGATCCGCGCAAGGCTGCCGCCATCCGGCAGGTCAGCCTCAAGGCGCGCGATCACTTCCTGGCGGCCCGCGCCGCGCCCAAGCCCGGTCCCGCGCTGGCCGCCATCCTGCCCGCAGCGCTGGTGCCGGTTTATCTCAGACGATTGCCCACGGGCCGCGACGTGCCAATCCACCGCCGGCAGATGGCGTTGCTTAGCGCGGCGATGAAGAGACGGCTTTAGGCGTCCAGCACGCTGGGGTCGGCGCGATGGTCGCCGCCCTTGTGCTTCACATCGCCATGGCTGATGCGGCGATGGTCCTTGAGCTGCTTCTGGGCGACCAGGAATGCGCGATCAAGCACGGCATAGGCATCGGTGGCCGCCTTCTTGTGACCGTTATGCGCCAGCTCGCGGCTGATCACGATTTCCTTGCCCGGCACGCGGATCACGATATGGACGTCGGGTGGATTGCCGCTGGCCTTCTGGCTGCGATGCGGCAACTCGATGACCACCCGGCAGCCGATGATGTGATCGTGAAATTGTTCCAGTTTGTTCACATGCTCGCGCACCGCCGCCTTGAGCGCGTCGGAGGATTCAATGTTGTGGAAGGAAAGCTCGAGGGGGATGTCCATGATCTGATCCGCTTTGTTGCTGTTTTGACAACGTGCGGAACTGTACCCGGTTTCGCGGAACTATTCAGCCGCCTGTTTGGTGTCCAGCCAGCCGGACAGATCCTCCAGGGCGCGGGCGCTCATGGCCTGTTTGCGGTCTTTCCCGCGGATTTTCGCGGTTTTCGGAAAAGGCGGAAACAGCCCGAAATTCACATTCATCGGCTGGAAGGTGCGTTCGTCGGCGCCGCCGGTGATATGGGCGAGCAGGGCGCCAAACGCGGTGGTGGGCGGCGGCGGGGTGACAGGGACACCCAGAACTTCTGCGGCCGCAAAGCGGCCGCACAAAAGGCCGATGGCGGCGCTTTCGACATAGCCTTCGACGCCGGTGATCTGCCCGGCAAAACGCAGATGCGGCTGCGACTTGAGGCGCAGCTGCGCATCCAGCAGGCGCGGCGAATTGATGAAGGTGTTGCGGTGCAGTCCGCCCAGGCGCGCGAACTGCGCATTCTCCAGCCCGGGAATGGTGCGGAAGACGCGCACCTGCTCGGCATGCTTCAGCTTGGTCTGAAAGCCGACCATGTTCCACAGCGTGCCCAGCTTGTTGTCCTGGCGCAGTTGCACCACGGCATGGGCCTGGCGCCCGGTGCGGGGGTCCATCAGGCCCACCGGCTTCATGGGACCAAAGGCCAGTGTCTGTTCGCCGCGCGCCGCCATCACTTCGATGGGCAGGCAGGCTTCGAAATAGGGCGTGGATTTTTCCCATTCCTTGAAATCGGTCTTTTCGCCATCGATCAGCGCGGCGACGAAGGCTTTGTACTGGGCTTCATCCAGCGGCAGGTTGATGTAGTCGGCGATGCCGCCGCCCGGGCCTTCCTTGTCATAGCGCGACTGGAACCAGGCGATGTCGAAATCGATCGATTCGCGATGGATGATGGGCGCGATGGCGTCGAAGAAGGCGAGCTGGTCCTGGCCGGTTGCCTCGCCGATGGCGGTGCCCAGGCTGGCGGAGGTCAGCGGTCCGGTGGCGATGATGGTGCTGCCCCAGTCGGGCGGGGGCAGGGTGGTGATCTCTTCGCGCGAGATTTTCACCCGCGGATGGTTTTCCAGCGCCTGGGTGACGGCAGCGGAAAAGCCGTGCCGGTCCACCGCCAGCGCCCCGCCCGCAGGCAGCTTGTGCGCGTCGGCGGACCGCATCACCAGCGATCCGGCGCGGCGCATTTCCTCATGCAGCAGACCCACAGCGTTGTTCTGGGCGTCATCGGAGCGGAAGGAGTTGGAGCAGACCAGCTCGGCCAGCGAATCGGTCTGGTGGGCATCTGTGGCCCGCACGGGGCGCATTTCATGGAGAATCACCTCCACTCCGGCTTCGGCGGCCTGCCAGGCGGCCTCCGATCCGGCGAGGCCGCCGCCAACAATCTGCAGTCTTGTGTTCATGGGCGGGGCTTAGCAGGTCCCGAAAGGGCGGTGCAAAGGACTATTATCCTAAAAACAGCTCTTTTCCGGACTTTTCGCCCCTCCAAACCCCCGTTTAAAGTTCCAAATGGGTCCCGGTTTTTGCCCCCCACTATGCGGTAAAGCCTTTTGGCAACAGTCAAAAAGGAAATATGAAAGTCCGGTTGACTTGCGGCGAACCTTCGAGGAAGTATGCGCCCAACATAAAGGGGGAAAGCCTATGTTTTCTTATAAGAGTGTTGTTGGTGCGTTTACGGCGGCTGTGCTTGTTGGTTCTTCGGCTTTCGCCGCGACGACCACCAGTGCTCTCGCCCCCGGCAAACCGGCTGGCGTGAATAAGGCCCAGAATGAAACTGGCGCGATTATTCTTGGCGCGGCCGGCGTCGGCCTTCTGGCGGGCGTTGCCCTGATCGTTGCCGATCAGAGCGGCGAAAAGACTGGTCAGCCGACCACCTTCCCGTCTTCCACGACCACTGGTGCGGGCGGCGGCAATACCGCGCCGTAATCGGCGAATCGCTTCACATTCCAATATGACGGAATAGACAAAGGCCTGTTGTCCCAAAGACAGCAGGCCTTTTGCTATGTCAGGCAGCCCGCCGCGTCCGGGCGCGATGTCCGGCAGGCGCCTTAATTTGGCGCAAGTCTTTAACGATTTTATGTCGATTGGGGTGCCATGCTGCACCGGTCCGCGTTCTTTGTGACGCGGCCGTGATTAAGCGGGCGCGAAGGCTTGATGATGGCGGCATAGCTGCCTCATATACGGTTCTGGACAGAACAGGCGGAAGTGACAATGGCCGAAGGCAAAGGGACCAATTACGCAAAGCTGGCGCTGGGCGCCGGCCTGCTCGCGGCTGCCGCCATCGGTGTCGCCGCCTTCGTGCCGCGCCGCAAGCTGGCCATGGTGGCCGAGCCGCTGGTGGGCCTGGCCAAGCTTCCTGTCGCTGCCGCGGTGACTGCCTGGGCCATGGGCCTGTGGCACGACGCAACCGCCCCCCAGGCGCCGGTGTTCGACGACCTGCGTCCGTTTGACGAATTCTAGGTGATGGCGCGGGTTCCGGTCGTCGCGACCATCCGCGATGCCTATGTTTTTACCGCCGCAAATCTTGGCGGGATCATCGGCCTGATCTGGATTCCGATGGTGCTGGTCACCGTCATGGGGTTCTTTTCCTTCCAGCGCTATTACAACAATGTCATCGAAGCGATGGCGAGCGGCGCGACCGCCACGCTGGGCCCGACCATGCTGATGATGCTGGGCTATATCGTCGCCGCGCTGCTGCTGCATGCCATGATGTATGTCGCGGTGGTGCAACTGGTGCTGGGCACGCGCAGTGCTCCCGCCTGGGCGCATTTCGCTTTCGGCGCCGAGGAATGGCGGATGTTTCGCGCGTTCCTTGCCTTTGTGGGCCTGCTTCTGGCTTTCGTGATTCCCATACTGGTGATCGGCACCGCCGCGACGGGCGGCCGTACGCCGGGACCGGCGATGGCGGGACTTGTGCTGTTGATCTATGGCGTGCTGATCCTGGCCGTGCCGCGCTTCCTGGCCTTGCTGCCCGTTTTGGCCGTGGCGGAGAATGTGCCGGTGCTGCGCCGCTCCTGGCAGCTCTCGACCGGAAATTTCTGGCGGCTGCTTGGCATTCTGGCGGGCATCTTTGTTCCCGCCCTGATCGTGATGGGCCTGCTGCAGGTCGCTCTGGGAGGGCGCTTGCCCGCCGCCGCCTCAAGCACCGACCAGATGCAGATGATGGCGGGCCTGCTGCGGGCGCGCGATACCCTGCCGATCGTCAGCGGGCTGGGCTTCTTCATTTCGCCGGTGCTGATCGGGCTGTTTTCCCACGCCAGCGTTTCGGCCTGGCGAGTGCTCAAGACCCAGCCCACGGTCGATATCGAGGCCTGACAGGCGCAGCGGCCTATTCGGCGGCGCGCAGCTTTTTCGCGGACGCGGCGTTCTTCAGCAGCGTCTTGAGATAGTGGCCGGTGTGCGAGCGCGGGTTCTTCGCCACATCCTCCGGCGTGCCGCTGGCAACGATCTCGCCGCCGCCATCGCCGCCTTCCGGGCCCAGATCGACGAGCCAGTCGGCGGTCTTGATGACTTCCAGATTGTGCTCGATCACCACCACCGTATTGCCCTGGTTCACCAGCTCCTGCAGCACTTCCAACAGCTTCTTGACGTCGTGGAAGTGCAGGCCGGTGGTGGGCTCATCCAGGATATAAAGCGTGCGCCCGGTGGCGCGCCGCGACAATTCCTTGCTGAGCTTGACGCGCTGGGCCTCGCCGCCTGACAGGGTCGTGGCCTGCTGGCCGATGGAAATATAGCCCAGCCCGACGCGCTTGAGGGTTTCCAGCTTCTCGGCGATGGACGGCACCGCCCGGAACAGCTCGGCGCCCGCCTCGATGGTCATGTCGAGTACGTCGCTGATGGAATGGTCGCGGAATTTCACTTCCAGGGTTTCGCGGTTGTAGCGTTTGCCGTCGCAGACGTCGCATTTCACATAGACGTCCGGCAGGAAGTGCATCTCGATCTGGATGACGCCGTCGCCCTGGCAGGCTTCGCAGCGCCCGCCCTTGACGTTGAAGCTGAAGCGGCCCGGGGCATAGCCGCGCGCCTTGGCTTCCGGCAGTTCGGTGAACCAGTCGCGGATGGGCGTGAAGGCGCCGGTATAGGTGGCCGGATTGGAGCGCGGGGTGCGGCCGATCGGGCTCTGGTCGATGTCGATCACCTTGTCGAGATATTCCAGCCCCTCGATGCGGTCATGCGGCGCGGGATGCTCGCGCGACTGGGACAGCTTGCGCGAAGCCGCCTTGAACAGGGTCTCGATGGTGAGGGTGGACTTGCCGCCGCCCGACACGCCGGTGATGCAGGTCAGGGTGCCCAGCGGGATTTCGGCGGTGACGTTCTTGAGGTTGTTGCCGCGCGCGCCAACCACTTTCAGCCAGCGGTTGTTGACGGCTTTGCGGCGGCGCGTGGGAATGGGGATGTTTTCCACGCCGCTGAGATATTTTCCGGTCAGGCTTTTCTTGTTGGCGATGACCTCGGCCGGGGTGCCCTCGGCGATGATATGGCCGCCATGCACGCCGGCGCCGGGGCCCATGTCGATCACATAATCGGCGGTGCGGATGGCGTCTTCGTCATGTTCCACCACCAGCACGGTGTTGCCCATGTCGCGCAGGCCCTTGAGCGATTCCAGGAGCTTGCCATTGTCGCGCTGGTGCAGCCCGATGCTGGGCTCGTCCAGAACATAGAGTACGCCGGTCAGGCCCGAGCCGATCTGCGAGGCGAGGCGGATGCGCTGGCTTTCGCCCCCCGACAGGGTGCCGGAATTGCGCGCCATGGCGAGATAGTCCAGGCCGACATTGTTGAGGAATTTCAGCCGGGCGCGGATTTCCTTCAGGATGCGCACGGCGATTTCGCGGTGCTGCGGCGTCAGCTTCTTGTCGATGTCACGGAACCAGGCATCGGAATCGCGGATGGATTTTTCGCAGACCTGGCCGATATGCAGGCCGCCGATCTTCACCGACAGGGCTTCAGGCTTCAGGCGGTAGCCGCTGCACACGTCGCAAGGGGCTTCGGCCTGGAAACGTTCCATGTCTTCCTGCACCCAGGCGCTGTCGGTTTCGCCATAGCGCCGGTCCATGTTGGGAATGACGCCTTCGAATTCCTTCTTGGTGTCGTAGCGGCGCATGCCGTCGTCATAGGTGAACTTGATCACCTCTTCCCCCGACCCATGCAGGATCACAGCCTGCGCCTTTTTGGGCAGGTCTTCCCAAGGCTCGTTCATGGAGAATTTGTAGTGCCGCGCCAGCGCTTCCAGGGTCTGGAGATAGTAAGGCGACGAGGATTTGGCCCAGGGCGCGACGGCGCCCTTCTTCAGGCTCAGGCTTTGGTCGGGCACCACCAGCGCCTCGTCGAAGTAGTTCTGCACCCCCAAGCCGTCGCATTCCGGGCAGGCGCCGTGGGGATTGTTGAAGGAAAACAGCCGCGGCTCGATTTCCGAAATGGTGAAGCCGGATACCGGGCAGGCGAATTTGGAGGACAGCAGCATCTGGCGCGGCTTGCCGTCCTTTTCCTTTTCGTCGGCGAATTCGACCACCAGCAGGCCGTCGGCCAGCTTCAGCGCCGTCTCGATGGAGTCGGGCAGGCGGTTGCCGATATCGGGCTTGACCACGATACGGTCCACCACGATCTCGATATCGTGCTTGAGCTTCTTGTCCAGCGCGGGCGTGGCGCCAATGTCGTAAAACTTCCCGTCCACCTTGGCGCGCAGGAAGCCCTTCTTCTGCAGTTCGGCCAGTTCCTTGCGATACTCGCCCTTGCGGCCGCGCACGATCGGCGCCAGCAGGAAAAGCCGCGTGCCTTCAGGCAGCGCCAGGATCCGGTCGGCCATCTGGCTAACGGTCTGGCTTTCGATGGGAAGGCCGGTGGCCGGCGAATAGGGCACGCCGACGCGCGCGAACAGCAGGCGCAGATAGTCGTAGATCTCGGTGACGGTGCCGACGGTGGAGCGCGGGTTCTTGGAGGTGGTCTTTTGCTCGATGGCGATCGCCGGCGACAGGCCTTCGATATGGTCCACGTCGGGCTTCTGCATCAGTTCCAGGAACTGGCGGGCATAGGCCGACAGGCTTTCGACATAGCGGCGCTGGCCTTCGGCATAGATGGTGTCGAACGCCAGGCTGGATTTTCCCGAGCCCGAGAGGCCGGTCAGCACGGTGAGGGTATCGCGCGGAATCTCGACATCGATATTCTTGAGATTGTGCTCGCGGGCGCCGCGGATCGAAATATTTTTCAGCATCAGTTCGGTTTTCTGCCAAGGCTGGAGAGATAACGTTCGGAAGCGTCCGCCGGCACCGTTCCTAGTTCCGCCAGCATGTTGAGGGCGCGCGCCGCCAGATCCGCCGAGCGGTAAAAATGGTGGGCGATCAAGGCGAGATGCTTCCACTGTTCGGCGCTCATGTTACCGGCACGGGTAAAGTCGCGCACATAGACCATGTCGGCTTCCAGCAATTGCCTGAGGCCCCGGTTGGGCTGGCCGGAAACCACGGTGGGCGCCAGCGGCCAGACTTTGAGGTCGGCAAAACAATGGGGCAGGAACCCGAGTTCCCGCATCAGCACATCTATCTCGCCGAAGCTGGGCTGGTCCTTATAGAGCGGAACAAAGGAAACCTCGGTCTGGACCGCGACGGTTTCAGCCAGCTTGTGCTTGCCATTGAGGAGCACCTCGCGCTCGCAGCCCTGGATGTCCATCTTGAGGAAATCCATGTGTGCGATCTCGGCGACGTCATCAAGACGGTGGGTTGCGACGGGAATCGTGTTCTTCACTTCACCCCATATAGGAAACAAATTGAAAAGCGCCAGTTGCGCGGGATCGGGAACCAGCAGGCTGGTCATGCCCTCGATGCCGCACACGTGAAGGGTGCGCGAAGTTCCGTCGCCCAGCGCCTGCGGAAGGTAACGCTCGCGCGGGCCGGCCTTTGCCTGAAGTCGCACCAGCGCTTCGGGCTGCGGCTCGAATCCGACCACCTCGCACAGCCCTGCCGCCAGCATCGCTTTGTACGGTGGATCACCGTCGATGGGGTTGGCGCCCACATCCACGATTGCCGTGGGGCGGCTGGGCGCGAGAATCTGTGTCAGGAAGTCCATGGGCCACTCATAACCGTTTCCCGTTCCGAAAACAAAAAGAGAACAGTCACCAGAAAACCATCATTGTTCATTTGCAAAAGGCCCGCAAAGCAGCCTACTAACTACAAGTGGTTGAGGTCATGATTGACCAGCCCGAAAGACCTGTTATTCACGCGAAAAGCGAACTGTTTCAGAGGGATGCCATGACGAATTTCCGCAAGATGATGATCGCGGCCGCTGCCATGACCATGGTGGGCTCGCAAATCAACGCCGCCGAGGTTGCTCCGCTGCCGACCGGCAAGCCCGCTGGCGTCAAGGAAGCCCAAGGCAGCCCGAA
>JAZKDV010000012.1:21200-21986 GCA_040387395.1 Pseudomonadota bacterium | reverse complement strand
CTGTCGCGCTGCCAGCGTTTCGACCTGCGCCGCATCGACAGCGCCGAACTGGCCGCCTATCTGGCGACGCTGGCGGAAAAGGAAAAGGTCAAGATCGAGGAAGGCGCGCTGGCGCTGATTGCGCGGGCCGCCGAAGGCTCGGCCCGCGACTCGCTTTCGCTGCTGGACCAGGCCATCGCGCATGGCGAAGGCGAGATGATCACCGCCGACACGGTGCGCCTGATGCTGGGCCTGGCCGATCGCGGCCGGGTGCTGGATATTTTCGAAAAGCTGATGGGCGGCAATCTGGCCGAGGCGCTGACCGATCTGGGCGGGCTGTACGATGCCGGCGCTGATCCGCTGGCGGTGGTGCAGGACCTGCTGGAAACCACGCACTTCCTGACGCGGGTGAAAGTCGCGCCCGCCGCCCAGGGTTTCTTTGATGGCGGTTCGGGCGAAGCCAAGCGCGCCGCCGATCTGGCCGCCAAGCTCTCGGTCGCTTCGCTGACGCGGGCCTGGCAGATACTGCTCAAGGGCCTGTTCGAGGTGCGCGACGCCACCCGGCCGATCTCGGCTTGCGAGATGGTGCTGATCCGCCTGGCCCACGCCGCAGAACTGCCGCCCACCGACAAGCTGGTGAAGGATTTGTTGGAAGGCGGCGCCGTTCCCGCGCCCCGCGGCGGTGGTGCGCCTGCGCCGTCGTCCGCACCACGCGGCGCGAGCGCGTCCGGCGCCGCCATGCCGGCGCGCGCGCCCATGCCGGAAGGCGCCCCCACGGCGGCGATCCGCAATCTGGAAGATATTATC
>JAZKDV010000012.1:0-21190 GCA_040387395.1 Pseudomonadota bacterium | reverse complement strand
CGCTGGCGGCGGCCAATAACGCGCCCATCCTGCGCGTGGCGCTGGAGAATTACATCCATCTGGTTCATTTGGAGCCGGGCCGCATCGAATTCCGCCCCCATGCCCGTGCCCCGCGCACGCTGGCGGGCGATCTTCAACAAAAACTGCGCGACTGGACCGGCGAGCGCTGGGCCGTCTCCATCGCTTCAACGGGCGGCGCCCCGACGCTGGCCGAGCAGAAGCAATCGGCCAAGACCGCGCGGTTTGAAGCCGTGGCGCAGGAACCGATGGTGCGCGCCGTGCTGGACCGTTTCCCCGGCGCGGAAATCGTGGCGGTGCGCGACACCATTGCGCCCGATGTTGCGGCGCCCATGCCCGAAAGCGATTCAGACTCCTGATGGCCGCCATTGGCTCCGAGATCGAGCGCCTGATCCAGCTGCTCGCCAAATTGCCGGGGCTGGGCCCGCGTTCGGCGCGGCGCGCGGCGCTGGTGCTGCTGAAGAAGCGCGACACGCTGCTGGAGCCGCTGGCCGCAAGCTTGCGCGAAGCCGCCGACGCCATCCTGACCTGCGAGACCTGCGGCAATCTTGATACCGCCTCGCCTTGCGCCATTTGCAGCGATAACCGGCGCGATCCGCATCTGCTCTGCGTGGTGGAAGACGTGGCCGATCTGTGGGCGCTGGAACGGGCCGGGGTGTTTCGCGGCCGTTATCATGTGCTGGGCGGGGCGTTGAGCGCACTCGACGGCGTGACGCCGGAACGGCTCAACGTCAGCGGGCTTCTGGTGCGCGTGAAACAGAATGTGGACGAAGTGATCCTGGCGATGAACGCCACGGTCGAAGGCCAGACCACGGCGCATTACCTGATGGACTTGCTGGGCGACATGAAAGTGACGCGGCTGGCGCACGGCGTGCCGGTGGGCGGCGAACTCGACTATCTCGACGAAGGCACGCTGTCGGCAGCCTTCAAGGCGCGCCGCGCGCTTTAGACCAGCGCCTTGGGTTCTTCCGGCGGCGCCAGTTCCACCTTTTCAATCTTTTCGGCGCGGGTAGTGATCTTGCCGGTCGAGACCAGGATATTCTTGATGTCGGCATCAGCCTGCGTGAAGTGGGTTTGCAGCTTGCCCACCCGGTCGGCCAGCAGCCGCACATCGTTCAGCAGCACGCCGACTTCCTTCTTGATCTGATCGGCCTGTTCGCGCATCCGCGCATCCTTCATCACCGTCTGGATGGTGCTGATCGCCAGCATCAGGATGTTGGGCGACACGACGATTACATTGGCGCGGCGGGCCTTCTGGATCACGTCATCGAACGCGTCATGCAGGTCGGCGTAGATCGATTCCGACGGCACGAACAGGATGGCCGGGGTCTGGACCTCGCCGGGGATCAGGTATTTTTCGGAAATGTCGCTGACATGCTTGTTCACCGCGCCGCGCACCTGGGCCAGGGCGAATTTCTTCTCTTCGTCCGTTCCCGCGCGCCGCATGAGTTCGAAGCCTTCCAGCGGAAACTTGGCGTCGATCACCAGCAGCGCCTTGTTGCCGGGAATGCGGATGATGCAGTCGGGACGGTTGCGGTTGGAAAGGGTGAACTGGAAGTCGTAGAGCGAGGTGGGCAGCCCGTCGCGCACAATCTCTTCCATCTGGGCCTGGCCGAAGGCGCCGCGCGCCTGCTTGTTGGACAGGACCTGCTGCAGCGACACCACCTGGCCCGACAGCGCGGAGATGTTCTTCTGCGCCTCGTCGATCACGGTCAGGCGCGCGCCGATGCCGCCCAGCGTCTCGGCGGTCTTGGTGGCGTTCTCGCTGAGCGACTCGCCCAGCCGGGCCTTCAGCGCCTCCACTTGGGCGCTGGTCTGGCGGAATTGTTCGGCGATCGCGCCCTGGCCGCGGATCACCTCATCCAGCCGGGGGTCTAGCACCACAGGTTCCGCCGCCGGCTTGCGCAGGACAAAGGCCAGAATCACGGCCCCGGCAATCACCGCAATGCTGAGCAAAATCAATGCTAATTCCATGAATCCTTGACCCAAAAGGCGTGAGCGCCTATTTCCAGCCCATGACCGTTCGCCCCATACTTACCGCCCCCGATCCGCGCCTCCAAGCGGTCTCGATGGATGTCGAGAAAGTGGATGCGGATATCCGCACCCTGATCGAGGACATGACCGACAGCATGTATGCCGCCGAAGGCATCGGCCTGGCCGCCATCCAGATCGGCGTGGCCAAGCGCATCCTGGTGATCGACCTGGACCAGAAAGAGGGCAACAGGAATCCCCGCGCCTTCATCAATCCCAAGATCACGTGGGCCTCGGAAGAGATGGCGGTGTTCGAGGAAGGCTGCCTGTCGGTGCCGGAAATCTGGGACGATGTCGAACGCCCGGCCCGCATCAAGGCGGAGTATCTGGATGCTGACGGCAAGCTGCAAACGCTGGAAGCCGACGGGCTGCTGGCGACCTGCCTGCAGCATGAGATGGATCACTTGAACGGCGTGCTGTTCATCGATCACCTGTCGCGGCTCAAGAAGAGCATGGCGATCAAGAAACTGACCAAGGCCAAGAAGCTGCAGGCGGCGGGCTAGGGTGACACTCCGGCTTGCTTTCATGGGCACGCCGGATTTCGCGGTGCCCACCCTTGCCGAGCTGATCGCCCAGGGCCATGACATCGCCGCCGTCTATTCCCAGCCGCCGCGCCCCAAGGGCCGCGGCATGGCGCTGGAAAAAGGCGCCGTCCATCGCTTCGCCGAATCCGCCAACCTGCCGGTCCGGACTCCGCTGTCGCTCAAGGGCGCGGAAGAACAAGCCGAGTTCGCGGCGCTCGATCTCGATGCCGCGATTGTCGTGGCCTATGGGTTGTTGCTGCCCAAGGCCATTCTGGATGCGCCCAGGCAGGGCTGTTTCAATCTGCATGGTTCGCTGCTGCCGCGCTGGCGCGGCGCCGCCCCGATCCAGCGTGCCGTGATGGCCGGCGACGCTGAAACCGGCGTGATGGTGATGCAGATGGATGAAGGGCTGGATACCGGCCCGGTGCTGATGGCCGAACGCGTCGGGGTCGGCCGCAAGACCTCCGGCGAACTCACCAGCGAACTGTCGCGGCTGGGCGCCGACCTGATGGTGCGGGCGCTGGGCGCGCTGGAACGCGGCGGCGTGACGCCGCAAGCCCAGGCCGAAGATGGCGTCACCTATGCCAAAAAGATTTCCAAGGAAGAAGCCCGCATCGACTGGACGCGTTCGGCGCGTGAGATCGATGCCCATATCCGCGGCTTGATGCCTTTTCCCGGCGCCTGGGCCGAGGTGAATGGCGAGCGGGTGAAGATTCTGTATGCCGAACCGGTATCCGGCAGCGGCAAGCCGGGCGTGCTGCTGGATGACGCGCTCACCGTGGCCTGCGGCGATGGCGCGCTGAAGTTGCTGAACGTGCAGCGGGCCGGGAAGTCGGCGATGACGGCGGTGGAGTTGCTCAAGGGTTTCGCCCTGCCGCGCGGCACGCAGCTCACCTGATGCCGCGCTTCCGCCTGACCCTCGAATATGACGGCGGGCCCTTTGTCGGCTGGCAGCGCCAGGCCGAAGGCGCTTCTGTGCAGGGCGCGCTGGAAGACGCCATCGAAAAGCTGTCGGGCGAGCGCGTCACCGTCACCGGCGCCGGCCGCACCGATGCCGGGGTCCATGCCCTGGGGCAGGTGGCGCATTTCGACCTGGTGAAAAACTTCGATGCCGGCAAGGTGCGCGACGCGCTGAACCACTACCTGCGTCCTAATCCGGTGGTGGTGCTGGATGCGGCGGAAGCGGACAACGAATTCCATGCCCGCTTTTCCGCGAAATCGCGCCATTACCTGTTTCGCATTTTGAATCGCCGCGCTCCTCCGGCGCTGGATGATGGCCGCGTCTGGCATATCAGTCCCGGGCTGGATGCCGAGGCCATGCATGTCGCGGCCCAGGCGCTGGTCGGGCAGCACGACTTCACCACCTTTCGTGCCGCCGAATGCCAGTCGGCTTCGCCGGTCAAGACGCTGGACCGGCTGGATGTGTCGCGCCGTGCCGATGAAATCCATATCGAGGCCTCGGCCCGGTCTTTCCTGCACCACCAGATCCGCTCCTTTGCCGGAACCCTGAAGCTGGTGGGCGAGGGCAAGTGGAAACCGCGCGATGTCGCGGACGCCCTGGCAGCCAGGGACCGCGCCCGCTGCGGCCCGGTTTCGCCGCCGGAAGGGCTTTACCTGGTCCGAATTAATTACTGAGGGTCTGTCGGTTCGCGGGCCGGCGGAACGTCCTATGCTTCGAAGACGGATCCACCAAGGAAGGAAAAAGCCATGGCCATTGCCAAGAACACGATCTGCGTGTGGTACGACAAGGACGCGGAAAGCGCGGCCCGCTTCTATGCCCAGACATTTCCCAATAGCTCCGTGGGCAAGGTGTTCACCGCGCCCAGCGATTTTCCCTCCGGCAAGGCGGGCGATGCGCTGACCGTGGAGTTCACTGTTGCCGGCATTCCCTGCATCGGCTTGAACGGCGGTCCGGCCTTCAAGCACAGCGAAGCCTTCTCGTTCCAGATTGCCACCGACAGCCAGGAAGAAACCGACCGCTACTGGAACGCCATCGTCGGCAATGGCGGCCAGGAAAGCGCCTGCGGCTGGTGCAAGGACAAGTGGGGCGTGAACTGGCAGATCACGCCGCGCACGCTGACCGAGGCGATGGCCGCGGGCGGCGATGAAGCCAAGCGCGCCTTCGAGGCCATGATGACGATGAAGAAGATCGACGTGGCCAAAATCGATGCGGCCCGCCGCGGCTGACGGAGCTACAGATCCACCAGCGTCACGGCGCCCGGATCGATCGGTTCGCCCAGGAAGATTTCGCCCAGATGGGCGAAGCGGCCGGGCGCGTCGGTGGCCAGGAAGCGCGTTTGCATCAGCGGGCCCTCGTTCAGCAGGCCCCGCTCCCGCAGGATCGTCTCCACCGTTGCCGCCGTGGTCTCGGCGCTGTCCACCAACGCCACATCGGGGCCGGCGATGCGCGCGATGGTGTCTTTCAGCACCGGGAAATGGGTGCAGCCCAGCACCAGCGCGCGGGGATGCGGCATGGTCGCCAGCAGGGGACCCAGGTAACGTTGGGCCGCCAGCTCGGCGATCGGACCGTCGCGCAAGCCTTCCTCCGCCAGCGCCACGAACAGCGGGCAGGCCTGCTGCACCACAGGCATGTGCGGCGCGATATGCTGGATGGCGCGGACATAAGCGCCGCCCTTGACGGTGCCTTCGGTGGCGATCACCGCGATGGGGCCGTCGGGGGCGGCGGCAACCGCCGCCTGCGCGCCGGGTTCGATCACGCCCACCACCGGCAAGGGCGCGAGCGTTTCGGCCAGCGTCGGCACCGCGGCGGCGCTGGCGGTGTTGCAGGCCACCACCAGCAGCTTGATGTCGTACTGCATCAACGCGGCGGATGCCTGCACCGCATAGCGTGTGACGGTATCGGCGCTCTTGGTGCCATAGGGAAGCCGCGCGGTATCACCCAGATAGACGAAACATTCGTTGGGCAGCCGCGCCTTTAGGGCGCGCATCACAGTGAGTCCGCCCATCCCGGAATCAAAAATCCCGATCGGGGCGCTGCTCAAAGCGGGGGCTTCGCGAAATAGGCGGTCAGCAGCGCCGCGTAGATGTCGGTCAGGGCGGCGATCTCGTCGACCGCCACGCATTCATCGGCCTTGTGCATGGTGGCGCCTGCCAGCCCCAGTTCGACCACCGGGCAGAAGTCCTTGATGAAGCGCGCGTCGGAGGTGCCGCCGCTGGTCGAGAAGAACGGCGCCTGGCCGGTGACGCGCCCCACCGTGTCGCTGACCAGCTGGGTGAATTTGCCCGGCGCGGTCAGGAACGAGACGCCGCTGGTCTGGGAGGTGACGTCGACCTGGCAGCCCGACTGGCGCGGCACCTGGCTGACGCGGTCATTGACCCAGTTGATCAGGCTGTCGGGCGTATGCTTGTCGTTGAAGCGGATGTTGAAGGCGGCGCGCGCTTCGCCCGGGATCACATTGGTGGCGTCGTTGCCGACATCGACCGTGGTGAAGGCCAGGGTCGAGGGATCGAAGTGATCGTTGCCCTTGTCCAGCTTGTGGCCGGCCAGCTGGGTCACCAGTTCGGCCAGAACAGGAATGGGATTTTTCGCCTTTTGCGGATAGCCGACATGGCCCTGCACGCCGCGCACCACCAGCTTGAAATTGATCGAGCCGCGGCGGCCGATCTTCAGCGTGTCGCCGGCCTTGGCCACGCTGGTGGGCTCGCCCACCACGCAATGGTCGATCTTTTCGCCGCGGGTCTTGAGCCATTCCAGCAGCTTGACGGTGCCGTTGACCGCCACGCCTTCCTCATCGCCGGTGATCAAAAGACTGACCGAGCCTTTTGGAGAGCCGGTCCGGGACACGGCGGCGACAAAGGCGGCGATGGCCGATTTCATGTCGGCGGCGCCCCGGCCATAGAGCATGCCGTCCTTGATGGTGGCGGCGAAGGGCTCCTGCTGCCAGCCTTCGCCCACCGGCACCACATCGGTATGGCCGGCAAAGCAGAAATGCGGGCTGGCATCGCCCAGCCGGGCATAGAGATTGTCGACATCGCCGAACGGCAGGCGATGGGTGGTGAAACCCAGTTCCTTCAGTACCGCTTCCAGCACGTCCAGCGCGCCGGCATCCTTCGGCGTCACCGAAGGGCGGCGGATCAGGGCCTGGGCCAGGGCCAGTGCATCAATCTGGGTGTTGCTGGAAGTGGGCATCAGTCGCGCAGCAATTCGTTGATCGAAGTCTTGGCGCGGGTTTTCTCGTCCACTTTCTTGACGATCACGGCGCAATAGAGGTTGGGGCCGTTACCAGACGGTGCCGAGCCCGACACCACCACCGAATAGGGCGGCACCTTGCCCATATGCACTTCGCCGGTGGCGCGGTCGATGATCTTGGTCGAGGCCGAGAGATAGACGCCCATGGACAGCACGCTGCCTTCGCCCACGATGACGCCTTCGGCCACTTCGGCGCGAGCGCCGATGAAGCAATTGTCTTCAATGATGGTGGGAGCGGCCTGCAGCGGTTCCAGCACGCCGCCAAGACCGGCGCCGCCGGAGATGTGGCAATGCGATCCGACCTGGGCGCAGGACCCGACCGTGGCCCAGGTGTCGATCATGGTGCCTTCGCCGACGCGGGCGCCGACATTGACGAAGCTGGGCAGCAGCACCGCGCCCTTTGCGATAAAAGCAGAACGGCGGACAATCGCACCTGGCACAGCGCGGAAACCGGCGGCGCGGAATTTCTCTTCCGTCCAGCCGGCGAACTTGGAATCCACCTTGTCCCACCACACCGCGCCGCCGGGACCGCCGGGGATCAGCTTCATGTCGTTGAGGCGGAAGGACAGCAGCACGGCCTTCTTCAGCCATTCGTTCACTTTCCATGTGCCGTCGATCTTCTCGGCCACCCGCAGGCTGCCACTGTCCAGCGCGTCCAGCGCGGCTTCCACCGCATCGCGCTCCGCGCCCTTGGAAGTGACTCCCAAACTCTCGCGCTTGTCCCAGGCAGCTTCGATGGCGGCGCTCAAATCACTCATGGTCAAATCCTGATGCTCTGCAAGAACTGGGTGAGATTGTCGGTCTCATGGTCGATATCGCCGGCGGACACATCCATCAGCGGCCCGTGATTGCCCCAGGGCGCGTCGGTTTTCAACCACACAGTGGTCATGCCCAGCGCCCGCGCCGGCACCAGGTTGCGGGCGATATCGTCGAACATGGCGGATTCGCTGGGATTCACCCCGCCCGCCGCCACCACGCTGTCATAGGCGGATCCCTGCGGCTTGGGGGCAAAGCCGATGGTGCGGATGTCCCACACCGCATCGAACAGGTGCGCCATTTCCAGCCGGTCCAGGATGCGCTGGGCATGGTCGCGGCAGCCATTGGTGAAGACGAAGCGCCTGCCCGGCAGCGCGGCCAGCGCCGCGCCCAGCGGCGCGTCGGGGCCCAGCTCGCCCAGATCGATGTCATGGACGAAGCCAAGATAGTCCTCCGCGTCGCAATCATGCTCGCGCATCAACCCGTTCAGGGTGGTGCCGTACTGGCGATACAGCTCCTTCTGCCGGATGCGGGCGGCATCGCGCGGCAGCTTCAGGAAGGCGGCCAGATAGTCGGTCATGCGCGATTCTATCTGCGCGAAGATGCCGTTGTTGGCGCAATAGAGCGTGTTGTCGAGGTCGAAAATCCAGCTCTTCACATGGCGGAAATCGGGCGGGAAATCAGGCTGGGATTTCCGGTCTTTTTCCGCGGCGGCCGGGCTTTTCATGGGCGGAACATGGCGCGGGGCAGGGCCTTCGCGCAAGCGCCGTTAAACACCTGTCCACCATGCCTCTTTAGCGGCTGTTAAAGGGCCGGACGTACAGTGGGTTGAGGGGGGCAAAAAGAGGAAATATGGCCCAGGAAACGCCGCCAGCCGCAAACGCCAAGCCGGGTCTCGACCCGCGCGGGGCTTTGGACGTTCTGGAGATCCGCGCCCGGCATCCCGGCGGCGCCACCGAGCTGGCGTCGCGCACCGATGCCGGCGTCGATGTGCTGCAATATCTCGCCTCCCATGGCGCGCCGGCGACGCGCGCCGCCGTAGCGGCCAACCCGGTGACGCCCGCCGCCGCCAACCGGCTGCTGGCGCAGGACGACAATGAAGACGTGCGCGCCGAACTGGCGGTGAAGATCGCGCGCTTGATGCCGGGCCTGTCGGAGCGCGAAAGCTCGCACATCTTCGCCCTCACCATCGAAACCCTGGAATGCCTGGCGCGTGACGCCGCGGTGCGGGTCCGCGCCATCCTGGCGGACGAGATCAAGGCGCTGGACTGCGTGCCGCGCGACATCATCATGATTCTGGCGCGCGACCTGAATGCGATCGTGGCGGCGCCCATCCTGCAATACTCCCCTCTGCTGTCGGACGCAGACCTGATGGAAGTGATCGCCTGCGGCCAGGTCCAGGAAGTGCTGACGGCCATCGCCGGCCGCAAGTCGCTGAGCGAAGACGTCAGCGACAGGCTGGTCCAGTCGCTGAACGTGCCGGCGGTGGCGGCGCTGCTGGTCAACCGCGACGCCAGGATCCGCAAGGAGACGATGGAGCGCATTGTCGAGCAGGCGGAAGAGATCAACGCCTGGCATATGCCGCTGGCATTGCGCGCCGACCTGTCGGCCCGCGCCATCCGCCGCATCGGCGCCTTTGTGGGCGCCTCCATCCTGGAAAGGCTGGCCGCGCGCAACGATCTTTCCGATGCCACCCGCATTCATCTCAACCGCGAACTGCGCGCCCGGCTGGCGGAAAGCCGGGAGGGCGAACAGGGCCATGTGTCGCCGGCGGACGCCGTGGCGGCCGCGCGCACGGACGGCCAGCTTGACAGCCTGTTCGTGGAACAGGCGGCCCAGGCGGGACAGCGCGAAGTGGTGGTGGCGGCCCTGTCGGTGCTGGCCAATGTCACCGACCAGACCGTCAAAAAGATTCTGGCCACCGGCAATGCCAAGCCGGTCATCGCGCTGGTCTGGCATGCGCATCTGTCGATGCGCGTCGCGTTCAAGATCCAGACCTTCATCATGAAGCTGCCGTCGCGCGACATCATGCCGGCGCGGGGCGGAATCGGCTTTCCGCTCAGCAAGGAAGAGATGCGCTGGCATCTCAACTATTTCAACATCCCGGCTTAGCTACTTCAGAAGACCAACAGGCCCGATGCGCGCAACATAGCCGCCGCGGCCTTTCGTGTCGGTGCGGGCGAAGCCGGCTTCGCCCAGCCCCCGCGCTTTGCAATTGCCCGCGCCCTGAATCTCGAACGCGGCCTGGGCGATGCAGAAACGCTCCGTGCCCGTGACTAGGCTGGTGCCGGCCTTGCGCTGGGCGGTCAGGAACACCGCCTCGCTGGCCAGGGGCGTGGTGATGGCCTTGGCGCAGGCCCCCGGATGTACCGTCCACCAGCCGCGCGACACCGCCTTGCCGCCATCCTTCTGGGCCAGCGCCACCAGCAGCGCCTCCTTGCCGTCATTGCAGACGGTGTAGCCGGCGGGCGCGATCTTCTTGCGCGCCTCGCTCTCCAGGGCATTGAACAGCTCGACATTGCCGTCATTTTCCTTGAACCGCATCCGCTTGCGGAAATCGGCCAGCGCCACGCCGGTGGTCTTGTCGGGCGCGCCGTCGATCCGCGCGACCTGGTAGCCATTGTCCTTCAGCAGGCGTTTGACGCCGGCCAGTTGCGCCTGGGTCATGTTCATCGCCGGGCTTTCGTCGAAGTTCATGGTCCAGACCGAACGCCCGCGATTGTCCAGCGGCGCGAAGGGCAGGGCGAACGTGTCGTCGGCGGTGCAATAGGGCTGGGTGACGCCCTGCCGTATGGAAAAGTTGGCGTCCTTGACGCAGACCGGATAGTTGCCGCCCCAGGCGCGCGCCGGTCCCGAATGGGCAATCGAGGTGCGCGCATGCACCAGATAGGTTTCGGCGGTCAGCGCTTCCTTGCGCGCCAGGTGACAGTCGCCGGGCGCAATGCGGGTCCAGCCTTGCGTTTCGCTGCGCGGACTCTGGATCGCCGAGGTGGCGGCATAGAGGATATAGCTGGTGCGGTTGCACAGGGTCAAGGCGGCGCTTGCGGGCGACAGGGCGGCAGGCGCGGTCAGGCCCGCCAGCGCCAGCAGCGCCAACAGAACGGGGCGCATCATTCCAGGGTGATCAGCGTGCCCGCGCCGTGCTCGGTAAAGAGTTCGAGCAGCAGCACATGGGGAATGCGCCCGTCCAGGATGACGGCGGCATTGACGCCGCCCTCCACCGCGTCGATCGCGGTCTGGATCTTGGGAATCATGCCGCCGGAAATGGTGCCGTTGGCGATCAGGGCGCGGGCTTCGCGGACGCTGAGCTTGGGGATCAGCTTCTTGTCCTGGTCCAGCACGCCCTCGACGTCGGTCAAGAGGATCAGGCGCTCGGCCTTCAGGGCGCAGGAAACCGCGCCGGCCACCGTGTCGGCATTGATGTTGTAGGTCTCGCCCTTGCGGCCCACGCCGATGGGCGCGATCACCGGAATGGTTTCCGACTTCATGATCGAGTGCAGCACTTCGGGATTGACCGTGTCGGGTTCGCCGACAAAGCCCAAATCCACCGCGACCCGTTCGCCGGTCTTGGGATCGGTACGGGTCATCGCAACCTTGCGCGCGATCACCAGGTTGCCGTCCTTGCCCGACAGGCCCAGGGCGCGGCCGCCCGCGGCATTGATGCCGGTGACGATCTGCTTGTTGATCGAACCGGACAGCACCATCTCGACCACTTCGATCGCCGCTTCGTCGGTGACGCGCAGGCCATCGATGAAGGTGGAATGGATGTCCAGCTTCTTGAGCATCGCCCCGATCTGGGGGCCGCCGCCATGCACCACCACCGGATCGATGCCGGTCTGCTTCATCAGCACGATGTCCTGGGCGAAGTCGTCGGTGCCGGTGCCGGTCATGGCGTTGCCGCCATACTTCACCACGATGGTCTTCTGGTCGTATTTGAGAATGTAGGGCAGCGCCTCGATCAGCACCCGTCCCGTCTGGCGCCAACGCGCCATCACCCGCAGGTTGCGGTCTTCAGGCGTATCGTCGGAGGAACCGGCCATGGCGTCGCCCGCTAGAAAGCGGCGCGTTATAGCGCGGGAAATCCGGCGTTTCTACGTCTTATTGGGCAAAAGCGGCGAGATGGGCGCGCAGGGCCGCTATGCCGTCACCCTTGAGCGAGGAGGTTAACTGAATCTCGGCCAGTGCTGCGGTGTGCTTGGCGGCAGCCATGCCTGCCGCCGCCAGCGCGGGTTCGCGTTCGGACGCCTTCAGTTCGTCGCCCTTGGTCAGCACCAGGCCATAGGACACGGCGGTCTGGTCCAGCAGGTTCATCACCATCTCGTCGCTGTCCATCACCCCGCGCCGCGCGTCGATCAGCAGCAGGACGCGGCGCAGCCGGGAGCGGCGGCGCAGGTAGGAGAAGATCATCTCCTGCCAGGCCTCGGATTCGGTCTTGGACCGTTTGGCAAAACCATAGCCCGGCAGGTCCACCAGCATCAGCCGGTCGGCCAGGTTGAAGAAGTTGATCTGGCGGGTGGCGCCGGGGGTCTGCGACACCCGCGCCAGGCTTTTGCGCCCCGTCAGGGCGTTGACCAGGCTGGACTTGCCGGCGTTGGAGCGGCCGACGAAAGCCACTTCGTTGAGCTTCTCCGGCGGCAGGTTCTCGGCCGTGGTCGAGCCCCAGATGAAGTCGCACGGGCCCGCGAACAGTTTGCGCGCGGCTTCTTCGGCGCTGTCCTCAGTCATTCGCGGCCGTAAGCTTCTTCGGCGCAGGCGCCTTGTTAAAGAAGCTCACATCGGCGCCTTCGCGCTTCATGATGTACCATTGCTGCGCCACCGAAAGGATGTTGTTCCAGGCGTAGTAGATCACCAGGCCGGCGGGGAAGGTGGCGAACATGAAGGTGAAGATCACCGGCATGAAGGCGAACATCTTGGCCTGGATCGGGTCCGGCGGCGGCGGATTGAGCTTGGTCTGCATCCACTGGGTGACGCCATAGATGATCGGCCAGGCGCCGATGGAGATGAAGCTGATCGCCGCCGGGATATAGGCGTGGGGATTGTAGGGGATCAGGCCGAACATGTTGAGGATCGAGGTCGGGTCCTGGGCCGACAGGTCGCGAATCCAGCCATAGAAAGGCGCGTGGCGCATTTCGATGGTGACGAACAGCACCTTGTACAGCGCGAAGAACACCGGGATGGTCAGGAGGATCGGCAGGCAGCCGGAAATCGGATTGGCCTTTTCCTTGCGGTAGAGGTCCATCATGGCGCTCTGCATCTTCTGCGGATCGTCCTTGTGGGCCTTCTTGATCTCCTCCATCTGCGGCTGGAGCTTCTTCATCTTGCCCATGGCGCGGTAAGAGGCGCTGGCCAGCGGGAAGAACACGACCTTGACCACCACGGTCAGCGCCAGGATGGCGAGGCCGAAATTGCCCAGCAGCTTGTTGAAGAAATCCAGCAGCCAGAAGAACGGCCGGGTGAGGAACCAGAACCAGCCCCAGTCCACCGCATAGTCGAATTTCGGAACGCCCTGGGTGTTTTCATAATGGCGCAGGATGTCCACCACCTTGGCGCCGGCGAACATGCGATGGGTGACGGTGGTCGAGGCGCCCGGCGCGATGACGCGCTGGTTCAGCCGGTAATTGGCCTGATAGGCATCGGCGCCGCTTTGCGTCTTGGTGCCCAGATACTGGCCGTTGAAGTTCTCGCCCTGGGGCGGGATCACCGCAGCCATCCAGTATTTGTCGGTGATGCCGACCCAGCCACCGGTGGACGAGAACGTCTGGGCGGGCGTGCCGGGATCTTCGAAGTCGGTGTATTTCGCATCCTGCTGGGCGCCGTTGGCGACGCCGACAAAGCCTTCATGCAGGATGAAGAAGTCCACGCCGACCGGGCGGTTCTGCCGCGCGACATAGCCATAGGGATAAAGGTTCACCGCCGCGGCGCCCTTGTTGGCGACGCTGTCGGCCACGGTGAACATGTATTTGTCGTCGATGGAAATGACGCGGGTGAAGACCAGGCCCTTGCCATTGTCCCAGGTCAGGGTCACCGGCTTGCCGGGGCTGAGAATCTTGCCGCCAGTCTGCTTCCAGTTGCTGTTCTCGCCCGGCATGTCGTTGCCGCCGACCCAGCCGAATTCCGCATAGTAAGGATAGTCGGTGCTCTTGGGCGCGAGCAGCACGATCTCCGGGCTCTTGGGGTCAACCGTGTCGTGGTATTTTTTCAGGCGCAGATGGTCGAGGCGCGCGCCCTTGAGCAGGATCGAGCCGTCCACCATCGGGGTGTCGATGTCGACGCGCGCGCCGCCGACTTTCAGCGCGGCGGGCAAGGCCATGCGGGTCGCGCCGGTCGAGACGCCGGGCAGTCCCGGCGCCGCCGCGTTGGTCGTCGTGCCGGCGGGGGCGGGCTTGGGCTTGATCTGCTTGGCCAGCTCGGCCTGGCGCGCCTGCTCGGCCTTCATCGACGGCGTGGCGACGAAATACTGCCACAGGAACAGCACGGCGGCCGAAAGCGCGATGGCGAGAAGAATATTCTTGTTGCTGTTCATGATCGCCTAGCGTTTCGGATGAGGAACGGGATCGAAGCCCGACGAACCGCCGAGCCAGGAAATGGGATGGCAGCGCGACAGCCGCCGGACAGTCAGCCACAGTCCTTTGACGGGTCCGTGAATCTGCAGGGCTTCGAGCGCATAGGCCGAGCAGCTGGGCGTGAAGCGGCAGGAGGCGGGCAGCAGCGGCGACAGGACGGCGCGATAAAAGTGAATGGGCGCGGACAAAAGCGCGACGGCAATTCTGCGCATGGCTTCAACCCTCTCCCGCTTTCGCGTCCAGCTTGCGATGCGCCGATTTCAGGGCCGTAGTGATATCGGACAAAAGGGCCGGAAAAGGGCGCGCCACGGTGGTGCCGCGCGCGACCAGAACATAGTCATGGCCGGGTCGTCCCAAAAGGGGCAGCAGTTCGCGCGCCGCGGCGCGCAAACGGCGCTTGGCGCGGTTGCGGGCGACGGCGTTTCCGATCTTCTTGCTGGCGGTGAAGCCAATGCGCACTTTGGCCGGCGCAGTTCCAGTTTCCGGCGTGGCGCAGGTTTCCAGGGTGATGGCGCCTTCGACGCGGCGGATTCCCCGCGCTGCCCTGAGAAAGTCAGCACGCTTCTTGAGGGTGTCCAATTTGAGAGGCGTCCCTGGGGCGCCTATGCTCAGGCCGAGAGCTTCTTGCGACCGCTGGAACGGCGGCGGTTCAGGATCTTGCGGCCGCCCGGGGTCGCCATGCGCGAACGAAAGCCATGGCGGCGCTTGCGCACGAGTTTGCTCGGCTGATAGGTGCGCTTCATGGTCGTCAGGCTCCGAAAAGACCCAGTAGGGCTGAAAAGAGCGGGGTTTTTAGGCGGCAGGGCCGGTGCTGTCAACGACCCGCCCGAAGACCCATCAAGTCCCTGGATTGAAATAATATTTCAATCTGGCTGGCGGGGCCAGATTCCAGGCTCAGTCCCCGATTACCACGCCATCCCGCCGGGGGTCGGCACCCCCGATATAGCCGCCTTTGACCTTGCGGATACCATGCAGGCCGCTGCCTTCGCCCATCACCACGGTCACGCTATGGCCCATGGCCTTCAACTGGGGCTCCAGGGCGTCATTGACCGGGGATTTTTCCAGCCGTGTGGGGCTGTTGAGGTTGAGCTGGCGAGGCAGGGTGATGGCCTCGGCCGGGGTCCTGTTCCCGTCCAGCATGGCCACCACGGTCTGGGTGACATAGCCGATGATGGCCGGGCCCCCGGGGGACCCCACCGACAGCAGGAAGTCGCCATTCTTATCGAACACGATGGTGGGCGACATGGCGCTGAGGGGCCGCTTGCCCGGCGCCGGGGCATTGGCCACCGGCAGTCCGTTCAGCACCGGATCGAGCGAGAAATCGGTCAGCGTGTTGTTGAGGAAGAAGCCCTTGGCCATGATGTTCGCGCCGAACACCGACTCCACGGACGTTGTCATGGCGACCACCTGGCCGGTCTTGTCCACCAGCGTCATGTGGCTGGTGCCGTGGTTGGCGGGTGAGCGCTGCGGCGAAAGCTGCGCATGTTTTTCGGGCGGGTTGCCGGCGGTGGCGGTGCCCGTGTCCTTGGCCGGGTCGATCAGCGCAGCGCGGCTGGCGATATAGTCCTTGTCGACAAGGCCCTTCACCGGGACTTTCACGAATGCCGGATCGGCGATGAACTTGACGCGGTCGGCATAGGCCAGCCGGCTGGCCATGGCGCGCAGATGCACTTCGCTCAGGGTGCCGGGCTGAAGCTCGCTGGACGGAAACCGCTGCAGCATGCCCAGTATCTGCACGATGGCGACGCCGCCGGAGCTGGGCGGGCCCATCGAGCAGACGCGCCAGAGGCGATAGGGCCCGCAGACCGGTTCGCGTTCCAGCGGCGTGAAGTTCGCCAGATCCTCCAGCGTCATGCCGCCCTGATTGGCCGGTGCGGTGCGCACCGCACCCACGATCGCCTGGGCGATCTCGCCGGTATAGAAAGCGCGTGATCCGCCGCTCGCGATCTTCTTCAGCGTGTCGGCATAGTCGCTGTTCTTGTAGATCTCGCCTTCATTCAAGGGCGTGCCATCGGCGTGATAAAAGCGCGCCTTGATGTCGGGCATGTTCGCGCCGCGTTTGAAATTGCGGATGGTGCGCGCCAGTTTCGGGCCGACCGGAAAGCCGCCATCGGCCAATTTTATCGCGGGCTGAAACAGCCGCGCCCAGGGCAGCTTGCCGTGTTTCTTGTGCGCCATCTCCAGCATGGCGATGACGCCGGGAATGCCCACCGACAAGCCGCCCGGAATGGCGTCGGGCTTGGTGCGCGGCTTGCCGCTGGCGTCCAGGAACATGTCGGGGCGGGCGGAGGCGGGCGCGACTTCGCGGCCGTCAAAGCTGGTTGTCGTCTTGGTCTTGGGGTCGAACAGCAGCATGAAGGCGCCGCCGCCGATGCCTGAGGATTCCGGCTCCACTAGGCCCAGCACCAGCTGCACCGCGATGGCGGCGTCCACCGCGCTGCCGCCTTCGCGCAGCATTTCCAGCCCGGCATCGGCGGCCAGCGGATTGGCGGCTGCCACCATCTGCGTCTTGGCGAAGGGTTTGACGTAGCCGGGCGCGGTTTGCGCCAACGCGCCCAGCGGCAGCGAAGCCGCCAGAAGCAGGGAAAGAAGAAGGCGCGGGGTTCTCATTGGGGCATCGTAGAAGCGCCAGCCGTCAGGGCAACAAAAAACCCCGCCGGTAAGGGCGGGGTTTGCTGTTTCTTGCCTGTCTGGCTTAGCGCACGAAGACGCGCACTTCGCTGGCGGTGGCGCCCGGATCGGTGGTCGAGGTCACGGCCAGGCGCGTCGCGGGGACGCCCATGTCGGTCATGGAGCGCATGACATCCTGGGCATGACGGCGCGAGGTGGACTGGGCGATCTGCACCGAAGCAGCGGTGCCGCGGGTGGGCGAAACCGCCACCACCTGGAAGCCGGCGCTGGGACGGTTCTGCAGCGCCTGGTTCAGCGCGGCATAGAGGATCTGCTGATAGTCGACGCCGGGGCGATCGAACTTGATCACCACCAGCGGGGTGCCGCCGCCGGCCATCTGGACGTTGCCAAGGGGGCCCATCGAAGCGCCCATGCCGCCGCCATACAGCTCGCCGCTCTTGATCGAGGCGGACAGCACGGGGAGGTTGGCGCGCTCGGTCGCCGCATAGGCGGTCGAGCGCTGGACGTTGTCGGAGACTTCCTTCAGCAGGCGATCCAGCATCACGATGGTCTGCGCGGTCTGGTCTTCCAGCAGGCGCAGCTGGCGATGGTCTTCATCGACCGCGCCCGAGACATTGTAGGTCGCGCTGATCTGGTTCTGCGCGAAATGGGCGGTGGAGGAGTCGTTGGTCGCGTCGGTGCCCAGCGCGTTCATGGCGTTGATATTGGCCGACAGCGCGTCGAGCTGGCCCTGGGCGGTGTTCCACTGCGCCACCAGTTCGGGGTTGCCGCGGGTGGTGCCGATCTGCAGGCGGGTGGTGATGCGGGCCTTGGCTTCCTGATAGGCGGAAGCGGCGCCGGCGCCGGCATTGCGCAGTTCCGCCAGGCGGGCGGAATTGACGGAAATCTTCTGCTGCAGGCCCGAAACCTGGGCACGCAGGGACTGGATGGTGCGGTTGACCTGGGTACCGGTATCAGGGCCGCCATCGATGGTGATCGGGGTGATGGTGGCGACCGGGGCGGCGCCCGGAACCGTGTTCAGGGCAGCGGCGGTCGGCGGCGGGGCGCTGGCCAGATCGGCGTCCGCGGCGGGATACGCCAAGTCGGTGTCGTCGCTGAACATGCTGTCGATGTCAGAACAGGCGGCCAGACTCAGCCCGCCGGCCACCGCAAAAGCCAGAAACAGGCCCTTTTTGAGCCCGTGCTTTGCTGGAATTCCCCTCATTATGCTCTCCGCTGCCCGGCGCCCCTGCCCGAAGAAGCCGGCGCCCAAACCCAACCCCATCCCGCGCGGATCGCGCGGGCGGACCCTTGGGTCCAAGTCTTAACCAGCAGGGGGCAAGGGGACAAGGGAGCAGGATGCCGCTTTGGGCGAAATCTTCGCGTTTTCACCGGTACTTGGGGGGAATTGGGGGGGGGGCTGCCTATGTCTCAGGCGCTGGCCGGTAGTTCTTGCCTTTGGGAGGCCCGATGAATAGGTTCGCGCCTCCAAAACGCACCCGTAGCTCAGCTGGATAGAGCACCAGACTACGAATCTGGGGGTCAGAGGTTCGAATCCTTTCGGGTGCGCCACTACTTAGCTGTATCCGCCGTTCTAGAAAGACGGTGTTTAGAACGGCGGTATTCCCGGGGCCAATTCAGCACCCAACTGCAGCAGGATTTTTGTCGGATTCCCGTTCACCGGGCGAATCGCGATAGATCGGCTTCACTATCCTGCGCCGCCCACCTGCTTCGAAAGCAACTGATTTACGTCTGCGATAACAGGGCGTCGCGCGATCCTCCGCCTCATCGAAAGCAGAGATCCAATATGACGACGGCGTCAAATGTAATTGAATCGGAGCTAATCGACCTTGTTCGACAAGGGAGGGTGATCCTCTTCCTAGGATCTGGAGCTTCTCTCGGCGCCAAAGATAAGGATGGTCATGAGATGCCATCCACCAAACAACTCAGCGATCGAATAGCCGAAAAATTCCTTTCAGCGGAATACAAAAACGCAGACCTTCAAACGGTATATGACCTGGCCTGCTCGAATCGCAGTACGCGAGAGGCCCAACGGTTTCTTCACGATACGCTTATCGATTTCCAGCCTACCGATGAGCATCTTTTGTTGCCGAAGTTCTCATGGGCAGGCCTGGCCACCACTAACTACGATTTATTGATAGAGCGCGCCTTCGACGCCGCAGGGCAGCGTGTAGATGTGTATGCACACGACGGCGGCCTCGATCTGACGGCGCGAGATGCAAGAACAGCGCTCTACCTAAAGCTACACGGAAGTGTGCTGGACTTCGAGAATATTGACGCCCCACTCGTCACGAGCACAGAACAGATTTTAAATTATAAAAAAGGTCGCGCCAACCTTTTCAAACAATTCCTCGAGTGGGGGCAGACACAATCACATTGTGTTCATCGGGTACCGTCGGGGTCTGAGCAATGTGTAACGACTACGCCCGCGAGATCGAAATCGGGAGGGTGATGAAACTGATCAAGGAGATGGACAGGCTTCCGCCTCTCACATGGGCAGGCGGCAAGACGCCAAATGACATCGCACCCCAGCCGCATATCAAGATAAGCGACAAGCAGGTTGCATGATACAGCACTGAAGGACGCTAATGACGAATGATCCCCAAAGCGGCGTCGAACGACGAAAAAACCCCTCCAGGAAAAGAATAGCGGCGGCTGGCATCGCATAACCCTTCCATTCCCCTGCTTACGGTCGCGGCATTGCACCTCCTGCCTGACCCATTCGGGCAGGATGGACAGCACCTTGGAAATTTCTGGTGACAAACCAAGAGCTTGTATGAATGCTAGTTGGGACGCGTGTCTCTGCTAGTCTCAACTGCCGTTTAATGGCGATGTTTTGGCAAGGGCACGGTTGGGAAAATGGACAGCAGCGATAGCATTTTCGTCGGCAAGGGCAACACAGAGGCGCGGCTGTTGCTGCGCATGGCCAACCGCCATGGTCTGGTGGCGGGCGCCACTGGCACCGGCAAGACCGTGACGCTGCAGGTGCTGGCGGAAGGCTTTTCCGCCGCCGGCGTGCCGGTCTTCGCCGCTGACATGAAGGGCGACCTTTCCGGCATCGCGGCGGCGGGCGAGACGAAACCCGCCTTTGTCGAGCGCGCCAGGGGCATGGGTTATGACTATGTCCCCGACCGTTTCCCCGCCATCTTCTGGGACCTCTTTGGCGAGCAGGGCCACCCGGTGCGCGCCACCATCAGCGAAATGGGGCCGCTACTGCTGGCGCGGCTGCTGGACCTCAATGAGGTCCAGGAAGGCGTGCTCAACATTGCCTTCCGCGTCGCCGACGAACAGGGGCTGCTCCTGCTCGATCTCAAGGACCTACGCGCCATGCTTGTCTTCCTGGCCGAGCATGCCGCCGAACTGACCGCCCAATATGGCAATGTCTCCAAGGTGACAGTGGGCGCGATCCAGCGCCAGTTGCTGGTACTGGAAAACCAGGGCGGCACGCATTTCTTTGGCGAGCCCGCCCTGGCCCTGAGTGATTTCCTCAAGACCGACCGTGAAGGCCGCGGCGTTATCAATGTCCTGGCCGCCGACAAGCTGATGGAAAGTCCGCGGCTCTACGCCACATTCCTGCTCTGGCTGCTGTCCGAGCTGTTCGAGGAGTTGCCGGAAGCCGGCGATCTCGACAAGCCCAAGCTGGTCTTCTTCTTCGACGAGGCGCATCTGCTTTTTACCGACGCGCCCAAGGCGCTGCTCGACAAGATCGAGCAGGTGGTGCGGCTGATCCGCTCTAAGGGCGTCGGCATCTATTTCGTAACCCAGAATCCGCTCGATATCCCCGATAAGGTGCTGGCGCAGCTGGGCAATCGGGTGCAGCACGCGCTGCGCGCCTTCACCCCGCGCGACCAAAAGGCAGTTAAGGCGGCGGCCGAGACCTTCCGTCCCAATCCGGCGCTGGATACGAACCGCGTCATTCTCGAACTGGGCAAGGGCGAGGCGCTAGTTTCCTTCCTGGATGCGGCGGGCACGCCGTCCGTGGTGGAACGCGTGCCGGTCGCGCCGCCCGCGGCGCGGCTGGGGCCTGTGACGCCGGAAGAGCGCAAGGCGGTGATGGCCGCCAGCCCGGTGAAGGGCAAATACGACACCGTGCTGGACGCGGAGTCAGCCTATGAAGTGCTGCAGGGCCGGGCGCAGCAGGCCGCGGCGCCCGCTGAGGCGCAGCAACCGCAGGGCAGCGGCATGCTGGGCGGGTTGGGCGACATGCTGGGCGGCATTTTCGGCACCAGCAAGCCACGCGGCCAGCGGCTTTCCACCGGGCAGGCCGTAGCGCGCGAGGTCACGCGCACGGTGGTCAATCGCGTGGCGGGCCAGCTTGCCGCCCAGCTGGGCAAGTCGCTGGGCGGACGCACCGGCAGCAGCATCGGCCGCGCCATAGTGCGCGGGACTCTCGGGGGGGTTTTGCGGCGCTGACCTCGCCATCTCGGGTGCGCTTAGCTCTCCCCGGAATGACCGCT
>JAZKDV010000011.1:0-12156 GCA_040387395.1 Pseudomonadota bacterium | reverse complement strand
CGTTCGGCTTCCAGCGCGGCCATGCAACCCATGCCCGCCGCGGTCACCGCCTGGCGGAAAATCTTGTCCTTGACGTCGCCGGCCGCAAACACGCCCGCCACCGAAGTATGGGTGGAGTCCGGCGCGGTCTTGATATAGCCGCTCTCGTCCATCTCGAGCTGGCCCTGGACCAGGCCGGTGGCCGGCGAATGGCCTATGGCGATGAACAGCCCATGCACCGGCTGCTCGTGCAGCGAGCCGGTGACGGTGTTGCGCAGCTTCACGCCGGTGACGCCCTTGGGCTCTTCGCTGCCCAGGACTTCGGCGATCTCGGTGTCGTACAGCACGTTGATCTTCTTGTTGGCGTTCAGCCGCGCCTGGTTGGTCTTGTCGGCGCGCAGGAAGTCGCGGCGATGCACCAGCGTCACCTTGTCGGCGAAATTGGTCAGGAACAACGCTTCCTCGACGGCGGTATTGCCGCCGCCCACCACCGCGACATCCTTGCCGCGATAGAAGAAGCCGTCGCAGGTGGCGCAGGCCGAAACGCCAAAGCCCTGATATTTGCTCTCGCTCTCCATACCCAGCCAGTTGGCGCTAGCGCCGGTGGCGATGACCAGCGTGTCGGCGGTGTAGATGTCGCCGCTGTCGCCATACAGCGTGAAGGGACGGCGCGACAGGTCGACCCGCGCGATGGTGTCGCTGACGAAATTGGTGCCCAGGTGCTTTGCCTGCTCCTGCATCTGGTCCATCAGCCAAGGGCCCTGGATGGCCTCGGCAAAGCCGGGATAATTCTCGACCTCGGTGGTGATGGTGAGCTGGCCGCCCGGCTGGATGCCGGAAATCAGCGTCGGCTCCAGCATGGCGCGCGCGGCATAGATGGCGGCGGTGCAGCCGGCGGGGCCGCTGCCCAGGATGATGACTTTGGAATGCTTGGCGGTGGTGGCGGTCATGGACGTGCTTTGCGGGTTTCGCGGGTCTCGCTATGTCATATCGTTATGGCGAGGGCCTTGGTCAAGCCGGGCAAAAAGCCAAGCCGGTGCATAAGGTTATAGGGGCGCTTTCCGGCGCATTGATCTGCCGATGGGTGGGGGATTCGAGAAATAATATTGCGAGGGGAAAAAGTGTGCGTTATAGGACGCCGCCATTCCCCCATACGCAGGATATCTCGTGGACACCCGCAAGCTGGACGCCATCGACCTGCGCATCCTCAGCGAATTGCAGTCCGACGGACGCATCACCAATGTGGAACTGTCGCGCCGCGCCAAGATCACCGCGCCGCCCTGCCTGCGCCGCATCCGCGCGCTGGAGAAGGCCGGTTTCATCAAGGGCTATCACGCCGATCTCGACGGCAAGTCGCTGGGCTTTGAAGTCACCGGTTTCGTGTTCGTCGGCCTGTCCAGCCAGAAGGACGGCGACCTCAAGCATTTCGAGGAAAGCGCGCGGCGCTGGCCGGAAGTGCGCGAGTGCCACATGCTGTCGGGTGAAGTGGATTTCATCATCAAATGCGTGGCGCGCGACCTGTCGGCCTTCCAGTCCTTCATCACCGACACGGTTACCGCCGAAAAGAACGTCGCCAGCGTGAAAAGCTCGCTGGTGATCCACGCCTCCAAGATCGCGCCCGGTTTCCCTATCGAAGTGCCCGCTTAAAAGGCATTTCGCACCCCTTCTGGAGACCCGCGGAAAGGGTTAGGCTTGCTTCAGAACAAGCTGGGGAATGGGACCAATGAAACATGCAACTCTCTTTTTGGCGGCCGCGGCGCTGATGGCTTCGACCGCAATCGTTACCGCCGCGCCGACAGCGAAAATGAAAGCCGCGGTCGCCGACACCGCGCGTCCCGCCGCCGACACCGCGCGCGATGAAAACCGCAAGCCGGCCGAGATGCTGGAATTCGCAGGCATCGCGCCGGGCAAGATCGTGGTCGACCTGCTGCCGGGCGGCGGCTACTTCACCCGCATCTTCGCCAAGGCGGTGGAACCGAACGGCTGGGTCTATGCCTATTTCAGCAACCACAATGACGAAGCGCTGAAGAAACAGGGCCGCGATCCCGACAATCTGATGCCGGACCTCAAGCGCACCTACAAGAATCTGGGCGTCATCCATGGCCCGCTGACCACCTTCGTCACGCCGCAGCCGGTCGACGTGGTGTGGACCTCGCTGAACTATCACGACCTGCACAACAAGAATTTCGGCGTCGACGTCAATGTCGTGAACAAGCAGATCTTCAACTCGATCAAGCCCGGTGGGTATTTCATCATTCTGGATCACGCCGCGGCCGACAACGCCCCTGCGGACGTGACCTCGACCCTGCACCGCATCAAGAAGGCCGATGTGGTGAAGGAAGTCGAAGCCGCCGGCTTCAAGCTGGTGGCGGAAGGCGATGCCCTGCATTATGCCAGCGATGACGGCAGCAAGCGGGTGTTCGAGAATGACATTCGCGGCAAGACCAACCAGCTGATGCTCAAATTCCAGAAGCCGCGCCGCTAAGGATCGTCTTGCCAAGTTGCTTTGGATTCCGTCTGACATGCGCCGTGGTGCTGACAAGCGCCGCGGCGCTGTTCTTTGCGCCCATGGCGGGCGCGCAGGGCATCGTCCGGCTCAAGGCGCGGCTGGCGGCGTTCGACGGCCAGAGTCTGACGCTGGAGCCGCTCGCTGCGGACGGCAAACCGGCGCCCGGCGGTCCGCTCACCGTGGCCACCCTGGCGCAGACCCAGGTCGTGCAGCAGCAGAAAAGCTTCTTCGGCGCGATCCAGCCCGGCGACTATGTAGGCGCGGCGGTGACCGAGCGGGCAGGCCGGCTGCGCGCCCAGACTGTCTATCTCTATGCGCAGGCCCTGCGCGGCAGCGGCGAAGGGCGGTTTGAGGACAATGGCCGGCTGATGGTCAACGGCACCGCCCGGGAGACCAAAGCGGCGACGCAGTTCGACGGCACGCTGACGCTGCATTACCGGGGCGCCACCCTGACCGGGGCCCGCAAGAATGCGGTGTGCGAGGGGCGGGCCGTCCCACCGGCCTATGCCAGCGCCCTGGCCTGCAGCGCCGACGTGACCATCGAGGTCGTGCCCGGAACGCCGGTCTCCACCATGATCCCGGGCGACAAGAGCCTGCTGGTGCCCGGCGCCATCCTCAGCGTCGCCACGACCCGCCAGCCCGACGGCAGCCAGGTCACCCCCGGCATTATCGTGGAAATGCCGCAATCGCCGCCCTAGACTTTCCCTTCTTCTTTTCGGAGATCCCCCATGTCCCGTCTTCCGGCCCGTCTTCCGGCTCTGGCCCTTTTGTGTGGTGCGCTGTTGGCGTCCTGCGCCATCCCGCGCCAGGATGCGCCGGCGGGCGCCAAGCTGGGCAAGTGGGGCGTGGACCTCAGCTCGATGGACAGCGCCACGCCTCCCGGGGAAAATTTCTTCCTCTATGTGAATGGCGGCTGGCTGAAGACGGCCGAGATTCCCGCCGACCGCGCCAGCGCCGGCTCTTTTCAGGATTTGCAGATTCTCAGCGAGCAGCGGCTGCGCACCATCGTCGAGGATCTCAGCGAGAAACCGCAAGGCCGGATGACGGGCGAGGAGCGCAAGCTGCGCGACCTGTATGACAGCTTCGTCGATACCGCCGCCATCGAGGCCAAGGGGCTCGATCCGGTGCGCAAGGACCTGGATTATCTGGCAGGCCTCACGACCCATGAGCAGGTCGCCAGCGCCATGGGCTCCATCCGGCTCTCGACCCAGAGCATCTACGGAATCGGCATGGGGATCGACGACAAGAACCCCAACAATTATTCGGTCAATCTCAGCCAGTCGGGCCTGGGCATGCCCGAGCCCGACTTCTACCTGTCCACCCAGCCCGAGATGGTCAAAACCCGCGATGCCTATCGCAAATATCTCGGTGACATGCTGGCCCTGGCCGGCATAAGCGATGCGCCGGCGCGCGCCGACCGGGTGCTGGCGCTGGAAACCGAAATGGCGCGCGTGTCCTGGACCCGGGCCGAGCGCCGCGACGTCGACAAGACGTACAATCCCATGCCGGCGTCCGACCTCAAGAAGCTGGCGCCGCAATTCCCCTGGAATGCCTTCCTGGCGGAGACCAGCATTCCCCTCAAAACCCCTGAGGGCCATGAACGCTATGTGATCGTGGCGGAGAACACCGCCTTCGGTCCGCTGGCCAAGATATTCGCCGCCACACCGGTCAGCACCTGGCGCGACTACCTGACGATTCACTATCTGAAGAGCTTCGCCCCCTATCTGCCCAAGCGTTTCGACGATCTGGTGTTCTCGTTCTACGGCACCCAGCTTTCGGGGCGCACCGCGCAGCAGGAGCGCAACATCCGCGGCACCCGCCTGCTGGACACCAGCATGGGCGAGGCGCTGGGCAAGCTTTATGTGGCGCGCCATTTCCCGCCGGACTCCAAGGCCAAGATGGACGTGCTGGTCGCCAACCTGGTCAAGGCATTCGATCAGACATTGCGCACGCTGGACTGGATGGCCCCGGAAACCCGCGCCAAGGCGCTGGAGAAGAATGCCAGCTTTACGCCCAAGATCGGCTATCCCAGCAAGTGGCGCGACTATTCCGCCCTGCAAATCGCGCCGGGCGACCTGATCGGCAATGTCCAGCGCGCCGCGGTGTTCGAATGGAACCGCGACGTGGCCCGCATCAACCAGCCGGTCGACCGGCTGGAATGGGGCATGACGCCGTCCACCATCAACGCCTATTACAATGCCTCGCTGAACGAGATCGTGTTCCCGGCCGGCATCCTGCAGGCGCCCTTCTTCGATCCCAATGCGGATGACGCGGTGAATTACGGCGCTATTGGCGCGGTGATCGGGCATGAGATCAGCCACGGCTTCGACGACCAGGGCAGCAAGTATGACGCCAAGGGCGTGTTCCAGGACTGGTGGACCAAGGAGGATCGCGCGCGCTTCGAAACCCGCACCGCCGCGCTGGTCAAGCAGTATGACGGTTATGAGCCGCTTCCGGGCCTGCATGTGATCGGCAAGCAGACCCTGGGCGAGAACATCGCCGACAATGCGGGGCTGGCGATCGCGCTCAAGGCCTATCACATCTCGCTGAACGGCAAGCCGGCGCCGGTGATCGACGGGCTGACCGGCGACCAGCGCCTGTACCTGGCTTTCGGCCAGGTGTGGCGCACCAAGATGCGCGACAGTGCGATCCGCACCCAGACCGTGTCCGGCGTGCATACGGTGGCGCAGTTCCGCGTGGTGGGGCCCACCCGCAACCAGGACGAATGGTACAAGGCGTTCAACGTGCAGCCGGGCAGCAAGTACTACCTGCCGCCCGAACAGCGCGTGAAACTCTGGTAGCGCGGGTCTTTTGCGCCCTGAGTGCGTCGCGCCTTCGCTCGCGTACGTCTTGTGCGCGTCGCTCGGCGCTCCTGCTCAGGTCGCAAAATCCCTCGCGCTAGGCGCTACTTGGCGGCGAAGTTCACCGCCAGATAGTCCACCACCTTGTCGAACTCGGTGTCGCTGACCTGCGCGCCGTTGGCGACCATCTGGTTGACGGTGTCGGCCCAGGCGGCGCGGGTCTTGCGCTGCGAGCTGACCACGTCGGCGCTGTGGCACTGGGCGCAGGCCTTGGCCACGGTGTCGTGCATGGGGCCGGGCGGCAGGGTATCCGCCCGCGCCGCGCCGGCGGCCAGGACGATAAAGCCCGCGATCAGACCAGAAACACGCATCATTTGTTTCACTCCCATTTGCGCACCAATCTGACGCGGCGATCCTGAACCGGGGCTGAACGCCAAAGGCGGAACTCAAGGGGAGCAAAGGGCTGGCGGCTGCGTTAGGATAGCGCTCCGAGAAAAGGCCGTGCATGACCCAGGCCCATATCAACCGCATCGCCACCGCCGTTCCCCCGCATGATGTGCAGGATGCGTTTTTGACGTTCGGACGCGGCATGCTGGCGTCCGACGACCGCCGGCTGGCGCTGTTCAACCGCATGGCCGAGCGCAGCAGCATCGCGCACCGCTATTCCTTCCTGGAGCCGGGCGCCGGCGGCGCATCCGTGGATACGGAAGGCTTCTACGCCCGCGGCGCTTTTCCCGACACCGCGGCGCGGATGCGCAAGTATGAAAGCTGGGCTCCGGAGCTGGCGGTGGCGGCGGTGGAGAAACTGCTCCAGGGCGAGGATCGCGCCGCCATCACACATATCATCGTCACCAGCTGCACCGGCTTTTCCGCCCCCGGCGTCGATCTGGCGCTGGTCGAGCGCTGCGGGTTGTCCCCATCGGTCGAGCGCACCATGGTGGGTTTCATGGGCTGCTACGCCGCGATCAACGCCCTGAAGCTGGCGCGGCACATTGTGCGCTCCGAACCCAAGGCGCGGGTGCTGGCGGTCAATCTGGAACTCTGCACCCTGCATCTGCACGAGACCGACGATCTGGAAGAGATCCTGTCTTTCCTGCTGTTCGCGGATGGTTGCGCCGCCGTGCTGGTCAGCGCCGATCCGGTCGGCGTGCGGATGGACTCATTCCGCGCCGCGCTGGTCCCCGATACCGGCGCACTGATCCGCTGGCATATCCGCCAGCAGGGCTTCGACATGGTGCTGTCTGGCGCGGTGCCCGCCGCCATCCGCACCGCGCTGTCGGAATCGCGTGACGCGATCCTGGGCGGCGCCAACGATATCGACCTGTGGGCGGTGCATCCGGGCGGGCGCACGGTGCTGGACGCGGTGGAACAGGCCTTCGCCTTGCCGCCGCAAGCGCTGGCGGCCTCGCGCGGCGTCCTGAACGACTATGGCAACATGTCGTCCGGCACGGTGATGTTCGTGCTGGACCGGCTGATGCGCGAAGGATCTGCAGGCGCGCGCGGCTGCGCCATGTCCTTCGGACCGGGACTGGTGGCTGAAACCATGATGTTCCGCATGGCGGCGTGACTTGCGGGTCCTGACGCCGGAATTGCTGGACAGTTTGGCGGCGGACGATCCGCGCGCCATCCGCTCGCGCCGCGATCTTGTGCTGATCAACGCCGTCATGCGGCAGTCGGCGATCATGGCGCGGGCCTTATCGGCGTGTTCGCGCCCGAGCAGCATCGCCGATCTGGGCGGCGGTGACGGGCGCTTTGCGCTGGGCGTGGCACGGCGGCTGGCGAAGCGCTGGCCCGGCGTGCAGGTTTTGATCGTGGACCAGCAGGACATTGTCACAGCTGAAACCCGCGCTGGCTTTGAAGCGCTGGGTTGGCATTGCGAGGTCCGGCGCGGCGACGTGTTCGAGGTCTTGCCGGCGACCGACATCATCACCGCCAACCTGTTCCTGCACCATTTCGACGATACTGCGCTGTCGCGGCTGCTGGATGCCGTGGCGGCGCGCACGCCGTGTTTCGTGGCCTGCGAGCCGCGCCGCAACCGCTTCGCGCTGGTGGCGTCGCATCTGGTGGGGCTTCTGGGCTGCAACGCCGTCACCCGCCATGACGCGGTCACCAGCGTGGAGGCCGGTTTTGCCGGCCAGGAACTGTCGCGTCTGTGGCCGCAAAAGGGCTGGCGGCTGACGGAGCGCTCGGGCTTTCCCTTCACGCATGTCTTTACGGCGCATCGCGATGTTTGACGCGGTGGTGGTGGGGGCGGGGCCTGGCGGATCGGCCGCGGGGCGGCTGCTGGCGCAGGCGGGTTGGAAAATCGCCCTGGTCGAAAAGAGCGAATTCCCGCGCCGCAAGGTCTGCGGCGAATTCATTTCCGCCACCAGCATGGCTGTGCTCGAGGCCTGCGGTATTGCGGAAGAATTTCTGGCGGCCGCCGGGCCACCGGTGGCACGTGTGGGGCTTTATGCCGGTGATGCGATGCTGTCATCGCAGCGCCAACAACTCTGGGGCCGGGCGCTGGGCCGGGAGCATCTGGATACCCTGCTGCGCGATGCGGCGGTGCGGGCGGGGGCGCAGCTTTTCCAGCCAGCCGAAGTGACGGCTTTGAGACGCGAGGGAGAAGTTTCCCTATGCACGCTGGACGATGGGCGCGAAGTCGCCGCCCGCATCGTCATTGCTGCCTGTGGATCCTGGAATGCCAAGGGCATCTTCGCCGTACCCGCGCAGGACGATGCACCGTCCGACCTGTTCGCCTTCAAGGGCCACTTCACCGGCGGTGCGCTGCCGCCCGGCTTGATGCCGCTGCTGGCCTTTCCCGGCGGCTATGGCGGCATGGTGATGAGCGATGGCGGACGGCTTTCGCTGTCCTGCTGCATCCGGCGAGATGCGTTGAGCCGCGCGCGGCAGCGTCACGGCGGCAAGGCGGCGGAGGCGGTGCTGGCCCATATCCGCGCCACGACTGTTGGCGTGAACCGGGCACTCGAGGGCGGCACACTGGACGGAAACTTCCTCTCCACCGGCCCGATCCATCCCGGCATCCGGCCGCGTCATGCGGAAGGCGTATTCTTTGTGGGCAATATTGCGGGCGAGGCCCATCCCATCATCGCCGAAGGCATCAGCATGGCGATGCAGGGCAGCGCCCTGCTGGCGCGGCTGCTGATCGCGGGCCGGGAAGAGGACTATGCCCGCGCCTGGCAGGCGCGGTTCGCGCGCCGCATCCATGCCGCTTCGCTGTTTGCCCACCTGGCGATGCGCGGCGAGAGCCGCAGCGTGTGCCGCGCGGTCATTGCGCACTTCCCCGGTATCCTGGACTGGGGCGCGCGTCTCAGCGGCAAGGTGTGAGCGTTACTTCGGCACTTTGAGAAGCTGCTCCGGCGCCAACGCGGCATCGGTGAAGCGCGCCTGCGCCACCGAGCCCTTGAAATAATTCACATGGTTGATGCGGACGCCCACCATCACATGGCCGGGGCCGTGCGGCGTGAAGGGCACATCGGCTTCGCCTTCCAGCACGCCGTTGACATAGGTGCGGTAGGTCTTGCCGTCATAGGTTTGCGCCACCGCATACCAGCGGTTCAGCGGATGTGACTTTTCCGGAAAGATCAGCGCCTTGCTGCCGGCCTTGCTGTTGACGAAGGCATCCAGGTACCAGCCGCCGTCCTTCACCCGCACTTCGAACATGAAGCGGGGGTTGGGGTCGCTCGTGCCGGCGGGATTGGCGTCGAGACCCGTCACGGGATCGGTTTCGACGATATGCATCCAGCGCTGCTCGAAGTCGCCGCCTTCGGGGCGGAAGATCGCTTCGATGGTGAAGGTCCTGGCGCCGACCAGCGGCCGATCGGGGAAGAACAGGGCATCATCCTTGCCATTGAACTGCACCGCTTTTCCCAAGGGGCTGTCGACCAGCTTTGGCGCGCCTTCGACCTTGGGCGTCAGGCCTCCGATGCGCGAAAGGTTGTCGAAAGTCCACACCGTCTGGGCGGCCAGGGCCGGCGACGCCAGAAGACAGCCGCCCAAAAGCGCGGCCAATGCGATGCTGCATCTGCTCATAAGGCCTCCCAACTTTATCTATATTCTGTATGCACTGCGGCGGCGTTGACGCACCAGGGCCGCCCCTGCAATCTCGCACCCAAAATCACCGTTGGGGAAGCATCTCATGACTTTGGATCGCCGCAAACTCCTGGCCATGGGCGCCGCGTCCTGTTTCGCGCTGCCCTATCAGGCCAAGGCGCAATATCTCGCCAAGAAGATCAAGATCACTGACGTCAAGGTGATGATCATCCGCGGCACCTGGGACTGGAACCTGATCAAGATCGAGACCGATGCCGGCATATTCGGCATCGGCGAGGGCTATTGGGGCCCCGGCGTCAAGGACATCACACTCAACCGCTTCCGCGAACAGTTGATCGGCGAAGACCCGCTGAACGTGGTCAAGCTCTATACCAAGCTGCTGTTCCTCAATGGCGGCTATGGCGCCACCGGCGGGCTGACCATGCATGCCGCGTCGGGCATCGAGATCGCGCTATGGGACCTGGCGGGTCGCATATTGCAGACGCCGGTGTGCAATCTTTTGGGCGGGCGCTTCCGCGACAAGGTGCGGTTCTATCGCACGCTGCAGAGGCCGGATAAGCGCGCCGAGGAGCCGCAAGCCTGGGGCGATCAGGTGGCGGAAGCCAAGGCCAACAATCCCTATGGCTTCACCGCCTTCAAGGTGCAGGGCGATGCCGTGCCGCCAAGCTCCGACCCGACTTTCTCCGAGCCGGGCCATGACCGTTACACCAACCAGCTCACCAATCTGGACATCCGCCGCATCACCGACCGCATGGAGCGCATCCGCAAGGCGCTGGGCGACACCGACTTCGCGATGGAGTGCCACTGGAAGTATTCGGTCAACGACGTGATCAAGCTGTGCAACGCCATCGAGCACACCAATCCGATGTTCGTGGAAGATCCCACGCCGCCGGAAAATCCCGAAACCCTGGAGCGGGTGGCCAAGGCCACCAACACGCCGATCTGCACCGGCGAAAATCTTTACGGCTTCCACCAGTTCTCCCAGATCATCCTGCGTCAGGCGACGGCGGGCGTGCATATCGACATTCCCAAGTCGGGCGGGCTGTTCGAAGCCAAGCGCATCGCCGATCTGGCCGACCTGTATGGCATCTGGACGGCGGCGCATAACCCGGCCAGTCCTATTGGTACTGCGGCCTCCGCCCATGCTGCCGCCTCGGTGCGCAATTTCCGCGTTCACGAGCTGGCCAAGTGGGTAGACTGGTGGCCGACACTGGTCACCCATGAAGGCCCGTTCTGGAAGGACGGCTACTTCCACATCCAGGACAAGCCGGGCCTGGGCTTCGACATCAATCCCGATGTCGCCAAGGCGCATCTGGCGCCGGGCGAAGTGTGGTGGGGGTAAGGAGCGGTTGGCCGTAGGCCAACGAAATGGTCCAGCGGACCATTTCGAGAGACGAACGCGGCGAGCTTGGGCGAGCCGCCGGGGAGCTGTTGAAACAAGCGCCGCACCCATGCGGCCACGATCTGGAGTTTTGAAATGAAAATGCTGAAAGCCACACTTTTAACCTGCGCAATCGCACTGGCCGCGTCTCCCGCCATGGCGCAGGTCAAGCAGACCCGCGCCCAGATGCTGAACTATACGTCGCAATGGAAGGGCGAGCGCTTCCCCGATGGCCGCCCCAAGGTGCCGGACTCACTGCTGGACCGTGTCACCAAGGTGCCGCTGGAAAATCTCTGGGGCTTCCTGCGCGATCGTGGCTACCGCGCCCAGTTCGAAGGCGGCTGGCAGTCGCTGCAGCCCGGCAAGGCCTTTGCCGGACGCGCCCTGACGGCGCAGTACATGCCGTCGCGCCCCGACATGGTCAGCGTCATCAATGCCGAAGGCAAGCGCGATGGCCGCGTCACCGGCAACAACCAGTGGCCGATCAACGAACTGGTGATGGGCGATGTCTATGTCGCCGACGGCTTCGGCAAGATTGCGGAAGGCACGCTGATCGGCTCGAACCTGGCCAGTGGCATCGCCGCCCACACCCATTCCGGCTTCATCTTCGACGCCGGCATCCGTGACGCCGAAGAAGCGCGCGAGATCCCCAACCTGCCGGGCCTCTACCGCGCCTATGATCCGTCTTTCTGGGTGGACATGACGCTGACCTCGATCAACGCGCCGATCCGTATCGGCCGCGCCTCTGTGCTGCCGGGCGACCTGGTGGTGGCCAAGGCCGATGGCGTGATCTTCATCCCGGCGATCCTGGCGGAAGAGGCGGTGGCGTCGGCGGAGTTCACCCAGCTCGAAGACACCTATAATTTCGAACTCAACCGCACTGGCGCCAATGGCGGCGAGTTCGAGGGCGGCTGGACGCCCCGCAAGTATGACGCCATGGCCACCTGGGCGCTGGGCACGCCGGGCCGGGTGCGGATGCCGCGGGCCGATTTCGACCGCTTGCTGGCCGCGCGCAAGGCGGAAAATGCCAAGACCATTTCGGAAGCGCCGGGCCGCAAGTAACCCGCAGACCAACAAGAAGGGCCGGCGCTTCGCGGTGCCGGCCCTTTTTGCTGGGCGCTTTGTGCGATACACCAGCCGGGCCGCTTCTCGCGGCCAAGAACAACAGGAGCACTTATGCGCAAGGCACTTATCGTCGACGCCGCCCTCAAGCCCGGAGGGCATTATTCACACGCCGTCATCGCCAACGGCTTTGTCTATGTCTCGGGGCAGGGCCCCGCCGATCCCAAGACCAATGTCGCCCCCGATGATTTCGCCGGCCAGGTGCGCCAGACCCTGCGCAATGTGCAGACCATCCTGGAAGGCGCCGGCGCCGGCATGAAGGACGTGGTCAAGGTGAATACCTATCTCAGCGACCTGACCCGCTTCCC
>JAZKDV010000010.1:0-6357 GCA_040387395.1 Pseudomonadota bacterium | reverse complement strand
GTCGCGGGCAGTGTCGTGCTGGCCACCGCGCAGCCCGAACCGGCGCCGTCTCGCGTGACGAATGCGCCGGTTGCCGCGCTGACAAAGCCGCTTCCTGCAACCGCACAAGGCATTGCGCCGCGTGCCGAAACGCTGGCGGCGCTGAGAACACCGGGTGGCCGCGCCGAGTTCGTGCAGACCTATTGCAGCAGTTGCCACAGTGCGAAGATGAAGAGCGGCAATCTGGTGCTGGACGGCGTGTCGACCGCCAGCCTGTCGGACAATGTCGCCATCTGGGAAAAGATCGTCCGGCGGGTTGGGGCGGGCGAAATGCCGCCGCGCTGGATCAACAAGCGGCCCGATCCTGCAGCGTCGCACGAACTGGTCGCCGGACTGGTGCGCGACCTGGATGCCGCGGCCCGCAAGTCGCCCCATGCCGGGCGCACCGTCATTCGCCGCCTGAACCGCACCGAGTATGGCAATGCGGTGCGCGACCTGCTGCGCATCGATTTTCCCTATCGTGGTGAGCTGCCGCAGGACACGGTGGCCGCCGGCTTCGACAATATCGGCGACGCGCTCTCCATGTCGCCGCTGCTGCTGGAAAGCTATCTGCGGGTGGCGCGGCGCGTGTCTGATCTGGCGCTGGGCGAGGGCGACGTCTCCGTCGTCACCGAACGCTTTCCCGCCACCAAGAGCCAGGCGGTGTGGCAGGGCGAGGGCATGCCGTTCCAGACGCGGGGCGGTGTGCGTTTCAAGCGCTTCTTCCCCCGCGATGGTGAGTTCGAGCTGCGCGCCTTTCTCAACGAAGTCGACCTTACGCCCACCGAAGGCGTGCGGTTTTTCCATACCCGCGTCCCGGTGAAAGCCGGCGAGCATGTCTTCATCATTACCTTCCCGCAGAATCACGGCGTGTCCGAAGGCCCGGTGCCCAACCTGGATGGCGCTGGCGGCATGGCGCTGGGCGGCCCGGTGGATGCAAAAGGCTCCGCCGCCCGTCCCACCATCCTGTTCCTGATGAACGGGAAGAAGATCAAGGAATTCGAGATCGCCGGCCCGACGCCGGGCGAAGCGGTGAGCATCGAGGCCGGCCCGCCCACCCTGGCGCGCGCCGAAATCACCGGTCCTTATAATGTGGGGCCGGCGGCCGATACCGAAAGCCGCAAGCATATCCTGGTCTGCCAGCCCGCGACGCAGGCGCAGGAAACGCCCTGCGCCACCCGTATCCTGTCGACGCTGCTGCGCCGCGCCTGGCGCCGCGACGTCACGCCTGCGGAAGTTGCGCCCTTTGTCGAGGTGTTCAACAAGGCCAGGCCGTCGCGCAGCTTTGCCGGTGCCGTGTCGGTGTCGCTGCGCGAGATCATGGTGTCGCCGGATTTCCTGTTCCGGCTGGAGCTGGACCCGGCCACCGCCAAGCCGGGGCAGGTCTACCGCATCAACGATTTCGACCTGGCCTCGCGTCTGTCCTTCTTCCTGTGGAGTTCGATCCCGGACGACCGGCTGCTTGCCGCCGCGGCAAAGGGTGAGCTGCGCCGTCCCGAGGTGCTGGAGCGTGAAACCCGGCGGATGCTGGATGACGAGCGCGCCATGGCGCTGATCGACAATTTCGCCATCCAGTGGCTGGACCTGCGCGAATTCGAGGCGACGGTGCCCGACGCCAAAGCCTATCCGGAATTCGATCCGGCGCTGCGCGAGGCGCTTTACACCGAAACCCGGCTGTTCCTGCGTTCGGTGATGCGGGAAAACCGCAGCCTGATGGACGTGGTCAATGCGAACTATACCTATCTCAACGACCGGCTGGCCGACCTGTACGGGATTACCGGCGTGACAGGTTCCGGTTTCCGCCGCGTGCAGCTGCCGGCGGATTCGCCGCGCGGCGGCATCATGGGCATGGGCGCGGTGCTGATGGTGACCTCGCACACCAACAAGACCTCGCCGGTGCTGCGCGGCAAATGGGTTCTGACCAACCTGCTGGATTCGCCGCCCGAACCGCCGCCGGCCGGGGTGCCGCCGCTGAATCTGGCGCCGGGCGCCAACGGCAAGGTGCTGACCACCCGCGAGCAGGTCGAGCGGCACCGCGCCAATCCGGTGTGCAACACCTGCCATTCGCGCATGGACCCGTATGGCTTCAGCCTGGAGAATTTCGACGTCATCGGCCGCTGGCGCGACAAGGACGAAGGCAGCGCGATTGATGCCAGCGCGGTGTCGCCCGGCGGCGTCGCCTTTGCCGGTCCCCTGGGCCTCAAGAAGGTGCTGGTCAGCAATCCCGAAACCTTCATCACTGCCACCACCTCGCGGATGATGACCTATGCGCTGGGCCGTCCGGTCGAAGCGGCGGACATGCCGATGGTGCGCCAGATCGTGCGCCAGGCGGCCCCGAACTATCGCTTCAAGGACATTGTGCTGGGCATCGTGCGGTCCACGCCCTTCGTGATGAAGCAGGCCGCGGGAGGAAAGACATGATCCACCGGCATTGGGCGCAGGCTATCATCCTGGCGGGACTGCTGGCGTCGCCCGCTTTCGCTTCCCCGCAAGGCGAAAAGCTGATCGCCGCCGCGCGCGACGGCATCGATTCCGAACTGGCCGCCGTGCTGGCCAAGCCGGTCGATGTCAATGAAACGGACGATACCGGCGCCACCGCGCTGGCCTGGGCGGCGCTGCGCAACAACAGCGCGCAGGTGGCGCGGCTGCTCAAGGCGCGGGCCAATCCCAACGTCACAGATGTCAACGGCGTCAGCCCATTGATGCTGGCGATCGATGGCAACCATGTCGAAAGCGTGCGGCTGCTCCTGGCGGCGGGCGCCGATCCCAACCTGGCGCGGGCCAGCGGCGAAACCCCGCTGATGAGCGCGGTGCGCATCAACGCACCCGACATCGTGCAGCAGCTCCTGGCGCGCAAGGCGGACGTCAATGCGCGGGAGAGGAATTTCAACCAGACGGCGCTGATGTGGGCCGCGGGCCGGCCCCAGATCGCGCGTCTGCTGGTGGAAGGTGGTGCGGATGTGAAGGCCGTAACCAAAGTCTGGACCACCACCACCGTCAATTACACGCCGGTGGTCAGCACCATCGGCAATACCGGCATTCCGTGGAATTTCGAGGGCGAATATAGCGGCAAGTCCGGCGGCGTCAGCGCGCTGATCCTCGCCGCGCAAAAGGGTGATGTCGAAACCGTCAAGCTACTGCTGGACGCAGGCGCCGATGTGAACCAGCCGTCCGCCGACGGCACCACGGCCTTGCTCGCCAGCCTGTACAAGTTCGTACCCAACAGCGCGCTGCAGGACCGCAACCAGCGCGGCGTGTTCGGTGGCCTCAGCTTCATGCCTGACTTTGCGATGGCGAGCCTGCTGCTGGACCGCGGCGCAAAGCCCGATGTGGCGGACCGCGCCGGCTACACGCCGCTGCATGGTGCGGTGCTGGGCATGCTCAAATTCAACCGCCGGGGCGAAATCACCATCGGGTTTGAGGGCGACAAGCGCAATCAGCCCAACGCGCCGCCGCCCAAGCCGCCGGAGAATGAAGCGGAAGGGCTCATCATGGTGAAGCGCCTGCTGGACGCGGGCGCCAATCCGAATGCGGCGACGCGTGAAACCACGCCGGGCCCGCTGGGCTCGGTCAAGATCAATCCCGCGCCTGCTGGCTCGACGCCCTATCACCTGGCGGGCCGGGCGAACAGCGCCAAGCTGACCCTCTTGATGGCGGCGCATGGCGCCGACGCCAACCAGCTGCGCAAGGACGGGCATACGCCTTTTTCCATCGCCCTGATGACCAACGACCTGCCGACGGTGCAGGCGATGGTGGCGCATGGCGCTGACTTGAAGCTGCGCTACGACCCCAGTGACAAGATTCCGGACCCGGTGGAATCGAAAGCCGAGATCCGCAAGGGCGAAACCGCCCTGCACATCGCGGCCATTTCCGGTTCCAGCTATTTGATCGCGTTCCTGGCGGAACGCGGCGTGCCGCTGGACGCCCGCAACGATCATGGCGAGACGGCGCTCGACCTGGCGGATGCGCAGGAACGCTTCCGCCATGCCCGCGCCGTGGAAGCCCTGCGCAACCAGGACAAGTCGGGGGCCGAGTTGGCCCGGGAAACCCAGACCAGCGATGCGGTCAAGAAAGCCATGGGCAGGAAGGTTGCCAGCAACTAGGCCCGCGCGAGCCGGCCCGATTTCTGGTATAGGGAAGAACGATGATGTACGTCGCCAAGAAACACCTGTCGCGCCGCGCCCTGCTGAAGGGCGCCTCGGTTTCGCTGGCGTTGCCGTTTCTGGACGCCATGCACCCGGCGCTTTCTGCCGAGCGGCTGACCGCGGCCGCGCCGGTGCGCCGGCTTGGCATTATCTATTATTTCGGCGGCGCCGCCGACCGCTGGCGCCCGACCGGCGAGGGCTCCAATTTCACCCTGGCGCCCGGCACGGCGCCGCTGGAACGGCACAAGTCCAAGCTGCTGTTCCTCAGCGGGCTTTCGGCCGATCCGGATCGTACCAAGCCGGGCGTTCATGACCGGGCCATCGCCTCCTGGCTGACCGGGATGGAAATGCATCGCGACAAGATCGATGTCGGCGTGTCGATGGACCAGCTCGCCGCCGTGCACATGGGCAAGCAGACCCAGTATTCGTCGCTGGAAATTGCCTGCGAGGAAGCCAGCGCCGCCAACGGCACACCCGTCTATAAAGACGCCCATACCCGCCTGCCGTTCGAGCTTAACCCGCGCCAGATTTTCGAGCGCCTGTTCGGCGACGGCGGCAAGATCGATCCCGCCGCCATCGCGGCCCGCAACGCCATGGACCGCAGCACCCTGGACATGGTCACGGCGCGCATCGCCACGCTCAAGAACAGGCTGGGCCCGCAGGACCGCATCAAGCTGGACCAGTATCTCGCCTCCATCCGCGACGTGGAACGGCGCATCCAGATCGCGGAAAAGACCAAGGTTGCGGACCTGCCCCAGGCCGAACGCCCCGCCGGCGTGCCGGACAACTGGCCCGACTACATGAAAGTGATGTTCGACCTGCAGGTCCTGGCCTATCAGGCCGACCTGACGCGGGTCATCACCTTCATGACGGCGCGCGAAGCCTCGCTGATGACCTTCCCGCACCTGGGAATCTCGATGCAGCATCACGAGGCGTCGCATCACAATTACGAGCAGGAAAAGCTGGACGCCCTGCACAAGATCAACATCAACCAGTCGGAACTCTTCGCCTATTACCTCGACAAGATGGATGCGGTGAAGGAAGCCAATGGTTCGATGCTGGACAATTCGATCCTGTTCTTCGGCTCAACCCTGTCGGACCCCTCGGTGCACAGCCAGCGCGATCTGCCGGTGATGCTGGCGGGCGGCGCGGCGGGCAACCTGCATACCGGGCGTCACCTGCGCTATGCGGGCGACCTCACGCCGATCAGCAACATGCACCTGACCTTGCTGGACAAGCTGGGCGTGCCCACCGACAAGCTTGGCGATTCCACCGCGCCCCTGAAGCTGGACCGGCTTTCGATCTGAGGCGCATCACGTCTCGATCGGCGTTGCAACCACATCCCAGCCCCAGCCGGGCGTGCGCGTGGGATGCTTGTAGATGCCTTCCGGTCCGCGCGTGATCTCGTGCTGCTGCTCGAACATCTCATAGACCTGTTTCGGCCCTCCGGGCGCGGGCATGAACAGTTCAGCCCAGGGCGCGTTGACATGGCTGATGGACCAGTGGTCCGCGCCATTGGCGCCGCCATTGTGCGGAATGACGGGAATGTCATAGGCCTCGGCCAGGGCGCCGATTTTGCGCAATTCGCTCATGCCGCCGCACCATTCGACATCGGGTTGCCAGATCGAGGCGCCGTCCGCGTTCAGCAGCTTGGCAAAGCCGTACCGGCCATAGACATGTTCGCCGGTGGCGATATTGGTGGACGTGATCTTCTTGCGCAGGCGGCCCAGGCCTTCGAAATCATAGGGCGGCAGGACTTCCTCCACCCATTTGACGCGGTACGGCTCCAGCAGCTTGCACATCTCGATGGTGTACTGCTCGTCCCACGACATCCAGCAGTCGCACATTACGTCGCCATCGGGGCCGACCAGCTTTCGCGCCCGCGCCACGACCTCGACATTGGCGCGCTTGCCTTCCTCGCCGCGTATCGGTCCGGCCGGCATCGCCAGCTTCACCCGCTTGTAACCGAAGGCAACGTGATGGGCGGTATCATTGCCCGTGCAGTAAGCAGGAATGCGCGATTTGACCTCGCCGCCCAGCAGCCGCCACACCGGCTCGCCCAGTGCCTTGCCGACAATGTCCCATAGCGCATTGTCGAAGCCGGAGATGGCGTTCATGGTCACGCCGGCCTGGCCATAGGATTCGGTGACGCGCCAGTTGATGTCCCAGTTGCGCTCGATGTCGAAGGGATCGC
>JAZKDV010000009.1:0-17712 GCA_040387395.1 Pseudomonadota bacterium | reverse complement strand
CCAGACCGCCATGGCGGCGGCCCTGGGCTATCACGATGCCGAGAAGCCGCGCCGCGCCGTCGAAGCCTTCATGCGCGCCTACTTCCTGGTGGCCAAGGATGTCGGCGACCTGACCCGCATCTTCTGCGCCGCGCTGGAAGAACAGCATCGCAAGCCGCGCCCGTCGCTGAGCCGCATGCTGCCGGGATTTCTGAAGCCGCGCAGCCCCAATGACGATTTCTATGTCGAGAATGGGCGGCTGGCGGCCAATCCCGCCATCTTCCGCGCAGACCCCGCCAACATCCTGCGCATGTTCCACATTGCCGACATCAAGGGCGTGGACATCCATCCCGATGCGCTGCGCACCGTCACCCGCAGCCTGGACCTGATCACCGACGCGGTGCGCGCCAATCCGGTGGCCAACCAGGCCTTCCTGGAAACCCTGACCTCGCGCCACGATCCCGAACGGGCGCTGCGGCTGATGAACGAAGCGGGCGTGCTGGGCCGCTTCATTCCCGAATTCGGCCATGCCGTGGGGCTGATGCAGTTCAACATGTATCACCACTACACGGTGGACGAGCATCTGATCCGCGCCGTGGGCAATGTCGCCTCCATCGAGCGCGGCGAACACAAGGACACCAATCCGCTCACCAGCGATATCGTCAAGCGCACCCAGTCGCGCAACGTCTTGTACTGCGCCATCCTGCTGCATGACGTCGCCAAGGGGTTGCCGGGCGATCACAGCGATGTCGGCGCGGAGATCGCGCGCAGCCTGTGCCCGCGCCTGGGCTTGAACCCTGCCGACACCGCCGCCGTCGCCTGGCTGGTGAAGAACCACCTGGTGATGAGCGACACCGCCCAGCGCCGCGACGTGTCCGATCCCAAGACGGTGCGCGACTTCGTCGACATGGTGCAGTCGCCCGAGATGCTGCGGCTGCTGGTGATTCTGACCGTGGCGGATATCCGCGCCGTGGGGCCGGGCGTGTGGAACGGCTGGAAGGGACAGCTGCTGCGCGAACTCTATTATGCCGCCGAGCACATGATGATGGGCGGCGACCAGGCGCCGGGCCGCGGCCAGCGCGTGCTGGCCGCCAAGGGTGCGCTGGAAGCGCGGCTGACGGACTTTACGCCGGAGCAACGCGAAAAGGCGCTGAGCCGCCATTACGACAATTACTGGCTGGCGTTCGAGGAGAGCGAGCTGGAGCGCCATGCCCGGCTGATCACCAGGGCCGACGCGAAGGGCGAACTGCTGACCCTGGAAGCCAACAGCAACGATTTCCGCGCCGTGACCGAGATCGTTCTCTATACCCCGGACCATGCCGGCCTGTTCTCGCGCTTCGCCGGCGCCATCGCCATGGCCGGCGGCACCATCGTTGACGCCAAGGCCTTCACCACCTCCGACGGTTTCGCGCTGGACGTGTTCTCGGTGCAGGACGCCGAGGGCGAGGCCTTTGGCGACAAGGAACGGCTGGGGCGGCTGGCGACCTCGATCGAAAAGACCCTGCGCGGCGAACTGCGCCCCCGCCAGCAGCTCGCCCGCAAGCTGCAGAAAAGCCGCGCCAGCGCCTTCTCCATCCGGCCCAAGATTCATTTCGACAATGAAGCCTCGCGCATCGCCACGGTCATCGAGGTGGAATGCCTGGACCGGCCCGGCCTGCTCTATGACGTCACCCAGGCGATCTTCGAATCCGGGCTTTCCATCTCCACCTCGATGGTGGCGACCTATGGCGAGCGCGCCGTCGACGTCTTCTATGTGCGCGACGGGTTCGGCCACAAGATCGTCCATCCCGCGCGGCTGGAAGCGGTGGAAAAGCGGCTGAAAGCGGCGCTGGCGCCCGCGCCTCTTGAAGAGGCAACGCCCCCCAAGGCATAAGACCGCCATGACACACACTCCGCTGGTTCTTTCGGGCATGCAGCCCACCAACACGCTGCATCTGGGCAATTACCTGGGCGCGCTCAAGAACTGGGTGCGGATGCAGGAAGAGATGCCCTGCCTGTTCTGCGTGGTGGACATGCATGCCATCACGGCCGAGGCCGGTTACGGCAAGCCGGCCGAACTGGCCCAGTCCATCCGCGAAGTCACCGCCGCCTATATCGCCGCCGGTGTCGATCCGGCGCGCACCCCGATCTTCAACCAGGGACAGGTCCCTGAGCATGGCGAGCTGGCCTGGATCTTCAATTGCGTGGCGCGGCTGGGCTGGCTGGACCGCATGACCCAGTTCAAGGAAAAATCCGGCAAGCACAAGGAACGCGCCAGCGTCGGGCTCTACACCTATCCGGTGCTGATGGCCGCCGACATCCTGGTCTATCGCGCTACCCATGTGCCGGTGGGCGAAGACCAGAAGCAACACCTGGAACTGGCGCGCGACATCGCCGCCAAGTTCAACAATGATTTCGCCGCGCCGGATTTCTTCCCCCAGCCCGAACCGGTGATCACCGGCACCGCGACGCGGGTGATGTCCTTGCGCGACGGCACCAAGAAAATGTCCAAGTCGGACGAAAGCGATGCCAGCCGCATCAACCTGACCGACGATGCCGACAGCATCGTGAACAAGATCAAGCGCGCCAAGACCGATCCGTTGCCGCTGCCTGCCAGCAAGGACGAACTCAAGGAACGGCCAGAGGCGGAAAACCTTCTGAACATCTATGCCGCCTTGGCCGAGCAGGACCGCGATGCGGTGATCGCCCAGTTCGCCGGCCAGCAATTCTCCGGCTTCAAGACCGCGCTCGCCGACCTGACCGTCAGCAAGCTGGAGCCGATCAACAAGGAGATGCGTCGCTTGCTGGGCGATCCCGGTGAGATCGACAACATCCTACGCTCGGGCGCGCGAAAGGCCCGCGCCATCGCCACGCCCATCATGGACGAGGTGAAGAAGCGCGTCGGGTTCATTTCTTGAAAAACGTTCTCGTCACCGGCGCCGCCAAGCGGCTGGGACGGGCCATCGCCCTCGACCTGGCGCAGGCGGGCTGGAATGTCGCGATCCATTACAATGGCTCTGAGGCCGACGCCCAAAGCGCCGCCGACGCGGCGCGCAAATCTGGCGTGAAGGCCGAGATTTTGAAGGCCGATCTTTCGAAAGAAGCCGAGACCGCGACGCTGGTCAGCCGCGCCGCTGCCGCCATCGGCCCTCTGACGGCGCTGATCAATTCGGCCTCGCTGTTCGAGAATGACGACTGGCAGTCGGCCACCCGCAAAAGCTGGGACGACCATATCGAGGTCAACCTGCGGGCGCCTCTGCTGCTGTCGCAGCTTTTCGCCCAGCAGCTTCCCGGCAGCCAGGCGGGTAACATCATCAACATCGTCGACCAGCGCGTCCTCAAGCCGACGCCGCAATTCCTCTCCTACAGCGTCAGCAAGGCGGGGCTCTACTGGCTGACCACCACCTTGGCGCAGGGCATGGGCCCGAATATCCGGGTCAATGCCGTGGGGCCGGGGCCGACCCTGAAAAATCCCCGCCAGTCCGACGCCGATTTCGATGGCCAGCGCGACGCCACCATCCTGAAGCGTGGCGCCGACCCTGCCGATATCTGCGCCGCCGTGCGCTACCTGCTGGATGCCCCGGCCGTCACCGGCCAGATGATCGCGGTGGATGGCGGCCAGCACCTGATCTGGCAGACCCCCGACGTCGCGGGACGCGAATGAGCAAGCCCCCCTATTTCGCCAGCGCCGCCGGCGGCATCCGCCATGTCTTCATCCGCAACCTGGAACTGCCGGCCCATATCGGCGTCTACCGGCAGGAAGAAGGCCGCACCCAGCCGGTACGGATCAATGTCGACCTGGCCACCGACGACATCGCCGACGCCCAGGACATGCTGGAAAACGTCGTCGACTATCATGTGATCGAAAAACGCATCCGCGCCATCATCTCGGAAGGCCATGTCCGGCTGGCCGAGACCCTGGCCGAACGCATCGCCGCCGCCTGTTTCGAGGACGCCCGCGTCCGCACCGTACGGATACGGGTGGAAAAGCTGGAAGCCCTGACATCCGCCGAAAGCGTGGGTATCGAAATTGAACGCACCCGCTAATATATTGCGGGCATGAGTTCCTCCGAGGCGCCGCTCAAGGGCGCCGAGCGCATCGCCGCCTATCTCAAGACCCTGCCCGACGCGCCGGGCGTCTACCGCATGATGAATGCGGCGGGCGACGTTCTGTATGTTGGCAAGGCCAAGAGCCTGAAGAAGCGCGTCAGCTCCTACGCCTTGCGCGGGGCGCACAACGAACGCATCAGCCGCATGATCGCGGAAACCACCGAGATGCTGTTCGTTACCACTGCGAGCGAGACCGACGCGCTGCTGCTGGAATCCAACCTGATCAAGCGGCTGAAGCCGCGCTATAACGTCAGCTACCGCGACGACAAGAGTTTCCCCAACATCCTGCTGCGCGAAGACCACCCCTTTCCGCAGCTGCTGAAACATCGCGGCGCCAAGACCATGAAGGGCGTTTACTTCGGCCCCTTCGCCAGCGCCGGCGCGGTCAACCGTACCCTCAACACGTTGCAGCGCGCCTTTTTGCTGCGGTCCTGCTCGGATTCGGTGTTCGAAAGCCGCACGCGACCCTGCCTGCTGTTCCAGATCAAGCGTTGCAGCGCGCCCTGCGTAAACCGCATTGATCTCGCCGGCTATCACGAGCTGGTGGAGGAAGCCGAAAGCTTCCTGAAGGGCAAAAGCCAGGCGGTGCAGGACGAGATCAAGGCCGAGATGACCAAGGCCTCCGACGCCACGGATTTCGAAGCGGCGGCGAAACTGCGCGACCGGTTGAAGGCGATGAGCCACATCCAGTCGTCGCAGGGCGTCAATCCTTCCACCTTCGAGGAAGCCGATCTGTTCGCCGCCCATAGCGAGGGCGGCCATACCTGCATACAAGTCTTCTTCTTCCGCGCCGGACAGAACTGGGGCAACCGGCCCTATTTCCCGCGCCACGACCCCGACCTGCCGCTGGCCGAAGTTCTGGAATCCTTTGTCGGCCAGTTCTACGACGAGCGCACCCCGCCCGGCCTGATCCTGACCAGCGAAGACCTGCCGGGCCGCGCCCTGCTGGCCGAGGCCTTGGCCACCCGCGCGGGTGGCAAGGTGGAAATTGCTTTGCCCCAGCGCGGCGAGAAGCGCGACATCATGGACCGCGCCCTGACCAATGCGCGCGAACAGCTGGGCCGCCGCATGGCCGAGAACAGCGCCCAGACCCAGCTGCTGGAAGGCGTGGCCGATGTCTTCGGGCTGGAGACGCCGCCGCGCCGGATCGAGGTCTATGACAATTCCCACATCCAGGGCGCGCACGCCTTGGGCGCCTTCATCGTGGCCGGGCCGGATGGCTTCGAGAAAGCCCAGTACCGCAAATTCAACATCAAGAGCGAAGAGCTCACACCCGGCGACGATTACGGCATGATGCGCGAGGTGCTGACCCGGCGTTTCGCCCGCATGGTGAAGGAAGAAGCCGATCCCGCCGATTCCGGAAAATGGAAACGCCCCGACCTGGTGCTGATCGATGGGGGTCCGGGGCAATTGTCGGTCGCCTGCCAGGTCTTCGCCGATCTGGGGGTCGAGGATGTGGCGCTGGTGGGCATTTCCAAGGGGCCCGATCGCGATGCCGGCCGCGAGCATTTCTATATCCCGGGCAAGGAGCCCTTCCGCCTCGATCTCAAAAGTCCGGTTTTGTACTATCTGCAGCGGCTGCGCGACGAAGCCCACCGCTTTGTCATCGGCGGCCATCGCAAGAAGCGCAGCGCCGCCATCGGCGCCAACCCGCTGGACGAGATCGCCGGGGTGGGTGCGAACCGCAAGCGGGCCCTGTTGCAGCATTTCGGGTCGGCCAAGGCCGTGGCGGGGGCCAGCCTGACCGACCTGGCCTCGGTCGGCGGCGTCAGCGAGACACTGGCCCAGAAAATCTTCGATTTCTTTCACCCCGGCGGGTGACCTGTCGCAATCAGGCTTCTAGAGTGCTGCCATGTTCGCCCTTCCCAATGCCCTGACCATCCTGCGCATCGCGCTGGTGCCGCTGTTCGTCATCGCCTTTGTGATGCCCGGCGATGCGGCGCGGCTGGTGGCCTTCGGCATTTTCGTGATCGCCGGGGTCAGCGACTGGCTGGACGGGTTCGCCGCCCGCAAGCTCAAGGCGGGTTCCGATTTTGGCCGCATGCTGGACCCCATCGCCGACAAGGTGCTGGTGGCGGTGGCGCTGATGATGCTGGTGGCCGAGGGCCTGTTCACCCAGATCAAGCCCAACGGCATGCTCAGCCTGCTCAAGCTGGTGCCCGCCCTGATCATCCTGTCGCGCGAAATTCTGGTTTCGGGCCTGCGCGAATTCCTGTCAGGCCTGCACGTCAGCGTGCCGGTCACGGCGGTGGCCAAGTTCAAGACCGCGGTACAGATGGTGGCGATCGGCGCCATGATCCTGACGCCCCTGGCCGACGTCTATCTGCCGGGCGTGCCGTCGCTGACCTACGCCTTTATCGCTTACGCGATGCTGTGGGTCGCGGCGGCGCTGACGGTCTATACCGGCGTGAGCTATTTCCGCAGCGGCATGGCGCACCTGCGCCCAGGCCCGACTCTGCCGAAGTAACCGGGAGCAGCGGCGAACGCGAGCGCTAGCGAGCGCCTCGTCCGTGCGACCAATAATTAAGCTGAGACTTTCGCCAGGCCGCGCACTTCATCCGAATAGGCGTTCATCAGGCTTTCGGTCAGGGCGCCGGGCTTGAAGCTATAGGGCCCGATCTCAGACACCGGTGTCACTTCTGCGGCCGAGCCGGTGAGGAAGCATTCGGTGAAGCCAGTCAGTTCTTCCGGCATGATGTGGCGCTCGATCACCTTGATCTGGCGCGACTTGGCGATGGCGATCACCGACTGGCGGGTCAGGCCATTGAGGAAACAGTCTGGCGTCGGCGTGTGCAGCTCGCCATCCTTGACGAAGAAGACGTTGGCGCCGGTGGCTTCGGCGACATAGCCGCGATAGTCGAACATCAGCGCGTCGGCATAGCCCTTGGCTTCCGCCTCATGCTTGGAGATGGTGCAGATCATGTAGAGGCCGGCGGCCTTGGCATGGACCGGCTCGGTCTCGGGCGAAGGACGCTTCCAGCGCGAAATGTCGAGGCGGATGCCCTTGAGCTTTTCCGCCGGGCTGAAATAGGACGGCCAGGGCCAGCAGGCGATGGCGACATGGATGGTGGTGCTCTGCGCCGACACCGCCATCATCTCGCTACCGCGGAAGGCGACCGGGCGCAGGTAACCGTCGGTGATGCCCTGGGCGGCGGCGACGTCGATGCAGGCCTGGTTGATCTCGTCCTGGGTGAAGGGAATCTTCATGCCCAGCGTCTCGGCCGAGAAGAACAGCCGCGCGGTATGCTCCTTCAGCTTGTAGATCGTGCCGTTATAGATGCGCTGGCCCTCGAACACGCTCGAGCCGTAATGCAGACCATGGGTCAGCACATGGGTCTTGGCGTCCTTCCAGGGCACCAGCTTGCCGTCATACCAAAGCGAGCCATCGCGCTGGTCGAAAGGGATCACGTCTGCCATCGGTTCCGTTCCTGAAAAAACCCGGCTTTTGACGGGCTTGCCCCCCATCCGGCGAGGGCCTAGTTTTTCTGCATGTATTGCAGCATGGCCGACGCGAAAATCGCAAGGGTGCCCAGAGGCATGGCTGCCATGAGTTTGGCCCTATGAACGCCCCTGGCGGCGACGAACCGCACCTGTTGGTGGTCGATGATGACGAGCGGCTGCGCGCGCTGCTGCAGCGCTACCTGTCGTCCAATGGCTATCGGGTGACCGCCGCGCCGGGCGCCGCCGAGGCCCGAGCTCTGATGAAAAGCATGGAATTCGACCTGCTGATCCTGGACGTGATGATGCCCGGCGAATCCGGCCTGGACCTGACCAAAAGCGTGCGCGCCGAATCCAGCGTGCCCATCCTGATGCTGACGGCGCGGGGCGATCCGGCGGACCGCATCGCCGGCCTGGAACTCGGCGCCGACGACTATCTGCCCAAGCCCTTCGAGCCGCGCGAGCTGCTGCTGCGGGTCAATTCGTTGCTGCGCCGCGCCGCGCCGCCGGAAACGCCGCCCGCCGGCCCGGTCAAGATGGGTTCGGCGCTGTTCGATCCCGCCACCTCGCGCCTGACGCGCAGCGGCAAGCCGGTGAAACTGACCGGCGCGGAAGCGGCGCTGCTGCAGCTCTTCGCGGTGAATGCCGGACGGCCCTTCAGCCGCGCGGAACTGTGCAAGCGGTTGAACGTGGCGCTGGAGAGATCCATCGACGTGCAGGTGACGCGCCTGCGCCGCAAGATCGAGGAAGACCCCAAGCTGCCGCTCTATCTGCAGACGGTGCGCGGGGTTGGGTATATGCTGGTACCGGACCGTGCCTGACGCCGCCACCTATTCCGTCAAACGGCTTTTGCCGCGCGGGTTGTTCGGCCGCGCGCTGATCATCATCATCGCCCCGATCGTGCTGCTGCAGGCGATCATCGCCTATGTGTTTTTCGAGCGCGACCTGGACAGCACCACCCGCCGTCTGGCGCGCGACGTCGCCGCCGACATCAACCTGCTGGTGGCGCTGGAGGACAATTATTCCGGCGATGAGCGCATCCGCCTGCGCGGGCTGTCATCCCGCCAGCTGCAATATGGCATCACCTTCCTGCCGGGGCTGAAGATCGCGCCGCCCAGCGAGCCGTCGGTTTCGACCATCGACGTGGCGCTGGACGACATACTGGCCGAGCGCATCAGCGCCGGCCGCCATTTCTTCACCAAGCGCATTGGCAACGACTTCGAAATCCGCGCCGAAGTGCATGATGGCGTGCTGGCGGTGCTGGTGCCGCGCGACCGCATCACCGTCTCCAAGCCGGATCTGTTCGTGCTCTACATGGTGGGCTCGTCGCTGCTGCTGATGGGCGTGGCGGTCGTCTTCCTGCGCAACCAGGTGCGGCCCATCGAGCGGTTGGCGCGCGCCGCCGAAAGCTTCGGCAAGGGCCGCGCCGTGCCGGATTTCAAGCCTTACGGCGCCACCGAAGTGCGCCGCGCCGCCCAGGCCTTCATCACCATGCGCGAACGCATCGAGCGCCACGTCACCCAGCGCACCGAAATGCTGGCGGGTGTCAGCCATGACATCAAGACTCCCCTGACCCGGCTGAAGCTGGCGCTGGCGATGATGCCGGCCGATGCCGACGTGAAATCCATGCAGGGCGACATCGCCGAGATGGAGCATATGCTGGACGAATATCTCGCCTTCGCGCGCGGCGAAGGCGGCGAAGAGGCCGAAATTACCGATCTGGGGGCACTGGTCTGCGATGCCGCCGACGCCGCCGCCAAGGCCCGCCAGCGCGGCGTCACGCTGAGCGTGCCGGACAATATCCGGGTCAGCGTCAAACAGGTGGGACTGCGCCGCTGCCTGACCAACCTGATCGACAATGCCCTCAAGCATGGCAGCCAGGTCGCGGTCGGCCTCAAGCAGGACGGGCGGCTGGTGGAAATCAGCGTCGAGGACAATGGCCCGGGCATTCCGGAAACCCGGCGCGAGGAAGCCTTCCGTCCCTTTCATCGCCTGGATGAGGGGCGCAACCTGCAAAGCGGCGGCTCGGGCCTGGGCCTGGCCATCGCTCGCGATGTGGCGCGCGCGCATGGCGGCGATGTCGTGCTGGAAAACAGTACGCTGGGCGGCTTGAAGGCGACGATCCGCCTGCCCGTCTGATCAGCGCAGCTCTTGCGCCCGCTTGCGCGCCGCCTTCACGGCCCGCTTCATCAACTTCGTCAACCCGTCATCGGCCATCAGCACCGACAGCGCCGCCGCCGTGGTGCCGCCCGGACTGGTCACCGCTTCGCGCAGCGCGCCCGCCGGTGACTTGTCCGCCGCCAGTAGCGCGCCGGCGCCGGCCACGGTGGCGCGGGCGAATTTCTCGGCCTGAACTTTCGACAGGCCTTCGGCGATGCCTGCTGCGGTCAAGGCTTCCACCATCAGGAACAGATAGGCCGGTCCGGAGCCCGACACCGCCGTGACGCTGTCGATCAGCGTTTCCTTGTTCACCCATTCGGTGGCGCCCAGCGCCGACAGCAAGACCGTCGCGCTTTTCCTGTCCGCCGCCGTCACGCCTTTGGCGGCATAAAGCCCGGTGATGCCCGCACCGATGGAACCGGGCGTGTTGGGCATGGCCCGGATGATGCGCGCCTTGGTGCCCCATGCCTTGGACAGCGCCGCCACCGAGGTTCCGGCGGCAATGGAAATCATCAGCGCGCCGCCCTGCGCGAAACCCGCCAGCGCACCCGCCTCACCCTTCAAAACTTGCGGCTTGATCGCCACCAAACAGACCGAGGGCTTGCTTTTGGCGGCAGAGGGTGCGGCGACGAGTGCGATCTGTTTTTTCTGCGCCAGCGCGCGCAGCTGCGCCGACGGCTTGGGCTCAACCACGGTGATGGATTTGACGCCTTTGGCCAGCCAGCCCTTCAGAAGGGCCGAACCCATCCTGCCCGCGCCGACAAGAAGAACACTCACGACGTAACCATCAGGCTTGGCCGGCGCACTCCAGCACCGCCGACGCGATCGCATCTTCCGCCGTCTTGCCGCCCCACCGCACGAACTGGAAGGCGGGGTAGTAATGTTCGCAGGCTTCCAGCGCCAGGTTGAGCAGCGCCTCGCACTGGGAAGCGCTGGCTTCCGCATCCGGGAAGATCATGGCGTGGCGAAAGATGATGGTGCCGTCCTGCGGCCAGAGGTCGAAATGGCCGATCCACAGCTTGGCGTTCACATGCATCAACAGGTCGGCGACATTCTGGCGCCGCACCCCTTCGCTGATCCGCATGTCGAAGGCGCTGGACAGGTGCAGCGACTGCAGGTCTTCCCGCCAGGAAAAATTGAAGTGGTGGTCGCTCCATTTGCCCGCGACCGACAGGTTCAGCTCGTCCCGGCCGGCCCGTTCAAAGGCCCAGCCATTGGCCTCAACCGCCCGCTCCAGCAGGTCCAGCGGGTGGAGGGTGCCCACCGGCTCGTCATCGAGGTGCATGATACTCATGGGCGCGCTCCAGCCACTAAACGAAGCAGTTGCGATCCAAACTGGCACAAGATTTAGAGAAAACAAGAGTCCGCGAGTCCCCATCCACGCCGCGGAAAAAGATTCCACAGCTTTGAATCGGCTCACAGATTCGCGGAAAAGGAGTCGGGGATGACTCGCCCTATCCCCTAAGTGGTTGATTTGGATTCCAAAGCCGCGATGCGGGCCGCCAGGGCCTCGTTCTCGGCGCGGGCCTTGGCGGCCATCGCCTTCACCGCCTCGAATTCCTCGCGGGGAACAAAATCCATGTCCGCCACCAGCCGCTCCAGCCGCTGGCGCATGAAGGTGTCGATCTCGGTGCGCACGCTCTGGGCCATGCCGGCGGCGTCGGTAAAGGCCTTTGCCACGCCGTCCAGGAAGGGATTGTCGGTCTGCGCCATGGAAAGCCCTTTTATTTGGTCGCGCCGGGCGGGCCCTCGCTGCGCTCGGGTCGCCGGTCGCTCCTATTAGAGCCGCGCGCTGGCTTGACACAAGCGGCGAAGCATCGCGTTTTACCGCCATGATCGAAGCCATCCTCCCCTTCCCCAATATCGATCCCGTCGCGCTGCAACTGGGGCCGCTGGCGATCCGCTGGTACGCCCTGGCCTATATCGCGGGCATCCTGCTGGGCTGGTGGGGGATCATGCGGCTGCTGCGCCAGAAGGCGTTCTGGGGCCCGCCCCCGTTCAATGGCCGCCCCCCCGCCACCGAGGACCAGATCAGCGACCTGGCGGTCTGGATCATCTTCGGGGTGATCCTGGGCGGACGGCTGGGCTGGGTGCTGATCTATGGCACCATCCTGTGCAGCGTCACGCCCAATTACGCCCAGTTCTGCGACGGCCTGCCGATGGGGTTCCTCACCGATCCCGTGCGCATCATCGCCGCCTGGGAAGGCGGCATGTCCTTCCATGGCGGGCTGGTGGGCGCGGTGATCGCGGTCTGGCTGTTCAGCCGCCGCAACAAGCTGAACATGCTGTCCATCGCCGACCTGACCTGTGCCTTCGCGCCCGTCACCATCTTCATCGTGCGCATCGCCAACTTCATCAATGACGAATTGTGGGGCCGGGTCACCGACGTGCCCTGGGCGATGGTGTTCCCGCGCGGCGGCAACGTCCCGCGCCATCCCAGCCAGTTGTACGAAGCGGCGCTGGAAGGCTTGCTGCTGCTGCTGATCCTGCAGGTGGCGCTGCGCGTCTTCCACGCCCATCGCAGGCCCGGCCTGATCTCGGCCCTGTTCCTGGCGGGCTACGGCACCTTCCGCTTCATCTGCGAATTCTTCCGCGAGCCCGACACCCAGTTCATCGGCCCGGTCAGCATGGGCATGGCGCTGTCGATCCCGATCTGGCTGGGCGCCGCGGTGCTGTTCTGGATCGTGTCGAAAAAGCCGCGCGCCGCATGAGTCTCCAGGCGCGCATCGCCGCCCTGATCGAGGCCCAGGGCCCGATGTCGGTGGCGCAGTTCATGACCATCGCGCTGCTCGATCCCAAGGACGGCTATTACGCCACCCGCGATCCGTTCGGCGCTGGTGGTGATTTCATCACCGCGCCGGAAGTCAGCCAGATGTTCGGCGAGATGCTGGGCCTGTGGATGCTGCAGGCCTGGGCCGACCAGGGTTGTCCGAAAAATCCCCGGCTGGTGGAACTGGGGCCGGGACGTGGCACCCTGATGGCGGACGCGCTGCGGGCCGCCTCGGTGGAGCCGGACTTCACCAACGATCTCGAGGTGGTGATGGTGGAAGCCAGCCCGGTGCTGCAGGCGATGCAGGCGGAAAAACTGCGCGGCTGCGGCGCCGACGTCTCGTGGCAGGCGCAGTTCGACGACAGCCTGTCCGACCGGCCGCTGTTCCTGATCGCCAATGAATTCTTCGATGCCCTGCCGGTGCGCCAGTATGTGCGCAGCGAACGCGGCTGGCACGAGCGCATGGTGACGGCGCTGGACGGCAAGCTGAACTTCGCGCTGGCGCCGGTCCCGGTGCCGCTGCCGGTCATTCCCGCCAGCCGGGAAGGCGCGCCCGAGGGCGGCGTTTATGAAACCTCGCCCGCCGCGCTGGCGCTGGCGGAAAATATCGCCGGCATCATCGCCCAGCGCGGCGGCGCGGCGTTGATCGTGGACTACGGCTATGACGCGATCACGGGCTTTGCGGAAACCCTGCAGGCGGTGGGCGGTCATCGTTTTGTCGATGCGCTGGACACCCCCGGCGAGGATGACCTGTCCGCCCATGTCGATTTCACGGCCTTGGCCCAGGCCGGCCGCCGTGGTGGCGCGACCGTGTTCGGCCCCGTGACCCAAGGCGCGCTGCTGGCCAGCATCGGCATCACCGAGCGGGCCGAGCAGTTGATGAAAGCCCATCCCGAAAGCGCTGCCGACCTGTTGGCCGCCACCGAACGCCTGATCGGTGCGCAGCAGATGGGCACCCTGTTCAAGGCGGTCGCCTTTGCGCCGCCCAGCGTCGCCGGATTTGCAGGCTTCGAAGCATGAAGCGCCTGCAGGCCGCCAACCTGAACGCGCCCGGCGTGGCGCACGGCTTTTTCGGACAGGATGGCGGCGTTTCCACCGGTCTTTACGCCGCGCTGAATTGCGGCCCCGGCTCAAAGGACGCGCCCGAGGCGGTGACAGAAAATCGCCGCCGGGTCGCCGCCGAACTGGGTGCGGCCGAGCTGGTCAGCCTGTCCCAGATTCACAGCCCCATCGTCCACACGCTGGACTCCGCGCCGCCGCAGCGGCTGGAAGGCGACGCCATGGTTACCGCCACGCCGGGACTGGCGCTGGGCATCCTCACCGCTGACTGCGCCCCGGTGCTGCTGGCCGACGCCCAGGCGCGGGTGATCGGCGCCGCCCATGCCGGCTGGAAGGGCGCGCTGGGCGGGGTGCTGGAAGCCACGCTGGAAGCGATGGAGAAACTGGGCGCCGACCGCAGCCGGATCGCCGCCGCCGTCGGCCCCTGCATCAGCCAGGCGAATTACGAAGTGGGTTGGGAGTTTCGCGACCGCTTCCTGGAACTGGGTTTGCGCAACCGCAAGTTCTTCACCCCGTCGGACAAGGAAGGCCATTACCGTTTCGACCTGGAAGGCTATGCCGCCGCCCGCCTGACCGCGGCGGGAATCGCCTCTGTCGAAAAAATGGGCGTTTGCACCTATCCGCCCGAAAACGGCTTTTTCAGCTTCCGCCGCACCACCCATGCCGGCGAGCCGGATTACGGGCGGCAAGTCTCGGCCATTCTCCTGAACCCCTGAAACGCGACATATAAACAACACGCGACAGGGCACGCGACACCGGGCCGGTTGCGACTCTTCGGGCCAGCCGCTACAAGCCGGTCATCAAAATTTCATGGGGCCAGGGCGCGGTATGACGGATCTGAACGGATCGCGGGGCATGCGTCTGATTGCCGGAAATTCCAACCGCCCGCTGGTCGATGCGATCAGCGCCTATCTGGGCCTGACGCCGGTCAAGGCCGATGTCCGCCGCTTCTCCGACGACGAAGTCTTCGTCGAGGTCCAGGAAAATGTCCGCGGCGAGGACATGTTCGTGATGCAGTCCACCAGCGCGCCCGCCAACGACAATCTGATGGAATTGCTGATCATGATCGACGCGCTGCGCCGTGCCAGCGCGCGCCGCATCACCGCCGTGATCCCCTATTTCGGCTATGCCCGCCAGGACCGCAAAGTCGGCCCGCGCACCCCCATCTCGGCCAAGCTGGTCGCCAACATGATCACCGAGGCCGGCGCCAACCGCGTTCTGACGGTCGACCTGCATGCCGGGCAGATCCAGGGCTTTTTCGACATTCCCACCGACAACCTGTTCGCCCAGCCGGTGATGGTGAAGGACATTCTGGAAAACCTCGCCGGCAAGGAACCGATGGTGGTGTCGCCGGACGTCGGCGGCGTGGTGCGCGCCCGGTCGCTGGCCCGCCGTCTCAACACCGACCTCGCCATCGTCGACAAGCGCCGCGAACGCGCCGGCCAGTCGGAAGTGATGAACATCATCGGCGATGTCGAAGGACGGCCCTGCATCCTGATCGACGATATCGTCGATTCCGGCGGCACGCTGTGCAACGCCGCCGAAGCGTTGCTGAACAATGGCGCCACCGAAGTCTATGCCTACACCACCCACGGTGTGTTCTCAGGCCAGGCGGTGGAGCGGATCAAGAATTCCCGGCTCAAATCCATGGTGGTGACGGACACGATTCCGGCGACCGACGCGGTGAAGGCCTGCGCCAATATCCGCACCATCTCGATCGCCCCGCTGCTGGGCGAAGCGATGCGGCGCATCAATAACGAAGCGAGCGTGTCGAGCCTGTTCGACTGAGGCTGGTCCTTCAGACCAGCAGCATGATCACCACGGCTTCGATCACCAGCACCAGCGTCCAGTGCGCGCCGTCGATGGCGGTGGCGACCCACCCCTTTCCCTGGAACTGGTTGTTGACCAGGGTGGCGGTGAACATGAAACCCAGCCCCAGGATCAGCCCAGTGATCGCGGCCTCGCCCAGGGTCAGCACCCCCAGCCCGGCCATCACCTGATACAGCACCGCCGCCATCACCAGCGCGCCCAACAGCGCCACCACCAGCGGCGTCAGGGGCATTTTCTGGTCCTTGCAGTCCTCCGGGTTCATGCCATGGGCGCGCTGCCAGGGCTTGCCCAGGCTCATGTACCAGGCGGCCCCGAACAGCCATCCAGCCAGTCCGGCCGCGGCGATGGCGATGAGTGCGCTCTGCATGGTTCCCTCCCAGGTTTCGGGCAGGCTAGCACGGCCCAAAACTGCGCCAAGCGGCCCGGTTGCAGGCCGCAAGCCTTTTCGCTAAAAGCCCCCTTCTCCGGAAGGCCTAGAGCTGCAGCCGGGCACTGAAGGATCAGGAAAATGGCGCAAGTTCAAGAACTTAAGGTGGAATCGCGTGACGGTACGGGCAAGGGCCCGGCCTACCAGGCGCGCCTCAAGGGCCTGATCCCGGCCGTCATTTATGGCGGCACGGCCACTCCTGAGAACATCAATGTCGACAGCCGCACCCTGGAGCGCCATGTCGAGGCCGGCCATTTCCTCACCACCCTGTTCATGCTGGACGTCGCCGGCAAGAAAACCCGCGTGATCCCGCGCGACGTGCAGCTGGACCCGGTCAGCGACCGCCCCGTGCATGTCGACTTCATGCGCCTGGCCGAAGGCTCCACCGTCAAGCTCGACATCCCGGTGCATTTCCATGGCCAGGACGTCTCCCCGGGCTTGAAGAAGGGCGGCGTGCTGAACATCGTGCGCCACACCATGCCGCTGTCCTGCCCCGCCGACACCATCCCCAACACCATCGAAGTCGATGTCTCCAAGCTGGACATCAACGAGTCGATCCACATCAACGACCTCAACCTGCCGGCCGGCGTGAAGCCGCTGCTGCGTGGCCGTGACTTCACCATCTGCTCCATCGTCGCGCCGACCAGCGTGATCGAAGAGCAGCGCGCCGCCGCGGCTGCCGCTTCCGCGCCTGCCGCCGAAGCCGCGCCCGCCGAAGGTGCCGCACCTGCCGCTGGCGCCGCGCCTGCGGCCGCTGCCGGTGCCAAGCCCGCTGCCGGCGCCAAGCCGGCCGCTGCTCCGGCCAAGAAGTAACCGCTGCCGAAAGGGGGCGGCATGGATACGCCGCTTCTTATCGCCGGTCTGGGGAATCCAGGTTCGCAATATGCGCGCAACCGGCACAATGCCGGCTTCATCGTCGCGGACGAGCTGCACGCCTATTACAAGTTCGGCCCTTGGAAGACCAAGTTCGACGGCCTGCTGTCGGAAGGTTCTCTGGCGGGGCGCAAGACGTATCTGCTCAAGCCCCAGACCTTCATGAACCTCAGCGGCGACAGCGTCGGGCCAGCCTTGCGCTTCTTCAAGCTGCCGCTGGAAGCCCTGGTGGTAATCCATGACGAGATTGATCTGGCCGCCGGAAAGCTGAAAGTGAAGACCGGGGGCGGCGATGCCGGGCAGAACGGGCTGCGCTCCATCACCGCCACGCTGGGGCCGGACTATCGCCGGGTGCGGCTGGGCATCGGGCATCCCGGCGACAAGGACCGCGTCAGCGGCCATGTGCTGCAGAATTTCGCCAGCGACGAGATCGCCTGGCTGAAGCCGCTGGTGGGCGCGATGGTCCAGTGCGCGCCGCTGCTGGCGAAGGACGACGACAAGGGTTTCATGAGCAAGGTGGCGCTGCTGCTGCAGCCCCCCAAAGAACCAAAGAAGAAAGAATCAGAGTAATGGGTTTCAAATGCGGCATCGTCGGCCTGCCCAATGTCGGCAAGTCGACCCTCTTCAACGCCCTGACGCAGACCGCTGCGGCGCAGGCGGCCAACTATCCCTTCTGCACCATCGAGCCCAATGTCGGCGACGTGGCGGTGCCCGATCCGCGCCTGGAAACCCTGGCCGCCATCGCCGGCTCGCAGGAGATCATTCCCACCCGCATCACCTTCGTCGACATCGCCGGCCTGGTGCGTGGCGCCTCCAAGGGCGAAGGGCTGGGCAACCAGTTCCTGGCCAATATCCGCGAAGTCGATGCCGTGGCCCATGTGCTGCGCTGCTTTGAGGACGACGACATCACCCATGTCGAGGGTAAGATCGACCCGGTGTCCGACGCCGAGACGGTGGAAACCGAACTGATGCTGTCCGACCTCGACAGCCTGGAAAAGCGCGTTCCCGCCGCCCAGAAGAAGGCCGCGCAAGGCGACAAGGAAGCAAAGGTCATTGCCGCCGTGCTGCAACCCGCGCTGGACCTGTT
>JAZKDV010000008.1:0-28309 GCA_040387395.1 Pseudomonadota bacterium | reverse complement strand
ATGCCGAGCCCAGTGTAGTCCCTTGTGAGAGACATGGAAATCGGACGCCTTAACGAATTCCGCTTTACAAGAAGCTACATTTAGCCGCGTTCCTTTTGCGCTTCGCAATGCTTTGTGACGTGGGCGGAAAATTGCTCGGTGTCGGGAGCCGTGGAAACCACGAAATGCGAACGTAGCTCAGTTTAAGAGCCTAGCGCTCTAATTAATCCAGTCGCCCCGCTTAGTAGCGATACACGTGGCAATTCCACAGGACCCAAATTTCGCGGTAGCGGGCTTTCGCGTTGGAGACCGCCTTCCCTAAGCCCTCTTCAATGGCCGGCCACGCATCGCTCCAAGTCCGTATGTTAGCGTAAATCACCAGGGTTGTTTCACTTGCGTACGGTATTGCTGTCTTCTTTTGACTACCTTCGGCGATTGCACCCAAAAACACCGTCGCTGACAGAAAGTCTGCTGGATCGATTGGCAAGCACCTCGAAGGGTCGCTCTCCCAAAGGGCCGCGTCTCTCTTGAATTCGTCTCCGCGCTTCCGGCCGGGACGTTGAACTTCCGTTATTTCGAGGGCTCGGATTTCGCCGGCAAGCTTTACCCAAGCGTCTGGCGGATCGTCGCCTAGACAGACCTCTGTCCCGCCCAGCAGCTCCGCGCACCGCATGGCGGTATAAGCATCACGAAAAGTTGAAGAACCCGGTGCAGTGATTGTGCGGTCATCGCCCGCATTGATCAAAGGCTCCAAAACGCGCCGAAGGTCTGCCACTTTCTGCCAAACGGTTAGTAGTGCCCTAAGGTCCGTCATACGCTGCTTCCACCTCCCAGCAATGGTGTCCACCAGCTTGCCCGCCATGGCCGTGCTCTACCCTCTCGACTGCCGGCGCCGGCGCTACACCGGTGCGGGGATTTCTCCAGCTTCAGAAGGGGCGTACGATTCAGGACGTAAGGCTGATTCGCAAACCACCGCGCTGGGAGTTTTGCCATGATCATTGCCATCGCATTTTCGCTTGGATGTTTGGCCGGCACAATCGCTACCGCCTTCATGGTTGGCGCATCCCGAGTTTCGGATCGAGACCCACGGACGTAGCGCCCGACTAAGCGCAACATATTTCGACGATCTCTGCCGCCCACCCGCATGCCTGCTATGCTAAGGCTGCTTTGCGCGAGCCGCTGTGATCCGAACCTTCAATTGCCTTTGAAGCGTCCGGCCTGCCAGGCAGGAAATATCGGCGTAAGAATATCCTTCTCTAAGAAGTTGGGTTTTTAATTCTGAAACGAGGCTGAATTTGCCGCAATCAGCGAGCTCGAATGCTCGCGTAATCACGGTTCCATTTGGAGTAGGCGAAAAACCACTCTTGGGACTGACCACGCTCTGCCTCGCCGCCGTTCAAACAGAGTAATTAACCTGAGTCGGGGGCGGCAGGTTCCTAATTGCCGGTCTCCGGCTTCCCTGCATGTCCGCCAAGAGCCTGCACCCTCTGGGCCCCGTCTGTCCTGCACCTCAACCCGCCATTAACGGGGGTTGTGGTTTGCTGCAGCCCGTGGGACCCGCCGGTTCCGCAATCGCCCTCACCGGCTTGCAAGTCCCTTCCATGAAGCCGGTGGGGGCACCTCTTCAAAACCAACGGTCCGCGCCGTACGCATCTCGCTCACAAAAAGGATGAAGAGACGGCTTTGTGCCGACCGCCGTTTATCTGTGTCGTAGGAGCAGTTCTAGCTTCGGTGCCGACTTTTGGAGCAGTTCGTCGATGTCGTCCAGCCTTGGCCCGACCTGCTTGTCGGCAATAGTCTCCATAACGTCGGAGCCGTGCGCCCAGCCCCGTTCAATCAGATCCTCAATAACTCTGTCATAATCCGCAACCGCGCTCAGCACCTCACCAAGAGTAGCCGCAAGGTCGCCGGGCAGAAGGTCGAATCTGGCGGCGATATTTTCCCGCCACGAGAGCATAAAAAGCATGTGCCTCTTTGCCTCTTCAACGCTCACATAGGGGGTGCGTGGCGGGCTGTCATTGCTGCCTGCCAACGAAATCCCCTTTCCCTGAGTGTGCGCGAAACACGCGATACGAATACGTGCCATTTCATCGCCTATATCGATCATCAAGGAATTAAGTTCGCGAGCAAGTGCGCGACGAGCTGCTCTGGCTGCCCGACGGGCATCCGCCTCTCGTTCTCGGCCCACCAGTGCCGCAACCGTCCCAATTATTGCAGTGCCGACCGCCAGCAGGGCCACGCACACGGCCCACGTTAAGATCGTAGCGATATCCATCGTCCAGCCATGCCCTGTGGAGCGTCAGGCTTGTGCGAACATGAGATAGCCGAGCCCAAGATAGCCCACCCCCATCAGAATGAATTTAAGAATGCCGGAATCACTTTCTGGGACTGGCTCTCCATCTCGACCGGAGTACTGCTCTGCCCTAGTCCGATTGCCAGCGCGCACGACCGCGAGGATCAAAGAAACTACCCCAAGTGCAAGCAAAACCACGGACAGATAAATTGCGATCGAGGTGTTCAAGTCTTTGATGCCTTATCATCGGGGGGCGCGGCTGGCTTTGGCGACGCTGCCTCCCTAATCCTTGCCCACAGTGAGGGTCTTTTTGATGGAGGGGGTGCCTGTCCCCCGCGCAGTGCAGAGACAACCTGGTCAAGCATCGCCGCAGATGCCACCGCCCCGACCGGGCCGAACCAACGGTTTCTACGCAACAGGTATGCTGCCACTCCTAAACTCGCAGCCAACATAAGTTTCTTTCGCATCTTCCCGCTCCTAAGCAATTTCTGGAAGGTAAGTCTGGTTCGGATGTTACGTTCCTATGAGCGGTCCCGCACCATAGGGGGTGTGTCATGGATCCTCAGGTCACTCCCAGATAGGCGGGAGGCGAAAAGACATGTGGCTCCTCAACCGCAAATTAACTAGCGCTTATTATAAAGAGCACGGAACGTCCACGCCCAGTTCCAACCCCCTCACCAGTCAAACTCTCTCCGGATCGAGACTGGTGGGGGCCTTTCCTCAGACCACTGGCGGGCGGCCGGAAGCCCCCTAGCGCTTAACCGGCCTTCACGCTGGGGACCAACCTGCCTTCCCTATAGCTCAGTCTCTGTTTGAGCGATGGCATGGCACCTTTATTGTTTAATTGGCCTGGGCTTCTCGAGCCGGGTGGTTCAGGGCTTATTCACATCCTTGAGGACCTTACCGGTCAGAGGGTCATTGATGGTCGCCCGGATGGCCCTATGACTGATAATGCCAGCGCCCGCCACGACCTCTGCCTCTTCGAAACTGCCCGTGTAGCTCGCCGACCCGACCTGCTGCTTAGCGTCGAAGTAATATATTACAAATGTCATTATTTGCGTTCGGATACCCATTGAATCGCTCCATGAAGCAGCAGCCTTATGCATTGGAAGAATGCCCGATTCTCGGGCCTGAGGCGCCTAGGCCCCTAGCAAGTCCCTCCCAACAGGGCGGAACCCCGAGTCATACGCACGGCCCCTTACGGCAAGTCCGGGTTTCTCGGCTCGGTTCAAGGGATGTCGGCCCCCACAAAGCTACAGGTCGCTTAGGACGGCGTTAGAACGGTAAGTTCGGCAGTAGACGCTCCGAGGTCCATCTCAGCCCTTACCGCCGTAAGCCCGTTCACAGGCCGTAACTCACAGCCCGCACATCAAAAGCGGGTTAAGGCTGTCCTACACTGGTAAATGTGTTGAATCTACGAATCTGGGGGTCAGAGGTTCGAATCCTTTCGGGTGCGCCATTTTTTGTTCGTTCGCTTCGCGAACTTACAAAAAATGAGCGCCACGGAGCGGCCAAGCGAAGCGCGGCCGCGAGTGGGCGCCAACAGACCCTCCACCCGCACCTACAAAAATGAGCGCTGCATCAGATGTGCTTGAGGTCGGCCTTCAGCACTTCCACCAGGTACTTTTTGTGGCGGGTCATATCGTCCTGAATGGTGCCCTCGCGCCCTTGGGCATTGAAGTCGAGCGTCGCCCAGCCTGCCCACTTCTTCGCGCGCAAGATTTCGAAGATGCCCGGGAAGTCGACGCCGCCCGCGCCCATGCGCTTGTAGAGATGCACGCGGCGATGTTCTTCCTGGCTCGGGGCCGGGCCTTTCCAGCCGGCCCGCCGGACATTGTACTTGGCTTCGGCGTCCTTGAGATGCATGGCGGCGAGGCGTGAATAATAGATATCCATCACGCGCATCGGATCGATGCCGCCCAGCGTGGCATGGCCCGGATCGAAGGTCAGCCAGACATAGCGCGGATCGGTATTCTCCATCAGATAATCCAGCTCGTGCGTGCGCTCGCACACCGTCCAGGCATGGGGATGGAAGGCGAACCTGACGCCGACATCGGCCATCTGCTTGCCGATTTCATTGATGTGGCCGGCGATGACCTTCAGCTCCGCCGGTGTCATGTCGCGCTCATCACTGGGACGGCTGTTGAGATTGACCTTGAGGTGATTGCAGCCGAACTGCTTCACATACCGGGCATTGTCCAGGTTGTTCTTCAGCGTGTCCTGGAACTTGGTCGTGTCCAGATACTGGCCGCCGCTGCCGATGGTGCAAAGCTCCAGCCCGACTTCGTCCAGCCTGTCCTTGAACACTCTGAAGTCCTGGCCCTTGTCCCGGAATTTCCGCGTCTGGTTATCGAAGGGTTCGATGCCGTAATAGCCGTAATAGGCCGTCATCTTGATGCCCTCTTCGGGATGCGGCTCCATCGAGATGAACTGATTGCCGCTGGTCGCGTATTTGATCTTGTCGCCCGGCAGCGCAAAAGCATGCGGCGCGGAGGCGGCGACAGCGGCGGCAGCCAGGCCGGTGCCCATCAGGTTTCTGCGGCTTAACATTTTCTCTCCGTCCTTATTTATAAAGGCGTGCGACGTCAGGGCGTCTGTTCGAGCAGCTTGCGAACCCCGTCCATGATCACCTTTTCCGCGCCAAGGGTAGTCTGAGAGACCGTGATCTCATAGCCGCCCTCGCCATAGGCTTTTTCGTGGCCGATATAGCCAAGGCCTTCGGCATAGGCCGCCATGGCGACGAAATCGTTGGGACGGATCGCCTGCGCGCCAAGCTGGTATTGGACGAAGCTCTCACCGGGGATGTGCACCGAATAGGCGTCTTTCAAGCGCAGCACGACAAGCGTGGTGCCCTCCTCCAGCGCCTGCGCCCGAACATATTTGCTGATCGCTGCGACGCGTTCATTGTTCGGGCGCTTGGTGTCGGCGGCGACCGCGCGCGCCTCGTCCTTGAACGCGCCGTACTTGGCGGGAAGCGAGATGTCGGTGGTGCGCCACTCCACGTCCGCCGGTGTCAGCGGCGAACGCGTCGTCGCGGTCCAGGCGCGCTGCATGGCGTCCTGCATCCGCCCCGCAAACTCCTGGCGCGCGCGCTCGGTCCCGTCATTGTATTTGCCCACGGTGATATTGCCGCCCGCGCCGGTGAAATAGACCTGGAACACGCCGGTCTCCTTCTGGCGCCGCTCGCGCGCGAGCCCCACGAACTCGGGCGTGGGAATGCCCTTGCCGAAGGCCACCTGGGGATGCGACGCGTAATAGTTGAGCGCGGCCAGCGGGCGATTGCCGTTCCAGAAGCTGATCACGCGCACGGCCGGATCGGTCAGCCCTTCAGGGGCGGCCTTGGCTTCCTCCGGGTAGAAGATGCTCAACCGATGCCCATCCGCATCGGCGTCCACCTTGATTTGCGCGGCGACGTCGGCCGGATACTCGTTGGTGTAGGTTGATTGGCGGTGCATCGCCACGCGCCCATTGGCGCCCATGATGCGCCGGTTGGCGCCAATCCGTTCCGCATCCGCCTTGCCCAGGCCAACATGGGTGACCGGCTGCGCCTGGCGCAGCGCCCTGGTCAGCGCCGCAGCGGAATTTTCCATGACCGAGCGCGCCCACAGGCGCTTGTCCGGCACGCCGGCCGGGATGGCTTCCGGCACGCCAAGTCTGGCCCGTTCGTCATAGGCGAAGAAGGCGGCGCTCGGCGCGTCATGCTGATGCAGATGATGCACCGTGACCCGGTCCGGCGTGGTGCCCGCTGCCTTTGCGAGCAGCGCATGCCATTCATCGCGCGCGCGTCCATCGATTCCGAGCCAGTCCACCGCCACCATGACGATCGGTTTGCCCGCGCCGGTGATCACCACGCCCTTGGCCAGCAGCGGCTCGTCGATTTTTTTGACCACCGAATAACCCATGTCGTAGCCGATCGGCGGCGTCGCTTCGGTCTGGAAGGTGGCGATCCGCAAGCCATCAGCCGCAAGGGCGGGCTGGGCGAGGGCAGCGCAGAGCAGCAACAGCCCGGTCATCAGCATGTTCAGCCGCGCGCGCTGGTTCTTCAAAAGAAAATTCATAATTCCCCCCTGTATGCACCGTCAGAGCGGCGGGCTCGCCCGCTGACATCCCGCGCGACAAGATTGCCTGCGGTTGAGCGGTTTTTTCCACCGCAAAGTGGGAATAATGACCTGTTTGGCGGAACAAAACCGGCGCACGGCCATGAAAAGCGAAGTAAAGCTCCGCCCTACCGCGCCGGCTCAGGCTGGCCCAGCTTGGGCCTGGGCAGGGCGGCGCCGGCAGCCGCCCGGTCGGTCAGCAGCAGCCGCGCCTGCGTGCCCCAGGCGCCGACCAAGAGGTCGTCGCGCTTGTCGCCATCCAGATCGCCCACCGCCATGCTCCAGTGGCGTCCGACCACCGAGTTGGGCATTGCCGTCAGCGTCACGTCAGTGAAGTGGCCTTTCCCATCGTTGCGCCAGGCGCGCAGTTGCATGGGCACGAAGCCGGGCACCTGAATGGCGCCGACCACGATGTCGGGCGCGCCGTCATTATCGAAGTCGATGATCTGTCCACCCCAGGCGGAGAAAGTGTGCGCGGGCAGCCGCGTTTTTGTCTCGTCACTGAAGCGGCCGTCGCTTTGCTGGATCAGAAGCCGTGCCTGCGGATCGCGCTCGTAAGCCCCGGCATTGCTGGTGATGTTGAGGAACAGGATATCGGGCCGGCCATCGCGGTTGGCATCGAGCGTATGAACCTCGCGGGTCTGGGTCGGCACGCTGCTGCCCAGCCGGGCGGTGGCATCGCTGAAACGGCCCTTGCCGTCATTGAGCAGCAGACGGTTGGTGGGGGACTGGTTGGCGATCACCAGGTCGAGATCGCCATCCTTGTCGATATCGACCAGCACGACGCCCTGCGCTTCGTCGCCGGCGGGCGTGGGGAGATTCTTGCTGGCGTCGATGAAATGGCCCGGCTTCTTGGGATCACCCAGCCACAGGAAGTTGCGCGCCACGCCGCCACCCTCGGCCGAGTTGCCGACAACGATGTCGGGCAACTTGTCGCCATTGACGTCGCCGACCGCCAGCCCGTTGCCTTCGCTCTTGGCAGGCAACCGGCCGCTGACTTCCTCGAAGCGGCCGCCCGTGCGGCCCAGGAACAGTTGATGGTTGGCGCCGTCCTCGGCGACGAAGACGAGATCGAGCAGGCCGTCGAGGTCGAAGTCGGCGGTGCGGACATGCTCGCTGTCATGGACGGTGCGGCCCAGCGCGCCTTCGACCCAGCGCAGCTTGCCCTTGCCGTCGTTCAGATACAGCCGGTTGGCGCCATACTCGACGGCCAGCGCCACATCGAGGTCGCCGTCCTTGTCGAAGTCGCCGAACACCGCATCCAGCGCGTGCAGTTCGGAGGCGGTGGGGACATGCGTCGCGGTGGCGTCGGCAAAGGCGGGGCCGGGGCGCGGCTGGGCGGAGGCGGGGACCGAGAGCAGGGCGGCGGCGAGAACAATGAACAGGCGCATGGTCTTCTCCAGTCCTCGATGGGCGGGCGCATTGTTGCGTATGAAAGTGGGCAAACATAAGTTCCTGGGATGACGGACGTCACGGTCATTTGCGCAGTGTGGAGCAAGGATGCCCGCCGGCGCGCGCTGGTGCGGGGGCACCGCGACAATCTGCGGGCCCAGTCGCGCCGGGTTCACGTCATCTATGTGTTTGACGGCGGCGACACCCCGCCCGCCGGCCTGGACGCCGAAACCATCGTCTCCAGCCAGGACCTCAGCATCTATCAGGCCTGGAATCTGGCCCTGGCGCGGGTCACCACGCCGCTGGTGATGAACCTCAACCTGGACGACCGGCTGGCGCCGGACGCGGTGGAGCAGTTGGCGCGGCATATCCAGCAGGACGACGCGTTGCTGGCGGGCGGTGACTGGCGCATCTGCTATTCCCAGGACGAGACAGATGCGGTGGCGCCCTCCCATCCTGCGGCCGAACTGGCTTTCTCCGGCACCTGTCCGCCCCAGGTCGAAGCCGGCCGGCGGCTGGGCAGCGGCACTGGCGAGCGGCTGACCTTCGGCCCGGCGGTGATGTGGAAAATGGCGGCCCATATCAAGGTGCCGCGCTATCCCTGGCGGCTCAACGACGGCACCCTGATCCGGACTGTCGCGGATGGCGCCTTCTGGTCGATTCTGGCGCATCTGGGAGGGAAGCTGTCGCGCCTGCCCCTGGTGATCGGCAATTACCATTTTCATCCACAGGAGCAGGCGGAATACCGCCATCCGGAGGATTTGGCTCAAATCCTTCCCAATATTCTCAAAATCTGACTCCGGCGCCCGGCCTTAGTTTTGACACCTGGGGCGCGGTATTGAACACTTCATAAACAGCGCGCTTTGGCCGCGATATATTGCAAAAAACGGCGGCGGATGACCCCGCGCCATTTTCAACACTGAGGAAAGACGCAGATGAGTAGTCCCTGGGGTGCGCAGCCGCCCAAGCTGCCGAGCATGGATCTGAATTTCGGCAAGCTGCCCAAGGGCGCGATACAGGCCGGCATCGCCGTCGTGGTCGCCTTGGTGCTGCTGTTCTCGACCGCCTACACCATCGATGAAGGCGAGCGCGGCGTGATCCTGCGGCTGGGCCGGATCGTCGGCGAAGCCGGGCCGGGCCTGCATTTCAAGCTGCCCATCATCAACACGGTCGAAAAGGTCTCGGTCCAGATCCAGAAGGAAGCCTTCGAGAAGACCGACCTGGGCGACACCCGCCTGCAGACCTATTCGCGCGACCAGCAGCCCGCCACCATCGCCATGGCGATCAACTTTCACGTCACCGACGCATCGGCGGTCTATGCCCAGTATGGCTCGCTGGCCAACATGAAGACGCGCGTCATCAACAGCCGCGCCTATGACCAGCTCAAGACCGTGTTCGGCCAGTTCGACGCCGCCGACGCCATCCAGAAGCGCACCCTGCTGAATGCCCAGGTCTTCCAGGCGATCCGCAACACGGTGAAGGGCCCGGTGGTGGTGGACAGCGTGCAGATCGAGGACATCACCTTCTCGAACCAGTATGAAACCGCGGTCGAACTGCGCATGCAGGCCATCGTCAAGCAGCAGCAGGCCGAAGCCGACAAGCAGAAGCGCATCATCGATGCCGACGCGCTGGCTTACGAAGTGAAGGCCGCCGCCGACGCCAAGGCGCACCAGATCGAAGTGCAGGGCAAGGCCGAAGCCGGCGCCATCCAGGCGCGCGGCGATGCCTTGCGCAACAATCCGGCCCTGCCGACCCTGGTGGCTTCCGAAAAATGGAACGGCGTGCTGCCCACCACCATGATGCCCGGCAACACGGTGCCGTTTATCAACGTCAAGTAATTGTCGCCGCCCGGCAGGTAACCCCTGCCGGGTGTGCTTGACAGTGCCGCCAATGGCTCCTTTGTTACGCGTCCAACGCGTGAGGGAGAGACGCCATGTGCGATGATGACATTCACCCCGGCCTTGTTGAAGATTCCCGGCTGTCGCGGCGCGGCTTCGGTCTGTTGACCGTGGCGACGGCCGGCATGGCCGCCGCGCCCGCGCTGGCGCAATCGAACGTCGTCGAAAAGGATGTGGCGGTCAAAACGCCCGACGGCACCTCGGACTGCGCGCTGTTCCATCCCACCGGTACCGGCACCTGGCCGGCGGTGCTAATCTGGCCCGACATTATGGGCCTGCGCCCCGCATTCCGCGACATGGGCCGCCGCCTGGCGGGGCAGGGATATGTCGTGCTGGTGGTCAATCCCTTTTATCGCTCGGCCAAGGCGCCGGTGATCGACGACAAGTTCGATTTTTCCAATCCGGAACAGCGCGCGCGGCTGATGGGCTATCGCGGCGCCATGACCGATGACGGCGTGGACCGCGATGCGGTCGCGTATCTGTCGTTCCTCGACGCGCAGGCCCAGACCAGCAAGAGCCGCAAAGCCGGCGTGCAGGGCTATTGCATGGGCGGCCCGCTGTCGTTCCGCACGGCGGCGGCGGTGCCCGGCCGGATCGCGGCGGTGGGCAGCTTCCATGGCGGCGGCTTGGTGAGGAAAAATCCCAACAGCCCGCATCTGCTGATCCCCAAGACCAACGCGGCCTATCTGATCGCCAAGGCGCGCAATGACGATGCGAAGGAGCCGACGGTGAAGGACGATCTGAAAGCGGCCTTTGCCGCCGCTGGCCGCACCGCAACGGTCGAAGTCTATGCCGCCGACCATGGCTGGTGCGTCAAGGGCAGCGCCGTCTACAACGAAGCGGAAGCCGAGCGGGCCTGGGCCGCGCTCAGTGCGATGTACAAGACGGCGCTGGCCTGATTACGGCACCGGTTCGCCGGTGGCCTCGATCAGCAGGCGCACGAACTCCTTCATCTTGGGGCCATCGATCCAGCGCACCACCGCCACGATGTCGTGCTGATAGTCCACGAAAATGATGTTGGCGCCGTCGCCGTTGAAGGACAGGCTGTCTTCGCGCGCCGCCGGATAGAGCTTCTTGCCGGTGTTCAGGTACCAGTTGCAGAAACCGTAACCGGGATTGGGTCCGGTGGGCGTGCGCGCCATCTTCACCCAGGCATCCGACAGCACCGTCTTGCCGTTCCACTTGCCGTTCGCCAGGCCGAGCACGCCCAGCCGCGCCTGGTCGCGCGCCGACAGGAACATGCCGCCGCCCCAATGGCCGCCGCCGCTCACCACCTTGATGCGCTTGCCGTCAATGGTGGTGAAGCTGTTGTCATAGCCTTCCCAATGCCAGGTGTCGGACATGCCGATGGGATCGGCGATGGTTTCCTTCATCACCTCGGGCAGCGGGCGCTTCCACAAATGGGTCAGGGCCAGCGCCAGCGCATTAACCCGCACGTCATTATACTTCCAGGCCTTGCCCACCGGCGGCGGGCCCTTGGCCAGTTCGCTCCACGGCTGGCCCGGATCCGGGCGATCCGCCCACCAGGGCTTGCCCCACAGCGTACCGATCCAGCCCGACTGCTGGCGCAGCATGTCGTTCCAGGTGACGGGCTGGTTGTGCGCCAGCATGTAGTCGGAGGTGGGGCGCACATAATCAATGACGCGGTCGTTGACGTTCTTGATGAGCCCCTTGTCGAAGGCGACGCCGGCCACCGATGACAGGAGGGTCTTGGTCACCGAGAAGGTCATGTCGACTTCGCGGGTCTTGCCCCATTCGGCGACGATGTAACCGCCCTTGATGATGATGCCGTTGGCGGGAGCATGCGCCTTCAAGGGGCCGATGGGCGAACTGAATGCTTCGCCATTGGCGGCGTATTTCAGCGGGATGGAAAGACGCAGGTCGCGTATGTCGACCTTCTTGGCCAGGTCGGCCGGATATTTTTGTTCGGCGGAAATGGCGAAATCGATCGCCGCTTTCAGCTTGGCGGGATCAAGCCCGGCCTGCTTGGGCGTGCGGGTGGTCCAGGCGTCGCCCTTGGGCGGAAAATACTCGACGGCAAAGGCTGGCGTGCTGAGAAGTGCGGCGCCCAACAGGACGCCCATCCATCTGGTCTTCATGTCCCATCCCTTTTTGCCAAAAATCCTATTGGCGCATCGGGGGGAATACAAGCGGCGCTAAGGTGCCTGTTGAAGCAGTTTGCGCACGCCGTCCATGATCACCTTTTCCGCCGCCAGCGTGGTCGGAGAGATTGTGATCTCGTAGCCGCCCTCGCCATAGGACTTCTCGGTGCCGATATAGCCGAATTGTTCGGCGTAAGCGGCCGTGGCGACAAACTTGTCGGGACGGATCGCCTGCGCGCCGAGCTGATACTCGATGAAGGCTTCGCCCGGGATGTGCACCGAATAGGCGTCTTTCACCCGCAGCACCGAAAGCGTGGTGCCGTCCTCAAGCGCTTGCGCCCGGGCGTACTTCGAGATTGCTTCTGCGCGCACATTGGCCGGGCGCTTGGCGTCGGCGGCGACCGCGCGCGCCTCGTCCTTGAACGCGCCATACTTGGCGGGAAGTGAAATGTCGGTGGTGCGCCATTCCACGTCCGACGGCGCCAGGGCCGAACGCTCGGTCGCTTTCCATGCGCGCCGCATGGCGTCCAGAAACCGGACGGTGAATTCTTCGCGGGCGCGGTCGGAGCCGTCATTGTATTTGCCCAGCGTGATGTTGCCGCCCGCGCCGTTGAAATGGACCTGGAACACGCCGGTCTCCTTCTGGTGCCGCTCGCGCGCCAGTCCCACGAAATCGGGCGTGACGATGCCCTTGCCGAACGACACCTGGGGGTGCGAGGCATAATAGGTCAGCGAGGCCAGCGCGCGGTTGCCGTTCCAGAAGCTGATCACGCGCACCGCGGGATCGATCAGTCCTTCGGGCGCGGCCTGCGCTTCCTCCGGGTGGAGGATGCTCAGGCGATGTCCGTCCGCATCGGCATCGACCTTGAGCCCCGCGGCAACATCCGCCGGATAGACGCTGGTATAGGTCGACTGGCGGTGCATCGCCACGCGCCCGTTGGCGCCGATCAGGCGCCGGTTCGAAGCGATCCGCTCCGCATTCGCCTTGCCCAGGCCCAGATGGGTGACCGGCTTTGCCTGGCGCAGCGCCTTGCTCAGCGCGGTGGCCGAATTTTCCATCACCCCGCGCGCCCATTGGCGCTTGTCCGGCAGGCCGGCCGGAATGCGTTCGGGCAGGCCATGTTTGACCCGCTCGTCATAAATGTGAAAGCCGGCGCCGGGCGCATCATGCTGATGCAGATGGTGCACCGTGACCCGGTCCGGCGTGGTGCCCGCCGCCTGCGCCAGCAGCGCGTGCCATTCATCGCGCGCCCGTCCATCGACCCCGCCCCAGTCGACCGACAGCATGACGATGGGTTTGCCGGCGCCGGTGATCACCACGCCTTTGGCCTGCAGCGGCGCGCCAATGCTTTTGACCACCGAATAGCCCATCTCGTAGCCGATCGGCGGCGTCGCATCGGTTTCGAAGGTGGCGATCTTGAGGCCCTGCGCTTTGTCGGCGGCCCGGGCGGATTGGATAAGCGCGGGCTGGGCGAAGGCCGCGCAGAACAGCGACAGCCCGGTCATCAGTGCGAACTGGTTCTTCGACAGAATGGCCATGATGTTCCCCATGCGCAGCGCAGCCATACTGCCAGCGGGTCAGCGGTTTTTTCTGCCGCAAATCGGAAATAACGGTCCCTCAGCGGAATAAAACCGGCGGATGGCCCTGAAAGGTGAAAGAAAGCTTCAGCGGGCTACAGCGGCAAGCCCGCCCGGTTCACAACCGACCGCAGGACCAGGTTGGACGAAAAACGCGCGACACCGGGCAAGCGGCGCAGGACGGTCGCATACAGTTTTTCCAGCCCTTCAAGGTCTGCAACGGATACCCGAAGCAGGTAATCCGGCGTTCCTGTCATCAGGTGGCATTCCAGTACTTCCGGAATTTTGGCCACCGCCTTCTCGAATTTCACCACTACATCGTCGGACTGGTTCGCCAGGCCTATCGAGACGATGGCCGTCAGGCTGAGCCCGACGGCTGCCGGCTTGATGCGCACGGTGTAATTTTCAATGACGCCGCTTTCCTCCAGCCTCTTCAGGCGGCGAAAGCACGCGGATTCCGACATCCCGGCTGCGGCTGCCAATTCCGCATTGGTGGCGCGCCCGTTGCGCAGCAATTCGCGCAGAATGGCCCGGTCGCTGGGCTCCAGGGCCGCCGGAGAATTATTCCGGATTGGGGGTCTTTTTGCCATTATTCTTCCGGCCGCGGGCTGTTCCTGCCCACTTTGAGGCGAGAAAACGCACTTCTCAAGGGATAATGTTCGAACATCGCCAGCCTCACGGTCAAAAGGGTCAAAATGCCTGGTTCAAATGCTGACATGTCGTTCGCGCGTTCGGCGCAGCTGGTTGCGCAAAGCGCCAGGCACATTGCGGGCGGGATCAACAGCAACTTCCGCATCGGCATGGCGGGCGGGCCGCTGGTGTTCCAGCGCGGCGAAGGCGCCTACCTGATCGACGTCGATGGCAACCGCCTGATCGATTATTACTGCGGCATGGGCGCGATGGTGCTGGGGCATACGCCCAAAGGCGTTCAGGACGCCGTGAAGGCGCAGGTCGAAAAGGGCATCCTGTATGCCGGCCAGTCGGAAATCGAATTCGAGGCGGCGCAGATCTTGTGCGAGCGCATTCCCAGCGCCGAGCGCATCCGCTTCGGCTCATCGGGCTCGGAAGTGGCGCAGGCCGCATTCCGCCTGGCGCGCGCCGCCACCGGCAAACGCATCATCCTGAAATTCGAAGGCCATTATCACGGCTGGTTCGACAATATCCTGTGGTCCACCGCGCCGGGTGAGAATGCGGCGGGGCCGGAAGACGCGCCGGTGCTGGTGGCCGGCAGCAAGGGCCAGGACCAGATCGACGCCGCCGGGCTGGATGTGATCGGCTGGAACGATCTGGGCAAGCTGGAAGCGCGGCTGGCCAGGGGCGATATCGCCGGCGTGATCATGGAGCCCGCCATGTGCAACCAGGGCGCGATTGCGCCCGCCGCCGGTTACCTGGAAGGTGCGCAGGCGCTTTGCCGCAAGCATGGCGCGATCCTGATCTTCGACGAAGTGATCACGGGCTTCCGCCTGGGCAGAAACAGCGCGCAGGGGCGGTTCGGTGTCACGCCCGACCTGTCTATCTTTGCAAAAGCCATCGCCAATGGTTTCCCGGTGGCGGCCATCGTCGGCCGCGCCGACCTGCTGGACATGTTCGTGAAGGATGGCGTGCTGCATGGCGGCACTTTCAATGCCCAGCCGGTGACCATGGCGGCGATGGTGGCGACGCAAAAGGCGCTGACGCCGGAACATTACGAGCAAAGCTCCAAACGCGGCGTGCGGCTGCGCGACGGCATCGCGCAGATCCTGAAAGACAATGGCATCAAGGCCCAGGTCACCGGCTTTGAGTTGATGTTCCATGTCGGATTCGGGCTGGATGCGCCGGCGAAATGCTATCGCGACCTGCTGAAAAGCGACAAGGCGCTGTATGTGAAGTTCGCCCATGCTCTGCTGAAGCGCGGCGTCAGGGTGCTGGAACGCGGCGCCTGGTTCGTCTCGTCCGCGCACGATGACGCGGTGGTGGACGCCACGCTGGAAGCGGTGCGCGGCGCGGCCAAAGAGATCGCCTAGGACTTTTTCGTTTTGTTTTTGAACAGCAGATAGGTGAGCGCGTGGGCGGTGGAGGACGCGGCCAGCGCCAGTCCAAAGGCTGTCCATATGCCGGTGACCGGCAGCAGCATGTAAAGCGCAAAGCAGAAAGTGCCGATCGAAGCGATGCCCATGGACATGCCGGCCACGGCTTCCTGCACCGCGCGGGGGCCATACTGGATATGGTTGGACACCGCGATTACAGAGCCCAGCATGGGGAAGGTGGAAAACATGCCCGACCAGCGCGAGCCCAGCGCCTCGGAGAACTGGGTGACCACCACCGTCAGCACCGCGCCCGCCAGCATGCGCGCCGGCAGGCCCCACCAGACATGCTCGCGCTGTTCGTCGGAGGCTTCGCCGCGCGGATAGGAGGCGAGGGCCACGATAAAGGCCAGCACCGGCAGCAGTTCGGTCCAGACGGACAGGCGCTGGGCCTCCAGCATTATCACCGCCATGGCGGTCCAGACGGCGAAGCTGACCGCGATGCACCAGAACCAGTTCAGCCGCCTGGAGCACCAGGAATAGGTCATGGCGAAGCTCAGCCAGGCCACCAGCCCGTACCAGGCGCCCAGCGCGCTGGCGCTGCCGAAGTCGCCGCCATGATCCAGCGTGACGAACAGGAGCAGGGGAAAGGCAACCACCGGGAAACCCGACAGCCAGCCCGCCACCCGCGGGCCGTGCAGCCGCTCCGTGATGCCCAGCGCCAGGACCGCCAGCGGGATGAGAGTGAGTTTGAGCAGCAGCACGTGGTGAACATCCGTTAGACGGCATATTTCTAGGGCCGAAACGCCGCATGCGCCAATGCGGGGCCGCCATAGGTGCCATGCTTGCAAGGCTGCGGAAAAACCGGGAGAGTTTGAAAAAATAAGGGGCTGTCATGACACGGGTTTTCATTGCCGGGATTTTCCATGAGACCCATTCCTTCTCGGGCGAAACCACGGGTTTTGAAGGCTTCGAGATCCATCGCGGTGCGGAAATCACCGCCCGAGTGGGCGACGCCTCGCAGATCGACGGCTTTCTCAGCGTTGCGAACCGGGAAGGCTGGGAGGTGGTGCCCAGCGTCATCTATACCGGCGGCGCCTCGGGCACCGTTGACCACGAAGTGTTCGAGACCTTCTGGGGCGAGGTGAAGCCCATGCTGGAAAAGGCGCTGGCCGAAGGGCTGGACGCCATCCATCTGTCGCTGCATGGCGCCATGGTCACCAGCGGCTGCGACGATCCCGAAGGCGAGTTGATGGCCCGCATCCGCGCCACCAAGGGCGCGGAAAACCTGCCGATGTATTGCGTCGGTGACCTGCACGCGACGCTGACCCCGCGCATGGGCGCGCTGTCGGACTGCATGATCTTCTACCGCGAATGCCCGCACACCGACGCCTATGACAGCGCGGTTCTGACCACCGAATTGCTGGCGCGTTGTCTGAAGACGGGCGTGCGGCCCAAGCATCTGGTGCTGGTGACGCCGATCGTCTGGCCGCCCACGGGCACCGGCACCAAGGACGGGCCGATGCGGGCGCTGGAAGATGCCGCGCGCCGCATGGAGAAAGACATTCCCGGCGTGCTGGCGGTGAATATCGTCGGCGGTTATGCCTTTTCCGATGTGCCCAATGCGGGTGTGGCGTTCAGCATCATCACCGAAGGCAGCGAAGCAGCGGCGCAGGAAGGTCTGCGCGAACTGGCGCAGATCGCCTGGGACATGCGCGAAGGCGGCATTCCGCCGGAACACGATCTCGATGCGGTGGTGCGCGACTTCAAGCCGGCGGGCAAGGGTCCGATCCTGCTGGTGGAGCCGGCCGACAATATCGGCGGCGGCGCGCCTGGTGATGGCACCGATGTGCTGCGGGCGCTCTTGAAATACGATGTGCAGGGTGCTGGTGTGGCGCTGGCCAATGCGAAGAATGTCGCGGCGCTGAGGGACGTGCCTGTCGGCGGCAAGATCACCTTGCCCATCGGCGGCAGTTCGCCGCTCGATCCCGGTCCGGTGAGCCTGGAAGTCGAAGTTGTTTCCAAGAGCGACGGCGTGTTCGAACTGGAAGACAAGAATTCCCATCTGGTGGGAAGCCTCGGCAAGATCATCCGCATGGGGCCTTGCGCGGTGGTGAAGCACAAGGGTCTCACCATCCTCCTCACCAGCAAGGCGCTGCCGCCCTTCGATCTGGGACAGTGGCGCAGCCAGGGCGTGAACCCTGAGGACCTCACCATGATCGGCGTAAAGGCGGCGGTGGGCCACCGCGTCGCTTATGGCCGGATCGCGGCCGGCGAGTTCACCGTCAGCACCAGCGGGCCCTGTACCTCCGACATCACGCGGCTGCCTTACACCAAGCTGCGGCGTCCGGTTTATCCGCTGGATCGGCTGGAAGCCTGATGGAGTTCGACCGCCGCGCGATGCTGGGAGCCGCGGCGGCGGGCGTCTTCGCCGTGCCCGCCTGGGCGCAGGCACCCGGCGCCACGGCGCGCCAGCGCACCATCAACGCCATGATGACGGATGAACCGGCGCATCTGAATTATCCGCTGTTCAATACCCGCATCATGCAGGAGATCTGCGGCAACATTAACGAGTCGCTGCTGCGGTTCGACTGGCAGTTCAAGCCGCATCCCAACTTGGCGCGCGCCTTTGAGATGTCGCCGGACGGCATGGCCTATACCTTCCACCTGCGCCCCGATGTGCGCTGGCATGATGGCGTGCCCTTCACCGCCCGCGACGTGGCCTTCAGTTGCGGCGTGATGCTGCCCCAGCTCAATCCGCGCAGCCGCAACGCTTTCAGCCACGTGCGCGCAATCAAGGTGATCGACCGCTACACGGTGCGTTTCGACATGAAGCAGCCGTTCAATGCCTTCCTGCTGTCGCTGATGGCGTCCAGCGCGCCGATGATGCCGGCGCATATCTTTGAAGGCACCAACTTCCGCACCAACCCCTACAACTTCAAGCCGGTCGGCACCGGGCCGTTCAAGTTCAACCGCTGGGCGCGCGGCCAGTTCATCCATCTGACCCGCAACGCGCATTACTGGCGGCCAGGGCAGCCGGGCATGGACGGCATCTATTACCGCGTCTGCCCCACGCCGGAGCAGCGGCTGGTGGCGATGGAATCAGGCGCGGTGGATTTCGCCATGGCCGACGACATCGACACCGTGGTCAATTCGCGGATGATGGCCAATCCCAATGTCGTGGCGCGGAACGACGCCTTCAACGGCACGGGCGAGATCACGGTGATGGAAATGAACCATCGCCGCTGGCCGTTCAGCGACCGCCGCTTCCGCGCCGCATTCATGCACGCCATCGACCGCGATTTCCTGGTCAAGGCGATCAATTTCGGATTGGGCAAGGTGGCGACAGGGCCGATCCCGTCGAACCTGCCTTACTATGATGAGAAAGCCCTGGTGAAGTATCCTTTCGACCAGGCGCGCGCCCGCGCCCTGCTGGACGAGATGGGATTGAAGCCGGGCCGCGGCGGCGTGCGCCACCGCTTCGCCATCATGATGATCCCGGACGGCGGCGGGCATTGGACGCGCGGCGCGCATTACGCCAAGCAGGCGCTGTCGGAAGTGGGGCTGGACGTCGAGTTGCAATCCACCGACTGGCCCACCTTCAGCCGCCGCAGCGGCAACTGGGATTTCGATGTGGACTGCAATTCCTATGGCCAGTATGGCGACCCGGCCATCGGCACGGCGCGGTTCTTCCTGTCGTCGAACATCCGCAAAGGCGTGCCGCAGAGCAATATCCAGGGCTACAACAACCCGGAAGTGGATGCGCTGTTCCACAAGGCGGCGGTGGCGGTAGATTCCGCCGAAATCCAGAAACACTATAGCCGCCTGCAGCATGTGCTGACGCGCGACGTCGCCATGTGCTGGATGTTCGAACGCCAGCCCATGTTCTTCTACAACAAGCGGCTGAAGGACGTGATCACGGGCCCCAACGGCCCGGCCGACGGCTTTGGTTCGGTCAGGCTGGCATGAACCGGCTGTCCTATATCGGCGCGCGCCTGCTCAAGACGGTGCTGATCACCGTGGCGGTGGTGCTGCTGAGTTTTTTCCTGGTGCGGCTGGCGCCGGGCGATACCGCGACCGTGATGGCGGGGCAGGCCGGCTTTGCCGACGAAGCCTTCATGAAATCGCTGCGCGCCGAATATGGGCTGGACCAGCCGGTGCCGGTGCAATTGTGGAAATATCTCAGTGCGGTGGCGCAGGGCGATCTGGGGAGCAGCTTTGTGCGCCGCCAGCCGGTGGTGGATGTGATCCTGGAGCGGCTGCCCAATACCTTGCTGCTGAATGCCTTCGCACTGCTGGTGGCGATCGCGGGAGGCGTGGCGATGGGCATGATGGCAGCGCGGCGGCCGGGATCGGTCACGGATGCCTCGATGACGGTGCTCAGCATGGTGTTCTACGCCATGCCGCAATTCTGGCTGGGCATGATGGCGATGCTGATGTTCTCGGTCTGGCTGGGCTGGCTGCCGCCCTTCGGGCTGGAAACCATGGGCGCCGACTATACCGGGCTGGCGCGCATCGGGGACATCGCGGTGCACATGGTCCTGCCGGGCGTCACCCTCGCGCTGTATTTCATGGCCAGTTATGCGCGGCTGACGCGCACCGCCATGATCGAGGTCGCCGACCAGGATTTCGTCAAGACCGCGCGGGCCAAGGGCATCAGCGAAGGCCAGGTCGCCCGCCGGCATATCCTGCGCAATGCGCTGATCCCGCTGATCACTTTCGCGGGATTGCAGTCCGCCATCCTGGTGGGCGGCAGCGTGCTGGTCGAAAATGTCTTCAGCTGGCCGGGCGTCGGCACGCTGGCCTATGAAGCGGTGACCACGCGCGACAATCCGCTGCTGCTGGGCATCTTCATCGTCACCGCGGTGCTGGTCAGCCTGTTCAACCTGGTGACCGACATCGCCTATTCCATCGCCGATCCGCGGGTGGAGCTGGGCCGATGAGGCATTTCCTGCGGATGTTTCTCTCACGGCCGATCCCGCTGGCGGGGCTGGTGATCTTTGCGGTGATCGTGGCCCTGGCGCTGCTGGCGCCGCTGCTGTTTGCGCGCGGGCCCTTCACCATTGTGGGCATGCCGCTGCTGCCGCCCGGCGCGCCGGGTCTGCTGGTGGGCAGCGACGTGCTGGGCCGCGACATGGCGGTGGGGCTGGCGTATGGCGCGCGCATCTCGCTGCTGGTCGGCATCACCTCGACCCTGGGCGCGGTGGGTATCGGCGTGCTGCTGGGCGCGGTCGCCGGTTACTATGGCGGCTGGCTGGACGATTTGCTGATGCGGGTGACGGAATTCTTCCAGATCATTCCCAGCTTCGTGCTGCTGATGGTGCTGGTGGCGTTCCTGCAGCCGTCCCTGAGTTCGACGGTGATCGGCATCGCGCTGGTGACCTGGCCGCAGGTCGCCCGCGTGGTGCGCGGCGAATTTCTGAGTTTGCGCAGCCGCGAGTTCGTCCAGGCGGCGCGCACCCTGGGCATGGGCGATGCCCGCATCATCTTCACCCAGGTCCTGCCCAACGCCCTGCCGCCGATCATCGTGGTCGGCTCGATGATGGTGGGCAGCGCCATCCTGACCGAATCGGCGCTGAGCTTCCTGGGGCTGGGCGACCCCAATCTTCTGAGCTGGGGCAGCATGATCGGCGGCTCGCGCTCGGCCATGTGGGTGGCGTGGTGGACCACGGTGCTGCCGGGCGTGGCGATCATGGTCACGGTGCTGGCGCTGAACTTCATCGGCGATGGGCTGAACGATGCCCTCAATCCCAGGCGCAGGCGCTGATGGAACCGCTGATTTCGATCCGCGATCTGACCGTGGCGCTGCCGCCGGGCGCCGACCGCGCCCATGCGGTGGACGGCGTCAGCCTGACGATCAATCCCAACGAAATCCTGTGCATCGTGGGGGAATCGGGTTCGGGCAAGTCGCTGACCGCCCATGCGGTGATGGGACTTCTTCCGCGCGGCGTGACCGCCAGCGGCGGCCAGATTTTGTTCGGCGGCACGGACCTGCTGCGCTTGCCGCCCTCGGGCATCCGCAAATTGCGCGGCCGCGACATCGCCATGATCTTCCAGGACCCGATGGCGGCGCTCAATCCGGTGGTGACCATCGGCAAGCAGATCACCGAACAGATTCGCGCCCATCGCGCGATTTCCGAGAAGGAAGCTTTGGAACTGGCCGGCGGGTTGCTGGCCGAGATGGGACTGAAAGACCCCCATGCGCTGCTCAAATCCTTCCCGCACCAATTGTCGGGCGGCCAGCGTCAGCGGGTGATGATCGCCATGGCCCTGTCGCTGTCGCCCAAATTGCTGATTGCCGACGAGCCGACCACGGCGCTGGATGTCACCACCCAGGCGCAGATTCTCAAACTGATCAAGCGCATCCAGTCGGAACGCGAAATGAGCGTGCTGTTCATCACCCATGACTTCGGCGTGGTGGCGGACATGGCCGACCGGGTAGCGGTGATGCGCCATGGCCGGGTGGTGGAAGAGGGGACAGCCGCGCAAGTGCTGGGCGATCCCAGGCATTCCTATACCCGCGCCCTGATCGCGGCGGTGCCGCGCGGCGAAAGCGCCTTGCTGCCGGTGGCGCAGGACAAGCCGCTGCTGACGGTGACGGAGCTGAGCAAGCATTTCCGCCGGGGCGGGTTTTTCTCTGGCGCGGCCGCGGTCACGGCGGTGGACAAGGTGTCGCTCACCTTAAGCCGCGGCGAGACGCTGGGCATCGTGGGGGAATCCGGTTCGGGCAAATCCACCCTGGCGCGCTGCGTCATCCGGCTGCTGGACCCTGATGCCGGCGAGATGCTGTTCGACGGCGCCGACATCGCCCATATGAAGGCGCGCGATCTGCGCCCGCTAAGGCGGCGCATCCAGATGGTGTTCCAGGATCCTTTTTCGTCGCTCAATCCGCGCCAGACGGTGGGCGAGATCGTGATCGCGGGGCCGCGCGCCTATGGCGAGGACATGAAAGAGGCGCGGTCACGCGCCGCCGACATCCTGCGGCTGGTGGGACTGAACCCGGAAACCATGAACCGCTTCCCGCACGAATTCTCCGGCGGCCAGCGCCAGCGCATCGGGCTGGCGCGCGCCCTGATGCTGAAGCCCGACATCCTGATCGCGGACGAGCCGGTGTCGGCGCTGGATGTGACGGTGCAGGCCCAGGTGCTGAAATTGCTGGACGATGTGCGCCAGCAGATGAATCTCGCCATGCTGTTCATCACCCATGACATGCGGGTGGCGGCCCAGGTCTGCCACCGGGTGATGGTGATGCGCCATGGCCAGGTGGTGGAATCCGGCCCGACAGGTGACGTGTTCGCCGCGCCATCCAGCGAGTATACCCGCGCCCTGCTGGCCGCCATTCCCGGGCGCGGCAAGCTGGCAGCGGTTTAGGAGAAGGCCATGCGCATCGCGATCGCGGAATTCAAGCAGGAAACCAACAGCTTCGTGCCCTTCACCACCACGGTGAAGACCTTCGAGGATCAGTATCTCTATCGCGGCCAGGACATGCTGGCCGCCTTTGGCAGCGCCCGGCTGGAAGTGCCCGGCGCGCTGGATGCCTGTTATGAGGCAGGTGCCACGCCGCTGCCGCTTCTGGCCACCATGGCGATGGCCTCGGGCACGGTGGAGCGCGCCAGTTTCGATATCCTGATGAACGAGATTGTCGAACGCCTGCGCGCCGCCTTGCCGGTCGATGGCGTGTTCCTGGCGCTGCATGGCGCCATGATCCTGGAAGACGAGCCCGACGCCGAAGCCGAGATCGTGCGCCGGGTGCGGGCCGAATTGCCACCGGGCACGCCCATCACCGTGTCGCTCGATCTGCATGGCCATATCACATCGGCCATGCTGCAGCCCGATGTCGCCTATATCGGCTATCGCGAATTTCCCCATATTGACATGTATGAGACGGGCTATCGCGCCACCAAGCTCCTGATCGACTGGATCAACGGCAAGGTGAAGCCGGTGATGGCCCTGTCCAAGCGCCACATGGTGTTCAGCCCGGATTCGGCGCGCACCACTACGCCGCCGCTCAGCGATATCGTCGCCGAAGGCCGCGCGATGGAAGAGCGCGGCGAAGTCCTTCATGTTTCGCTGTTTCCGGTGCAGCCCTGGATCGATACGCCCGATCTGGGCTTTGCCGCGCTGGTGTGCGGCGAAGATCTGAAACAGGCACAAGCCGCCGCCGACAAGTTGGCCAAGATGGCCTGGGACCGTCGCACCGAGTTCGAACCCGATGTTACGGAGCTGGACGAGATCATCCGCATCGGCCTGTCTTCGCCCGGCCTGACCGTGGCCAGCGATTCCGGCGATACGCCGTCGGGCGGCGCGGCGGCGGATTCCACCGCCGTGCTGGCGGCGCTGTTGCATGCCGGCGCCGATAAGGCCGACCGCATTTCGATCTGCACCATATGCGATGCCGAGGCCGCGGCAGAGGCCGCGAAGGCCGGCGTGGGCAAGACCATCACCCTGGGCGTGGGCCACAAGCGCTCCGGCCTGGGCGATCCGCTGACCGTGACGGGCAAGGTCAAGACCGTCAGCGACGGCCAGTATGTGCTGGAAGGCCCTGGCGGCAACGGCATGGTGGGCGAGATGGGATTGACCGTGGTGCTGGCGATCGGCGCGATACGGCTCAACCTGCGCTCCATACCCCATTTTGAATGGGACCTGGGGATTCACAAATCGGTGGGGCTGGACCCGGCGCGCGCAGCGCTGGTGTTCGTGCGCTCGCCTTCGCACTTCCGGGTGTCCTACACGCCCATCGCGGAACGCATCTTCCTGGCCGATACGCCGGGGCCGACTTGCGTGAACATGCGGCGCATCCCCTTCACCAAGGTGACGCGGCCCTTCTATCCTCTTGATCTGGTGAACGACTAGGGATCTGGTGAACGACTAGCCGGTGCGCCGCGATACGATGCGCGGCTGTTTGTGAAACGTGCGCAGCAATTCGCGCAGGCCCGGCTCCGACACCCGCGCCGCCGCGTCTTCCAGCGCCAGCCAGGCGATCTCGCGCGCGCCTTTTTCCGGCCACTCGTCCATCTGTCCGGTCACTTCCAGCGCGAAGACATCGACGCTGCAGGGCACGCCGCCGCCGTCTTTTCTTTCCTTGAGATAATGATAGCTGCCGAACGGCCGCTGCGCGGTGTTGCCGGTGACGCCGGCTTCCTCCATCGCTTCGCGGGCTGCGGACTCGGCCGGCGTCAGGCCGTCCATCAGCCAGCCCTTGGGCAGGATCCAGCGCTTGGAGTTGAGCGAGGTGATCAGCAGAACTTGCAGCGCATTCCCGTTCGCCGGGCGCCAGCACAAGGCCGCCACCTGTTTGCCATGCTCACGAAAAAGAGGATCGCCCAAGCCGGCCCCGCGTGATTCGCCTTGGGCCATCTTACGATCATCCGTTTACGGCCCAAACCGGGCCGCTACGTCATCCCGAAGGCGCCGCCCAGGAAGTAGAAGACCGCGGCGATCAGGCCCGAGGCCGGCATGGTGACGATCCAGGCTGTCACAATGTCCTTGGCCACGTTCCAGCGTACCGCCGACACCCGCCGCGCCGCGCCCACGCCGATAATGGCGCCGGTGATGGTGTGGGTGGTGGACACGGGAATGCCCAGCCAGGTCGCCCCAAACAGCGTGATGGAGCCGGCGGTCTCGGCGCAGACGCCCTGCATCGGTGTGAGGTGGGTGATGCGCGAGCCCATGGTGCGCACGATGCGCCAGCCGCCGAACAGGGTGCCCAGGCCCATCGCCGCCTGGCAGGTGATCACCACCCAGAAGGGGACATGGAAGGTGCCGCCGCTCATCCCATGGGCGAACAGCAGGGCGGCTATGATGCCCATGGTCTTCTGGGCGTCATTGCCGCCATGGCCAAGGCTGTAGGCCGAAGCCGAGACGAACTGGCCGTAGCGGAACAGCTTGTCGCTCTTGTAGGGCGAGGTCTTGAAGAACGCCCAGGACACGATCAGCACCAGGATCAGCGCCAGGAAGAAACCGGTGGCGGGCGACAGCACGATGGCGCCGACGGTCTTGGCGAGACCCTTCACCACCACGGCTTCAAAACCGGCCTTGCAGATGCCAGCGCCCACCAGTCCGCCGATCAGGGCGTGCGAGGAAGACGAGGGGATGCCCGCCAGCCAGGTCACGACGTTCCAGATGATTGCGCCCATCAGGGCCCCGAAGATCACCTGGTCGGAGATCACGCTGGGCGAGACGATGCCGGTGCCGACGGTGTTGGCGACATGCAGGCCGAATACCATGAAGGCGATGAAATTGAAGAAAGCCGCCCAGGCCACCGCATATTTGGGCGAGAGCACGCGGGTGGAGACGATGGTGGCGATGGAATTGGCGGCGTCGTGCAGCCCGTTGAGGAAATCGAACAGCAGCGCGACACAGATCAGGATGATGAGCAGAGTCATCAGACCTGCTCGATCACGATGCCGCTGATGCGATTGGCGACATCCTCGAAGCGGTCTACGACTTTTTCGAGGTGATCGTAGATCTCGTTGCCGACGATGAAGGCCATGGCGTTGCCGTCGCGGTTCTTCAGGAACAGCGCCTTGATGCCGGCATCGTTCAGCTCATCGGCCTGTTCTTCCAGCCGGGTGATCTCTTCGGTGATGGCATTGATGCGGCCCGAATTCTCGCGCATCGAACCCAGCAGGCTCACCGCCTCCACCGTCAGTTCGGCGCAGCGCAGGATGATGTCGGCCATCTGGCGCATGTGAATCTCGAAGTGGGTGACTTCGAACAGGGTGATGGCCTTGGCGGTCTTCTGCATCTGGTCAATGGAATCGTCGAGCTGGCCGATCAGATCCTTGATGTCGCCGCGGTCGAAGGGGGTGATGAAGGAACGGCGGACGCTGAGCAGCACATCGCGGGCGATGGCGTCGGCTTCATTCTCATGCGCCACGATGCGGGCGCAGGCCGCGGCCACGCCGGGGCCGCCTTCCAGCAGGTCACGCAGCGCGACGGCGCCGTCGACCAGGGTGCGGGCATGGGCGTTGAAAAGGCCGAAGAATTTCTCCTCGCGCGGCATCATGGCCTGGAAAAAACGCAGCACGAAGAACCCCCGGTGTTTTGGTGGCCACTGCTTGCCAAGCCGCCCCCCGCGCCGTCAACGGGACAGAAAAACCCTTTAGATACAAAATGATAAGGGCGCGGGTTGCCCCGCGCCCCTGCCACAATTGGAGTCTTTTGGCGCTTTAGTCCGGCAGGCCGAAGACGAACAGGTTGTAGCCGTTGGCCGGGCGCTTTACTTCCCGCAGCAAAGTGGCCGGCTTGTTCTGCGGGCTGCCGCCGCCCAGGCCGGTGGTGATGGCGACATACTGCTTGCCGTCGACGCTGAAGCTGACCGGATAGCCCTGCACCGTGGTGCCGAGCCGGGTCTTCCACAACGTCTTGCCGTTGCTCGTGTCCACCGCGCGGAAGACGCGGTCGAAGTCGCCGACAAAGGCCAGGTTGCCCGCGGTCGAGACCACGCCCGACAGGAAGGGCGAACGCTGCTGGAACGACCAGAGCGGCTTGAGGTCGCGCGCCCTGTAAGCCGAGAGGCGGCCATTGTTGCCGTTGGTGCCGGGCATCTCGAAGTAGGTCTGGGAGCCGTTGCCCAGCATGAAGACGCAGGACTGGGACAATGGAATGATCAGCGCATCGCTGGGCTGATGATAGCTGGTCGCCTGCCAGTCATGGCCGCCTTGCGGACCGGGACAGGAGGAGAGCCACTGGTCGACCTTCTGGTTCTGGATGTCCTTGCGATAGACGACCTTGCCGGTCTTCTCGTCGAAGTTCTCATAGACGTTCTGGAACACGGTTTGCTTGGCGGCCAGGAACTTGCCGGTGTTGGCGTCCAGCTTCCACAGGATGCCCGGCTTGCCGATGGTCAGCACCGACTTCTGGTTTCCGTGCGTCACCACCACGCGCTCGAACACTTCGTCGAGGTCGAGGGATTCGCCCGGCGCATGGTTGTAGCTCCACTTGAGCTTGCCGGTATCGGCATCCAGCGCGATGGTCGAATTGGCATACTCCGTCGCGCCATCGCCCGAACCGCGCAGGTCGCGCCGCCAGGGCTTGGCCTGCGCCGTGCCCCAGAAGGTGGTGTTGCTTTCGGGATCGTAGGTGCCTGCGATCCAGGTCTCGCCGCCCTTGCGTTCATTGTCGGGCAGGTTGTTCCAGGTGTCGCCGCCCTTCTGGCCCTTCAGCGCGACGGTGACGAACTTCCAGTCGCGCTTGCCGGTCCTGGCGTCATAGGCGCTGATATAGCAGTGATTGTCGTCGCCCTTGCGGCCGCAATTGGTCATGCCGACCAGTACGCGGCCCTTGACGATGATGATGCCGCCGGTGGAGCCGCCGACCATGCCGCTATTGTTGGCAAACATCTTCTCATCGGTGATGTGGCTCTTCCACACTTCCTTGCCGGTGCGCGCGTCCAGGGCATAGACGTAACCCTGGGGCGTGTTGACATAGATGTTGTTGCCCCACAGGCCCATGGAGCGGGTTTCCTCGGTCGAGGGACCGGGGCCGGGACGGCGCGGGGCCGGACCCAGGCGGTTCTCCCACTGCAGTTCGCCGGTGCGGGCGTCCAGCGCTTGGATGGTGTTGCTGGTGCCCCAGATGAACAGGATGCCGCTATGGATCAGCGGCGTGATTTCCAGCGTGCCGTTCTCCGGAAGCGACCACATCCATTTCAGGCTCAACGATTTGACGTTGTCGGTGTTGATCTGCTTGAGCGGGCTGTAGCTCCAGCCCTGGTAATTGCGGCGATACATCAGCCAGTCGCTGTCCGCCGGATTGCGCAGCATCTCGTCGGTGACGGGAACGTAGTTCTGGATGTTGCCTTCGTGGATCAGTCCGAAGCGGGTGGGCAGGCCAAAGCCGCCCGGATCGGGGACGCGAACGCCCGCCATGGCGCGCTGGAACAGGCTTTGCGCGGGCGCATTGCCGGCGCCGGAAGCGGGCGCGGATTCCTGTGCGCCGCTGACTTGCGCGGCGGTGCCACCCG
>JAZKDV010000007.1:0-9640 GCA_040387395.1 Pseudomonadota bacterium | reverse complement strand
TGACCACCACGCCCGCCAAACCCGCAATCCAGACAGCGGGTGCGGAATTGGGTGCCGGACGGAGTTTCGGCGCCGGATCGGGCTTGGCAGGCGGGCGGGACGGGGACGGCATCGCGGGTTCCTGAAGGAAGGCCGGCATACTGGCCCAGCCCAAGGTCTTGGTGCAAAGCCCGGGGCACACCTCGAATTTCGTCCGTATCCCCCTCTTTTCGTGGGGGGCGCAATAAGGCAGGATTGTGGCGAAACCTGCAGGCATACGCAGGGGGGGGTATGGAGGACGCGGACGGCCGGACTGTTTCCGGCCAGGTCAAATGGTTTGACGCTCACAAGGGCTATGGATTCATCACGCCCACCGAGGGCGAGGGTGACATCCTGCTGCATCAGACCTGTGTGCGGCAGTCCGGCTTCAAGCAGGCCTTCGAAGGCGCGTCGGTGGTGTGCGAGGCCGTGAAAGGCCCGCGCGGCCTGCAGGCCAGCCGTATCCTGTCGCTGGACAATTCCACCGCCCAGGTGATGCCCACGGTCAGCGAGCGCGGTCCGCGCTATGTCGCCGAGCCGCGCGGCCCCGCCTTCGAAGGCATCGTGAAGTGGTTCAACCGCGCCAAGGGCTATGGCTTTGTCAGCCGTGGTCCGGGCACCGCCGACATCTTCATTCACATGGAAACATTGCGCCGCTGCAATATCCGCGAGCTGCAGGAAGGCCAGAAGGTCGAAGTGCGGGTGGGTGACGGGCCGAAAGGCGAGCTGGTCGCCGAAATCGCCGTGCTGGGCTGATGCGATTGCTTTTGGACCTTGGACTGCGATAGTCCGAAGCATCATGCGCCTGTTTCTTTGCCTCCTATTGCTGACGCTTTGCGCCGCTCCGGCGCTGGCGCAAAAATGCCCCGTTCCCAAAACCCTTTCCTTCCGGGTCGAAAAGCAGATCCGCCGCGACACGCTGGGCTTTACCCAAGGCCTGGAAATGGACGGCGGCACGCTGCTGGAAGGAACCGGCAACATGTTCGGCGACACCAGGATCAACCGCATCGATCCGGCCACCGGCAAGGTCACGCAGCTGATGACGGCCGGCCAGCGCTATTTCGGCGAAGGCGTGACCGTGTTGGGCGACCGCGTTTATCAATTGAGCTGGCAGGAGGGAAAAGTCTTCGTGTTCGACCGCCAGCTTCGTCCGCTGGGACAATTTGAGAATCCGCGCGACGGCTGGGGATTGACCAATGACGGCAAACAGCTGATCGCCAGCGACGGCTCCAGCCGGCTGTTTTTCGTCTCGCCGCAGGATTTCAAAACCTTGGGATCGCTGCGCGTGGTTCGCGGCAACCGCTATCTCGATAGTCTCAACGAGCTGGAATATGCGCAAGGATCGGTCTGGGCCAATGTGTTCCAGGACTGGGACGTGGTGCGGATCAATCCCGCCACCGGCTGCGTCGAGGCCCAGGCCGATCTCAAGCCGCTGCGGCTGCGGATGAACACGATGGACCGCCGCTATATCGATTCCGACTCCAACTTCGTGCCCAACGGCATCGCGTATGATCCGGCCACGGGACAGTTTATCTTGACCGGAAAGAACTGGCCGAGCCTGTTTTTCGGGCGCTTTTCCGAGGTTAATTGACGCCTTTGCCCCCAGCGTGTAATTCCAGCGGGCTGATCGGAGCGTAGCTCAGCCTGGTAGAGCATTAGCTTTGGGAGCTAAGGGCCGTTGGTTCGAATCCAGCCGCTCCGACCAACTTTTTGTTAGAGAGTTTCATGCGCGCACGTATCTACAGACCGGCCAAGAATGCCATGCAGGCGGGCAGGGCCCGCACCAAGCTCTGGCAGCTGGAATATGAGCCGGAGACCGCGCGCACCATCGATCCCCTGATGGGCTGGACCTCGTCGGGCGACATGCGCCAGCAGCTGTGCCTGGAGTTCGACACGGCGGAGGAAGCGGTGGCCTATGCCGAGGCCAACAACATCCCCTATCAGGTGTTCGAGCCGCATGTGCAGGTGCCCAAGCCCAAGGCCTATTCGGACAATTTCAAGTTCGACCGCAAGGTGCCCTGGTCGCACTGATTGCGTTAAGATCGGCGCACGACTCCGTAGCTCAGATGGATAGAGCACCTGCCTTCTAAGCCGGTGGTCGCTGGTTCGAATCCAGCCGGGGTCGCCATCTTTTATCGGCGTGTTGCGTCGTCGATCCAGTCCAGATAGCCCTTGAAGCCCGCCAGAAATTCGGTGCCGACGATTTGCGGCACCGTATAGGGATGCACCGCCTTGATGCGGGCGATGGCGTTTTCGAACAGCGCGGTGCGGGTCTTGATCAGCAGCAGCAGTTCGGCCTCGTTCTGGGTCTTGCCGTCCCAGCGATAGAAGCTTTCGATTGGCAGCAACTGGACGCAGGCCGCCAGCTTTTCGTCGATCAGCAGGTTGGCGATCCGGGCGGCCTCATCGCGCGACGGAACCGTGGTCAGCAGCATCCCATAATCGGACGCTGAACTCATTTTGCCGCCGCGATGGCCGGCTGGCGCGTGCGGCGGGCGAAGGCGAGGATATGCTGCACCGTTTCCGTCAGGCCGGTGGTGACGATGTCGCTTTCGGTGGCTTCGATGCCGTCGAGGTAACGCGAATTGTCGCCCGCAAGGCCCCAGAAGATCGCGATCACCGGCACGCCCGGCATGTGCTTGCGCAGCCGGCGCACCTGATAGCGGGCGTTCTTGAAGGTGCCGGGCTCCAGATAGGAGACGCAGGTCAGCTGCACGCCATCGCCGGGCAACTCGCGGATATTGGTGGCCGAGGTTTCGTCCGAGGACACCACCCGCGCCCCGATGCCGTATTTTCCCAGCATGTCGACCAGCAGCAGCGCGGCGGCTTCATCCAGCGGGCCGCGGCCGGCGACGCACAGCACCGGCGCTATCGGCGTGTTGTGCCAGGCAGGCGACAGGTCGGCGCCGGCATCTTCGTCCTTGCGGTCGGAGAGATTGACGATCAGGCCCTTGATCGCGTCATGGATGCGTTCCTGGCGCATCGGGTCCAGCACGCCGCGATCGACATCGGTCTGCGCCAGCATCAGGGCGCGGGCGGCGACCTCGTCATAATAGGCGGCCAGCGAATTCTGCTTCAGGAAGGCTTCGGCTTCGTCCGCGGCTTCATCCGGATCGTTGGCCAGCATGCGCAGATACAGGCTTTCCTCGACGCGCAAGGCGGGCCTGTCGCCCAGCATCACATCCAGGAATTTCAGGCTTTCCACATGGCGGCTGAAGACCACGAAACACATGGTCAGCGGGGTCGAAAGCAGCAGGCCCACGGGTCCCCACAGCCAGGTCCAGAACACCGCCGCGACCACCACCGCCACCGCCGACAGGCCCATGCTGCGGCCATAGAGGAACGGCTCGATACCTTGGCCAGTGACGGCGTCCACGACCAGGAAGAGCGCCACAGTCTGGAACAGCATCGCCCAGCCCGGATCCACCGCCATCGCCAGCGCCAGGGGAAACAGGGAGGCGAGCGGCACGCCGACATAGGGCACAAAGCGCATCAGGCCCGACATCAGGCCCCACAGTCCGGCATTGGGAATGCCGATCAGCCAAAGCCCGACGCCGATCACCAGTCCGAAGCAGAGGTTGACCGCAGTTTGCAAGAACAGATAGCGCGACAGGCGGGTGGCGGCTTCGTCCAGCGCGACGGTGGTGCGCTGCATGTCGCGCGAACCCGCCAGCCGCACGATGCGGTCGCGCAGGTCATCCTTTTGCAGAAGAATAAAGCCGACGAACACCAGCACCAGCACGATCAGGCCGAGCGGCGCCAGTAACGGGCCCAGCACCGTCTGCGCCATCGACCAGGGCGCCACCGAGGTACGGCGGATGATGACCGGGATGGGCTTGACCTCATCGGCGGCGATGGCGGCTTCTTCGGCCTTGCTGCCGCCGGTGATCTGTTCGGCGAGATTTTCCACCGTGCGGTTCAGGCGCACGACGGTGTTGTTGTTCACCGCTCCGCCCACCACCGACTGGATCTTGTTGGAGAGGTTGGTCTGGTAGCCCGGCAGCTCCGATGCCAGCTTGGCGAGCTGCGCGCCCATGAAGGTGCCCAGCGAGGTCAGCACCACGATCGCCAGCAGCACGCTGACCAGGACGGGGACGACATTGCCCAGGTGCCAGCGCTTGAGCAGGCCCACCAGCGGCGCCAGCGCGAAGGACATCAGCACCGCCAGCGCCAGCGGCATCAGCACGGGGCGGCCGAAATAGATTCCCGTGACCACCACCGCCGCGATCACCGTCAGCATGAACCTGCGGGTGAGAAGGTCGGTGGACGGTCCGACCGGACGGTTCTGGGTCTTCAGCTCTGCCATGGTCAGACTATAACCCGCGCGTCGCCGTTCCGCTTCAACCTAACTGACGTCCAACTGGCGGAAAAAGCAGCTTGGCGCGCCGGTGTGGCAGGCCGGACCCATCTGGTCCACTTTCAGCAGCAGCACGTCGCCGTCGCAGTCCATATAGGCCTCGACCAGGTGCTGGTGGTGGCCGCTGGTCTCGCCCTTGGTCCAGACCGACTGGCGCGAACGGGACCAATAGGTGACCCGGCCCGTGGCCAGGGTCATTTCCAGGGTCTGGCGGTTCATCCAGGCGAACATCAGCACTTGGCCGGTCGCCGCGCTCTGGGCGATCACCGGCACAAGGCCCTTGTCGTCGAATTTGACCGTCGAAACGAAGTCGGGGTGGGGCAGAAGGTCGGTCACGTTTTCTCTTTCAGCCGGGCGAGGCCCTTTTCCAGATCGGCGATCAGGTCGCCCGCATCCTCCAGTCCGGCATGGATACGCAGCACCGGGCCTTCCGCGGCAAAGGCTTTGGTGCTGCGCCTGATATGCGCCGGAATGATCAGGCTTTCAAACCCGCCCCAGGAATAGCCGATGCCGAAATGCTGCAACCCGTCGACAAAGGCGGCGACCGCGGCTTCGGATACGGGCTTCAGCACCAGCCCGAACAACCCGCAGGCGCCGGAAAAGTCGCGCTTCCACAACGCATGCCCGGGATCGCTTTCCAGCCCCGGATGCAGCACGCGGGCGACTTCCGGCCGCCCCGCCAGCCAGCGGGCCAGCGCCAGCCCGGTTTCCTGGTGGCGCGCCAGCCGGACGGGCAGGGTGCGAAGACCTCTGAGGCCCAGGAAACAGTCATCACCGCTGGCGTAAAGGCCCAGATTGCCATGGGTTTCGTGCAGCCGCGCCGCATGGCTGTCATTGGCCGAGACATAGCCCAGCATCACATCGGCATGGCCGCCGACATATTTGGTGGCCGCCTGGATGGACAGGTCGACGCCGTGCTTCAGCGGCTGAAAGAAGACCGGTGTGGCCCAGGTATTGTCCATCAGCACCGAGAGGCCTTTTGCATGGGCGGCTTTGACGATGGCGGGAATATCCTGAACCTCGAAGGTCAGCGAGCCCGGGCTTTCGCAGAACACCGCTTTGGTATTGGCCTTTAGCAGCGGCGCAATGTCGTCCGCCGGCGCGTAATAGGTGGTTTCCACCCCAAAGCGCTTGAGCGTGCGCTCGCAGAAGGTCTTGGTGGGTTCATAGGCGCTGTCCACCATCAACAGGTGATCGCCGGCGCCGCACACCGACAGGATCGCCAATGCATTGGCGTTGAGGCCCGACGGCACGGTGACGGTGCGGGCCGCGCCTTCCAGTGCGCTGACCGCATCCTCGAAGCTGCGGGTGGTGGGGGTGCCGCGCCGGCCATAGGTGTAGGGCTGGGTGTTGGCTTTCACCGCCGCCAGGTCAGGATAGAGAATGGTCGAGGCGCGATAGACCGGCGTGTTGACCACGCCGAAATGCTCATCGCTCATCCGTCCGACCGAGACGGCCTTGGTTTCGGGTTTGTCGCTCATGAAACCGCCCGCCGCCGCCAGATGAAGTGGAGCAGGAAGAACAGCAAACCGCTCGCCACCCCCGCCCAGCCGATCACATTGAAGACGCCCAGCGAAGTTTCCAGCGCGGCGCGCGGATCGATCACCTGGCCGCCCAGGGTTTCGCTGGCGGCATATTCCGCAATGAAGGCGCCGAGATACTGGGCCCAGCTGCTGGAGAGGAACCAGATCGCCATCATGGTGGAGACCAGCGCCGGTACCGACAGTTTGGTGATCTCCGACAGGCCGACCGGCGACAGGCAGAGCTCGCCGGTGGTGTGCAGCAGATAGGCCAGCGCCAGGAAGATCAGCGGCATCCGGTAATCACTGTCGGCGAAACCCGCGGCTCCGACCAGGATCAGGAAGCCAGCGCCGACCTGCACCAGTCCCAGACCGAACTTGATCAGGGGGTGGGGATCGAGATTGTTACGCGCCAGCCAGGTCCACAGGATCGCGAATACCGGCGCGAACAGCAGGATGAAACCGGCGTTGAACGACTGGGTCTGGGCGGCGCTGAAGCCATCGGGCAGTTGGGTGTTGCGGTCGGCAAACAGGTTCATGGAAGACCCGGCCTGTTCGAACAGGGTGAAAAACACCACCGCGCCGGCGATCAGGATCAGCGCGAGGATCATGTCGGCGCGGGCGCGGGCGTTACACTTGGTGGCGATGTACCAGCCGACATAGCCCAGCGTGACAATCGAGCCGGCGGTCAGCAACACGCCGACCGCCTCGTTGCGCTGGACCAGCAGCCAGACAAACAGCACGCCGACCAGGCCGCCGAGATAGATCAGATGCTCGCGCGTCAGCGGGCCCGCCACTTTCTGGACCAGCAGGGCAGGCTCGGGCGGTTCGCCATTGCCTTCCAGCGCCGCCTTGCCGCGAATGAACACCACCAGTCCCGCCAGCATGCCAATGCCGGCCAGGCCGAAGCCCGCCCACCATCCCACGGTCTCGCCCAGCAAGCCGCACAGGATCGCGGCCCAGAAGGCCCCGAGATTGATGCCGTAATAATAGAGCGTGAAGCCTGGATCGCGGCGCGGATCGCCCACCTTGTACAGCTGGCCGACGATGGTGGAGATGTTGGGCTTGAGGAAGCCCACGCCCATGATGATCAGCGACAGCGCCAGATAGAACAGCGACAGGAACAGCGGATTGCGTTCTTCGACGGTGGAATAGCTGCCCGGCGCCAGCGTCGCCGGCAGCGCCGCGTCGGCGGGCAGGCCGGCAATGCTCAACCCGCCATCCTTGGGTGCGTAATTATAGGCCGTGCCGCCCACCACCACGCGCGGCGTGTCGCCCGTCACCACTTCATAGCGTGCGCCGTCATGCACCAAGAACTGTTTGGCAGGGCTGCCCTCGAACGCCATCAGCCCATGGCCCAGCACCAGCAGCACCGCGCCATAGACGATGGCCTTGCGGGTGCCCAGATAGCGGTCGGCCAGCACGCCGCCGATCAGCGGCAGCAGATAGACCAGCGAGGTGTAGGCGCCGTACTGGGCATTGGCGGCGGCGTCATCGAACAGGAAGTGCTGGGTCAGGTAGAAGATCAGCAGCCCGCGCATGCCGTAATAAGAGAAGCGCTCCCACATTTCGGCGAAGAACAGGATTTTCAGGCCGCGGGGATGCTTGCGCATCTGCAGGTAAACCGGAATGCCGGTGGCCACCGTGATGATGATGCCGATCAGAACGACGATATTCATGGCGACTCCCAGAACCCCTCAGAATCTAAGGCAGTTCGATAAACCGTTCTTCGCGGGCGTAAGCGGTGAAGCCCAGCCGCTGGTATAGCGGCAGGGCGCGGGGGTGATCCAGCGTGCAGGTGTTGATGGTCAGGCGCTGGATCGGTTGCGCCCAGGCATTCACGCAGGTGTGATAGAAGAAGAAATAGCCCAGCCGCTTGCCGATGGCGTCGGGCATCAGCCCGAAATAGGAGATATTGGCCTGACCGGGCTTGCGCAAATCCAGCTCGGCCATGCCGGCGGGGTTTCCCTCCGTATACAGAACAAATAGCTGGTTGAGCGGGTCGTGGATCACCTCGGCCAGCTTTTCCAGGCTCAGCTTCTTGCGGTCGACCCAGTAATAGTCCGCCCCGATCGTGTCATAGAGATAGCGGTAAAAGTGGGTGGGCGGTTTCTCGCACTTCAGCAACGCGATCTTGCCGCGCGGCTGGGGCGGGGGCAGAGCGGTGGGCCTCGCGTTCATTTCCAGGAACGTCACCGTCATGGGAATACGCCGCGCCGCTTTTGCCATGTCAGCCCTTGACCACAGGTGCTTCGGGCCGGCCGCCCCATTCCGTCCAGGAGCCGTCGTAAAGCGCGACATTGCGCGCGCCGATGTCTTCCAGCGCCAGCATCAGGATGGCGGCGGTGACGCCGGTGCCGCAACTGGTGACGATGGGCTCTTGCGGGTCCACGGCGGCGCTTTCAAACAGTGCGCGCATCTCTTCCGGCGGCTTGAAGGTGCCATCGGCGGTCAGCAGGGTGCGGAAATGCACGTTGGAGGCGCCGGGCATATGGCCGCCGCGCACCCCGGCACGCGGTTCAGCCTCACTGCCGGTGAAGCGCCCGGGACTGCGGGCATCGGCGATCTGGGCGCTGCGATCCTTCACGAGGCCCATCACGTCATCGAAGTTGCGCATGATGGCAGGACGAAGGCTGGCGCGGAAATCTTGCGCGGCGGATCTGGCTGCACCGGTTTCGACAGCGCGGCCTTCGCGCTTCCACTTGGGAAAGCCGCCGTCCAGCACCTGTACCTGGTCATGCCCCATGGCCTTGAACATCCACCAGACGCGCGGCGCGGAGAAAATGCCCGAGCCGTCATAGACCACCACCCTGTCGCCATTGCCGATGCCCAGCGCTCCCACCGCCTGGGCGAAGCCATCGGGCGCGGGCAGCATGTGGGGGAGGCCGGTGGCCTGATCGGCAATGGCGTCGATGTCGAAATGCACCGCGCCCGGAATATGCGCGGCCTCGAACTCGGCCTGCGGATCGCGCTTTTCGTTCGGCATGTACCAGGAGGCGTCCACCACCCGCACATCACCCAGATGCGCGGCCAGCCACTCGGTGGACACCAGGTTGCTCATTGCCCTCTTCTCATTGATAGGGAACTGAGATGCCGGCGCCTCGTTCCGCCAGCCATGGCGGCACGGGCAGACCCTTCTCGCGCAGGAAAACGGGATTGAACAGCTTGGACTGATAGCGATTGCCATAGTCGCAAAGGATGGTGACGATGGTGTGCCCCGGACCCATGTCCTTCGCCATGCGGATGGCGCCAGCCACATTGATGCCAGTGGAACCGCCCATGCACAGCCCCTCATGCTGCAAGAGGTCGAAGATAATGGGCAGCGCTTCCTCGTCCGGCACCTGATAGGCGTCGTCGATCGGCGCGCCTTCGAGATTGCCGGTGACGCGGCCCTGGCCGATGCCCTCGGTGATCGAGCTGCCCTGGCTTTCCAGCTTGCCGGTCTTGATCCAGCTATAGATTGCGGCGCCCAGGGGATCGGCGGCGGCGATGCGAATGTTCTTGTTGCGCTCCTTGAGCGCGATGGCGACGCCGCCCAGCGTGCCGCCGGTGCCGACGGCGCAGACAAAGCCATCCACTTTACCGTCTGTCTGGCTCCAGATTTCCGGACCGGTGCCTTCGATATGGGCCTGGCGGTTGGCGACGTTGTCGAACTGGTTGGCCCAGATCGCGCCATACTTTTCTGTCTTCGCCAGTTGTTCCGCCAACCGTCCCGACAGCTTCACGTAATTGTTGGGGTCCTTGT
>JAZKDV010000006.1:0-3533 GCA_040387395.1 Pseudomonadota bacterium | reverse complement strand
ATTGTCGACTGTCCAGGCTGCAACCTGTCGGGCGCTGATCTTTCCAACACCTGCGTCAAGGAAAAGAACCTGCGCGGCGCCAACTTCGACGGCGCCAATGCCAGCCTGATGTGCATGTCATTTGCCGATTTCACCAATGCCAGTTTCCGAGGCACCGATCTGGGGGCCGCGAACATGGCGGGCGCGAAAATGGATGGCGCCGACCTGACCGGGGCCAAGACCTCGATCACCTCGTTCCTGGGAACCGACCTGCGCAAGGTAAAGGGCCTCACCCAGGCGCAGCTCGACGTCGCCTGCAGCGATGCGGCGACCAGGCTGCCGCCGGGACTGAAGATCAAGAGCTGCCAGTAACCTAGGCCTGCTGGGACTGGACCGCGCGGCGGAAGGCCAGCGGATCGTCGATCATGTCGAACGGCTCCTTGGTACCACCGGTGCCGATCACCACGATAGTTCCGTAATTCAGCATTCGCGCCAGTATGCCCTGGCGGACTTCCACCGATTCCACCTTCGACATGTTGATCTCGATGGTCTGGCGCGAGATCAGCCCCACCTTGATGATGACGCGCCGGTCGGTCACCGCGAACTCGCTGGTCCAGTGCCGTATCCAGGCGCCGGCCAACATCACCACCCCGACCAGCAGCACCAGCAGGCCGGCCACCGGGATCATGAACAGGCCGACGCCCAGCAGGATCATCACCGCCGGCGGCAGGAATACGATTCCGTGAATGCGGGTCTGGAGGATGACCCGCTCGCCCTCCATGAGATTGCTTTCGACATAACCCATGGCGCGTCTTTCGCTTTGACCTATTCCGCCGCTGCCTTCAGCGGATCGGGCTTCCAGCGCAGCACGGGCTTCCTCGCGGCCGCCGTCTCGTCCAGACGGCGGCGGGGCGCCAGATGCGGTGCACCGATGAAGCGCGCGGTCTGCTTGGCGCGCGCTTCGGTGGCCATGGTGTGCAGCACATGGATGAAACGGTCCAGCGAATGCTTGGATTCCGACTCCGTCGGCTCGATCAGCATCGCGCCATGCACCACCAGCGGGAAGTACATGGTCATGGGGTGGTAGCCCTCGTCGATCATCGCCTTGGCGAAGTCGAGCGTGGTGACGCCGGTGCCATCCAGGAAGCTGTCGTCGAACAGCGCCTCATGCATGCAGGGGCCATCGCCGAACGGCGCGCTCATCACATCTTTCAGCGAGGCCAGGATGTAATTGGCCGACAGAACCGCATCTTCCGATGCCTGGCGCACGCCGTCGCGGCCATGGCTGAGCATGTAGGTCAGCGCCCGGGTGAACATGCCCATCTGCCCGTGGAAAGCGCACATGCGGCCGAAGGGCTTGGCGCCTTCCGGCGCATCGGCTGCGTCTTCGATCAGACGTAAACCGTCCTTGCCGGCCACCAGCAGCGGGATGGGGGCATAGGCCGCCAGCCGCTCCGACAGAACGACGGGACCAGCGCCCGGACCGCCGCCGCCATGGGGCGTGGAGAAGGTCTTGTGCAGGTTGATGTGCATGGCGTCGATGCCCAGATCGCCGGGCCGCACCTTGCCGGCGATGGCGTTGAAGTTGGCGCCGTCGCAATAGAAATAGGCGCCCGCTTCATGCACCGCCTTGGCGATGTCCACGATTTCGCCTTCGAACAGGCCGCAGGTGTTGGGATTGGTCAGCATGATCGCCGCCACGTCCGGTCCCAGCTTGGCCTTGAGGGCTTCGGCGTCGACGCGGCCGTTGGGCTTGGCCGGTACTTCGTCCACCGTGAAACCTGCAAAGGCAGCGGTGGCGGGATTGGTGCCATGGGCCGATTCTGGCACCAGGATGCGCGGCCGGGTTTCGCCCCGCGCCGCGATGGCGGCGCGGATCGCCAGCAAGCCGCAAAGTTCGCCATGCGCGCCGGCCTTGGGCGACATGGCGACGGCGGGCATGCCGGTCAGGGTGGTCAGCCAGTTCATCAACTGCGAAATGACTTCCAGCGCGCCCTGGGTGGTGGATTGCGGCGCCAGGGGATGCAAGTCACCAAAGCCCGGCAACCGCGCCATTTTCTCGTTCAGGCGCGGATTGTGCTTCATGGTGCAGGAGCCCAGCGGATAGAGCCCGCTGTCGATCGCGTAATTCTTGCGCGACAGCCGCACATAATGGCGGATCACTTCGGGCTCGCTGAGGCCCGGCAGGCCGATGGCGCCGCTGCGGCGCGCGCCGCCGAGACGGGCATCGGAAATCTGCACATCCGGCAGGTCGACACCGGTCGCGCCATGGCCCAATTCGAAGATCAGGCCTTCTTCATGATCCAGGCCGCTGTCGCCGGAAATGGTCGCGATATGGTGCGGAAAGGCTTCACCGGCGCCACTGGGACGCCCTTGGTTGTTCATGCTCATCAGATTGATCCTTTTTGGTCGCTCTGGCTCACGCCAACGCTCCAGTCAGCGCTGCAACCAGCGCATCGAAATCGTCATCGGTATTGGTTTCGGTTGCGGCCAGGATCAGCAGATTGTCCTGCCCCTTGAGCAGGCGCGACGCGGGCACGCCTGCGATCACGCCTTTCTTCGCCAGCGCATCCACCACCGGCGCGGCCGGTTTGGGCAGCTTGATGGTGAACTCATTGAAGAAGGCATTGGTCACCAGCTCCACGCCCGGCAGCGCCGCAAGCCTGTCGGCGAGCGCCGAGGCCTTGGCATGGTTGAGCCGCGCCAGCCGCGTCAGGCCTTCCTCGCCCAGCAGCGACAAATGAATGGTGAAGGCCAGGGTGCAAAGGCCGGAATTGGTGCAGATGTTGCTGGTCGCCTTTTCGCGGCGGATATGCTGCTCGCGGGTCGAAAGCGTCAGCACAAAACCGCGGCGACCTTCGGCGTCCACGGTCTCGCCGCACAAGCGGCCCGGCATCTGGCGCAGGAATTTCTCGCGGGTGGTGAACAGGCCGACATAGGGTCCGCCGAAATTCAGGCCATTGCCGATGCTCTGGCCTTCGGCGGCGACGATGTCGGCGCCCTGCGCGCCCGGCGGCTCCAAAAGGCCAAGCGACACGATCTCGGTCACCACCGCGATCAGCAGCGCGCCCTTGGCATGGGCGGCGTCGGCGATGGGGCGCAAATTACGAATAAGCCCGAACACGTCCGGCGACTGCACCACGACGCAGGCGGTCTGGTCGTCGATCAGGGCGATGATGTCTTCGGCGCTGCCCGGCGTAACCTTGGTGCGCTCGACTGGGCCGAACAGGCCGGCCACGGTTTCCACTGTCTCGGCATAATGGGGGTGCAGACCGCCGGACAATATGGCTTTGCCGCGCTTGGTGATGCGCTGGGCCATCAGCACCGCCTCGGCGGTGGCGGTCGAACCGTCATAGAGCGAGGCATTTGCCACCTCCATGCCGGTCAGCAGCGCCACCTGGGTCTGGAATTCGAACAGATATTGCAGCGTGCCCTGGGCGATTTCCGGCTGGTAGGGCGTGTAGCTGGTGAGGAATTCCGAGCGCTGGATCAAATGATCGACGGCGCTGGGCACGTGATGCTTGTAGGCGCCCGCGCCGCAGAAGAACGGCGCC
>JAZKDV010000005.1:0-27283 GCA_040387395.1 Pseudomonadota bacterium | reverse complement strand
GGCGAAATGCCCAGCCATCCGGCACTGCTGGACTGGCTGGCGCTGCACTTCCAGAACGATCTCAAATGGGACGCCAAGAAGCTGCTGCGCGAGCTGGTGACCAGCGCCACCTATCGTCAGGGTGCGGCGACCTCGCCCGCCTTGCAAAGCCGCGACCCGCGCAACCGATTGCTGGCGCGGGGCCCGCAGCAGCGTCTCACCGCCGAAATGGTCCGCGATCAGGCTTTGCAGGCCAGTGGCCTTCTCAATCCCGCCATGGGCGGTCCGCCCGTGATGCCGGCCCAGCCCAAGGATGTCTGGAACGTAGTGGCCAACAATCCGGATCGCTGGGTGGATGCCACCGGGTCCGACCGTTACCGCCGTGCCGTCTACACATATATAAAGCGCACCGCGATCTATCCCAGCTTCCTCACCTTCGATGCGGCCGACCGCCAGCTCAGTGCGCCGCGCCGCCTCCCGACCAACACCCCGCTGCAGGCGCTGGTGACACTGAATGACCCGGTCTACCAGCAGGCCGCGCAAGCCCTGGCGGCCCGCATGGGCCGGGAGGGCGGGAAGGATGTTCCGGCGCAACTGGATTTTGGCGCCCGCGCCGTGCTGTCGCGCGATCTGTCGGCGACGGAGAAGGACGTGCTGAACAAGCTTTATCGGGCGTCGGGGATGACGGCAGTGGCCAGCGCATTGCTCAACCTCGACGCCGCGCTGACACGATGATGCCATGAGCGAAACCATCAAGACACCCACCCAATTTGCGCAGCTCCAGGCGCAGACCCGCCGCCAGTTCCTGGGTTGGGGCATGGGCGGGTTGGGGGCGCTGTACATGAACGACGCCATGGCCGCCCCCGGCCACACGCTGGATCTGGCGCGCAATCCGTCCACCCCGCTGTCGGTCCTGCCGCCGCAAATCAAGTCGAAGGTCAAGCGGGTGATCTATCTGCATATGGGCGGCGCCCCCAGCCAGCTCGAACTGTTCGATCACAAGCCGATGCTGGCGCGGTTCCACGGCAAGCCGGCGCCGGAAGCATTCCTCAAAGGCAAGCGTTTCGCTTTCATCTCGGGCATTCCCAAGCTGCTGGGCCCGATGTTCCCGTTCCATCAGGCGGGGCAGAGCGGCGCTTGGATCACCGATCGTCTGCCGCACCTGGAAAAATCCATCGACGATTTGTGCTTCATCAAGTCGATGAAGACCGACCAGTTCAACCATGCGCCGGCGCAATTGCTGGTGCATACCGGCGATCCGCGCACCGGCCATGCTTCGCTGGGTTCCTGGGTCACGTATGGACTGGGATCGGAAAACCAGAACCTGCCCGGCTTTATTGTGCTGATCTCGTCGGGCGGCATCACTGCCAATGCCGGCAAGCCGCTCTGGGGGTCGGGCTTCCTGCCTAGCGTCTATCAGGGCGTGCAGTGCCGCTCGGCGGGCGAACCGGTGCTGTATCTCGACAATCCCAAGGGTGTCAGCCGCGCCGAGCGCCGCCAGGTGCTGGATGCGGTGGAACAGATCAACCGCCAGACCCATCGCGAGTATGGCAATCCCGAAACCGTGGCCCGCATTGCGCAATATGAAATGGCCTTCCGCATGCAGCTCGAAGCCAGCGAGGCGATGGATATCCGCCGCGAGCCGCAAAAGGTGCTGGAGCGTTATGGCGCTCAGCCGGGCAAGACCAGCTATGCCAACAACTGCCTGGTGGCGCGGCGGCTGGCCGAACGCGGCGTGCGCTTTATCCAGCTTTATCACTGGGGCTGGGATTCCCATGGCACGCCGACCGACGAGGGGTTGAATGTGGGCCTGGTGGGACGGGCGCGCGAAACCGATCAACCGACCCAGGCGCTGCTGGCCGATCTGAAACAGCGCGGCCTGTTGGAAGACACGCTGGTGGTGTGGGGCGGCGAGTTCGGCCGCACCCCGATGTGGGAAAATCGCGGTGGGCAGGAGATGGCCTTTATCGGCCGCGACCATCATCCCTCCTGTTTCACCATCTGGATGGCGGGCGGCGGCGTGAAGGCCGGCCTGACCCATGGCGAGACCGACGAGATGGGCTATGAGATCGTGCGCAATCCGGTCGAGGTGCGCGATCTGCATGCCACCATGCTGTATTTGCTGGGCTTCGATCATAAGAAACTCAACTATCCCTATCAGGGGCTGGACCAGAAACTGACCGGCGTGAAGCCGGCCCGCATTGTTTCCGAAGTGCTGGCGTGACGGACCGGTGATGCGTGAGTGATCGGCCGCGTTCTGCCCTGCTGTATTTTGCCTGCGTGACCCTTGTGACGGCAGCAGGCATCGCCACCGCCATGACCTTTCGTCCCGCTTTCCGGCATCAGGTGCTGGATGTGCTGGGCCTGGCGGATGTGCCCCAGGCCGCGCCCGGTTCTTTTTATACGGCGCGGGTTGCGCCGCTGTTCGAGACGCGCTGCAACGGCTGCCATGGCGACAAGATGGACCGCGGCCAGTTGCGTCTGGACAGCTTCGCGTTGCTGATGCGCGGCGGCAAGCATGGCGCGGTGATCGCGCCGGGCCGGGTGGATGGCAGCGAACTGTTCCGCCGCATCACCCTGCCGGAAAGCGACGAACAGGCAATGCCGCCAAGCGGCAAGCCGCCACTGACCAAGGACGACATCATCGTAATCCGGCTGTGGATCGCGGCCGGTGCATCGGGCGCATTGCCCGTGCACGCTATCAAGAACGCCCCCAAGCCGGTGGTGGAGATCGAAATCCCCCAAAGCGATCCAGTGCAGGTGCACCGCCAACGCGCGCCGCTCGCGGATGTGGTGCGGCAATTACAGGTGCGGTTTCCCGGGATGCTCGAATATGTCTCGCGCGATTCCGCCGATCTGGAGATGAATGCGTCGCTGTCGGGAGGCACCTTCGGTCATGCCCAGCTCAGGGAATTCCTTCCGCTGCAGGACCGCATCCTGCGCGCCGATCTGTCGGGCACCGCCATCACCGATGGCGCCGCGCCGGTGTTGGCGGCCATGACCCGGCTTGAGGTTCTGCGCCTGGCCAACACCAAGGTCGCCGCCGCGACCATGCAGGCACTGGCGCCGCTCAAATCCCTGCGGTCCGTCACCGTCACTGGCAGTGCGGTGCCGCCGGCTGCGGTAGTCGCTTTGCGCCAGCGCGGCATTGTCGTTTATGGGAGCGACGATGTCCGCTGATCCGCAAAAAGAAGTGCATGTCCAGGTGTGGGATGCGCCCGTGCGGCTGTTTCACTGGGCGATCGTGATCCTGATGCTGGTCTCCTGGCTCAGCGCGGACCAGGGCTATATGCGGGTGCATCTGTGGTCCGGCCTGACGCTGCTGGCCTTGCTGATCTTCCGCCTGGTGTGGGGGCTGATCGGCTCCACCACGGCGCGCTTCCGCGACTTCCTGCATCCGCCCCGCAAGGTTCTGGCCTATTTGCGCGGCCTTGCGGGCGCCAACAAGGCCTTGTTTGCCGGGCATAATCCGGCCGGCGGCCTGATGGTGGTGGGCCTGATTGCAGTGCTGCTGCTGCAGGCGGTGACCGGACTGTTTTCCAATGACGGCCTGCGCTTTCACGGGCCCCTGGCGCTGCTGGTCAGCGAAGAGACCTCGACCGGGATCACCGGCCTGCACGGGATGATTTTCAATGTCATTCTGGTGCTGGTCTGGCTCCATGTGGTGGCGGTGGGCTTCTATCTGTTCGTCAAGGGCGACAATCTGATATTTCCCATGCTGACGGGAAAGAAGAAGCGCGCGCATGTGCCGGAAGGATGGAGCATAAAGCTGGCCCATCCCCTGATGGCCCTGCTGGTGCTGATGGCCGCTGCCGGGCTGGTATTCTGGCTGACTGTTTAGGAGACGACACAATGAAAAGAACAATTCTCCTTTCTGCCGTGATGGCCGGTTCGCTGGCAGTGATGGGCGCAAGCTGGGCGCAGAGTTTCACCATGACGTCACCGGTGCTGACGCCGCCCGCCGGCATGGCCACTATCGGCGACTCCCATGGCGATATCGCGGTTTCGCCCACCGGCGAGATATATGTGAGCGTGCAGGGCGGCGGACATTCCGGCATCCAGGTCTATGGCGCAGACGGGCGATACTTGCGCAACGTGCCCGGCGCCCCGGCCGATCTGCACGGCTTCATCATCGCGCGCGGTCCCGATGGTGCGCCCAATATTTATGGGGTGAGCCGGCTGGCGCAGGAGATCATCCAGGTCGGCCTGGATGGCCGCAAGGTTCTGACCATTCCCGCGTCCGCCATTCCGGCGCAGTACAAGAAGGACGACAAGCAGGCCATCAACCTGACCGGCATTGCGGTTGCATCCAATGGCGACATCTATGTCACCGACGGCTACGGCCTGGATTTCATCCATCGCTTCGACAGGACAGGGAAGTACCTGGCGAGCTTCGGCGGCAAGGGCGCGCCGTGGAATTTCGACGTGTGCCACAAGATCGCCATCGACACCCGTTTCTCTCCGGCGCGGCTGCTCTGCACCGATCGCCGCAACAACCGGCTGGTCCATATGGATCTGGACGGCAAGGTGCTAGGCGTGTTCGCGGAAAATCTGCGCCTGCCCAGCGCGCTGGCGGTGCGCGGAGACGAGCTGGCGGTGGGCGAACTGCAAGGCCGCGTCACCCTGCTGGACAAGGATGGCAAGGTGATCGCCCATATCGGCGCCAACGAGAATGTCGACGAAATCCGCACCAACAAGGCTCCGCCGGAAATCTGGAAAAGCGACCGCTTTTATGCGCCTCATGGCGTGACTTATGATGCGGACGGCAACCTGCTGGTGACGGAGTTCAACCAGTTTGGCCGCGTCACAAAAGTTCTGCGGAAATAGGGGGGTACCATGGTCGAGAATGAACCGGTCCTGACGATCCATCGCGGCCATCGCCGGCCCGACCGCGCGCTGGTCGAAGCATTTCGGGGCGCGTTGACCTCCCATCTGGCCGACTGCATGGACGGGCGCGGTGCGCTGGACTGGCGCATCAAGCCGCTCGATCCGGACAATGCCGTTTTCGTCGGGACGGCGCTGACGGCGCATGCCTATCCGGCCGATTTCTCGGCGGTCGCCGGTGCGGGAATGGAAGCGCAACCGGGCGACGTCATCATGTGCACCAATGACGGCTATACCGGCACAGCGCTGATCGGCGACCTGGCGTCCGGCATGATGCGCAACCGGGCCATCGCCGCTTTTGTGACCGACGGGCTGGCCCGCGACCGCGCTGCCATCATGGCCACCGGCCTGCCGCTGTTCGCGCTTGGCATCTGCCCCAACTCGCCGGCGACCACCGGGCCGGGTCAGGTGGGCGCACCCATCGTGATTGGAGGCGTCGCCGTCAGTTCGGGCGACATCGTGGTGGGCGATGCCGATGGGGTGGTGGTGGTGCCGCTGGCCAAAGCCGAAGCCGTGTTGGCGCGGCTGCACGCGGTGCGGATCGCGGAGAAAAACGCGGAAGACTTCGTCAAGGCGGGCAATACCAGCTTTGATACCTGGCAGGCGATCGTGAACGGCGCGCGGATCGTCCAGTCCTGACCGGACCCAAGAAATTGTAACAGGAGATCGTGGCGCGGCCCCTGCTTTATTGGGACGCGAAACCCGCGATGCTGCGCGCCGGCATGTGGAGGCAATGATGAAACAGTTCTGGCTGGGATTTGTGGCGTTTCTGGCCTTCACCGCGCCAGCCCATGCCGTGAACGGGGTGACGGCGGGCGCCTTTGTGGTCGAACGTCCCACGCTTCAGTCGCTGGGTTTCGAGTGGAAGATCAGCGGAGACGACAACCGCAATTCCTCTGTCGCCGTCAGCTTCCGCAAGAAAGGCGAAACCGCCTGGCGCAAAGGCATGCCGCTGATGCGCATGGGCGGCGAATTCATCTCCGGCCCCATGCCGCAACATGGCGACCGCGTACCCTATTACAATTACACCGTGCCGCATGGGTTCGCGGGCAGCATCCTGAGCCTGCAGCCCGACACGGAATATGAGTGCCGCTTTGCCGTGAACGATCCCGATGGCGTCACCGGCCAGGCCGAACAGGTTGTAACGGTACGCACCCGGAAAGTGCCCAGGCCGGCGGAAGGGGGCAATGTCTATCACGTCTATCCCTGGGACAAGGATCAGAAGACGCTCAAGAACAACGAATTCATCGGTCTGCTCGCCGCTTACTATGTCGGGGCGGACCAGAGCGACCATAACAATATGTTCCCTGTGCGCGTGAAACCCGGCGACACCATTCTGGTGCATGCGGGGGTCTATAAGGATCGCCGTTTCAGCTATGGCGGCCAGTCGGGCGACCGCGCCGGCGCCTCGTACGGCACCTCGTTCGATGGCACCTATTACCTGACGGCCAAGGGCACGGCCGACAAGCCCATCGTGATCAAGGCGGCGGGCGATGGCGAAGTGGTCTTCGACGGCGATGGCAACGACACGCTGTTCAACCTGCTGGCCGGTGATTATCACTATTTCGACGGCATCACGGTGCGCAACACCAATGTCGCCTTTTTGCTGGGCATCAAGGACATTATCGGCGCGACCGGATTTTCACTGGTGCACAGCCGTCTCTACAATATTGGCCGCGGCGTGCGGCAGGACTGGCACAAGTCGCAGGACTTTTATATCGCCGACAACGTCTTTCTGGGCCGCCACGAGCCCGAACGCATGGTTGCCTGGATCAACCGGGAGTTCTGGGGCAAGTATCCGGGATATCCCGCGCCTATCGACAGCGAATATGCCGTGAAGGTCTACGGTCAGGGCCATGTGGTGGCATACAACTACATCGCCAATTTCCATGACGGCGTGACGCACGCCACTTTCGGCAATCCCCATGAAGCCCCGCAGGAATATGCCGCGTCGGTGGATTTTTACGGAAACGACATCGTCAATATCAGCGACAACTGCATCGAGCTCGATGGCGGCGTCTACAATATGCGCGCCTTCGACAATCGTTGCGTCAACGCGACCCAACCGGCCTATTCGACCCAGACGATTTTCGGCGGTCCCGCCTATGTCTATCGCAACCTGGTCTATAACTCGACCACCGGCGGCGGGTTGAAGCTGCTGGACAGGCCTTCTGGCGTTCTCGTCTACAACAACACCTTCGTGGGTACCGGCGGCAGTCTCGGCCCGCTCTCCAACGTGCATTTCCGCAACAACCTTTTTGTGGGCGATAGCTGGAAACGGCCGATCTTCCAGGTGAAGACTTTCACGCCCTATTCCAGCTCCGATCACAACGGCTTCGGACCCAATCCGGTGGACGGCAATTTCGCCTGGGAATTTGGGCCCTTCACCGCCGCCAATGGCGGACCTGTGCGCCAGTCGTTCAACACCTTGTCCGAGTTCCAGAAGGGCACCGGCAAGGATCTCAACAGCGTCACGGTCGGTCGGGATGCGTTCCGCAACGTGAAGCCGACAGACCAGGCCAATCCGCTGCCGCTCTACAAGCCGGAAGACAATGACTTCCGGCTGAAGCCGCGCAGTGCCGCCATAGACAAGGGTATCGAACTGCCCGGCATCACCGATGGTTTCAAGGGGCGCGCGCCCGACCTGGGTGCGTACGAACTGGGCGTTGAGCCGCCGCAGTATGGCCCGCGCGTCTGGCCGGTGGGCGATGCGCCCAGCAAGCGCCGTTCGGAAACCGGGCCGCCGCGCGGCAAGTAGCGGCTAGCGGGCGCGTTCGACCCGGTAACGGCGCTGCCCGTTGCTGGTACGCATGGTATAGCTGTTGAACGAGCCGGACGTGATCGTCACCGTGTAGTCGGATGGCGCGCGCGGGAAGGATGCCTGGCCGCCTTCCGCGTCGGTCTGGCGCCATTCCTGGCCATTTTCCAGCGTCACGATGAAGGCGCCACTCCTTTCATACCGCACCGAGCGCATGCGCGATTGTGCGTAAGGTGGCGGATCGCCGACCAGGGACTCGAAGAAGCCGGGCCTGCGGCGCGACGTGGCCGCGGACTTGGCCTGTGGCCTGGCGGAAGCCTGCAACGCGGGCGGCACGCTGGTGTTGGCAGTGGTTGCGGGCGGGACCAGGCGCTGTTGAAACTCGGGCGCGGGCGGCAGGGAAAGCCGGGAGCGCATCGGCTGCTGCGCGCCATAGACGCATTCCAGCCAGACCCGGTCATCCTGAATGACACCACAGCGCGCAACGCCTGCCAACACCTGGTCGCGCGCGCTGCCTTGCGCGGATGCAGCGGTCGCGGCGCAGACGCCCGCGCATGCCAGCGCCAAAATCCTGCTCTTCACGCGCTTGCCCCCTGTTGAGCCGGCCAAAAGCATGGCCGCCGGCACTGTCCCGCGATAGAGTTTGGCAAGATTTCGGATCAAATCAATGGCTGCCAAACCCTCCCTCGATGTCGCGGCCGCTTTTTCCCGCGCCACCGCGCTGTATCACCAGGGCCAGTTCAAGGAAGCCGCCTCGCTGTACCGCAAGATCCTGGCGGCGGATCCGGCCCATTTCGACACCAACCATATGCTGGGCGTGCTGCGGGCGCGGCAAGGCCGTTATGTGGAGGCGGCTGAGGCGCTGGCCAATGCGCTCAAGGCGATGCCGCACAATGCCGAAGCGCTTTCCAATTACGGGAATGTCCTGACGGTGCTGGGACATTTCGAAGAAGCCTTGATGGCGTATGAGGCCGCTCTGTCGCTGAACCCACAGCCGGTATTCTGGTTCAACCGCGGTCTGGTGCTGATGAACCTGCGACGCTTTGAGGATGCGGTTGCCAGCCATGACGCCGCCCTGTCGCTGGCGCCCGACTATGCCGAAGCTTTTCAGAGCCGGGCGGCCGCATGCTGCGAGCTGGGGCGATTCAATGATGCGCTGTCCAGCGCCGATGCGGCGTTGCGGCTGAAGCCCGATTTCGTCGATGCCTTCTATATACGTGGCGTGGCCTTGTGGCGGCTGCGGCGGTTCGAAGCCGCGCTCGACAGCTACAATCTCGCGCTGGGCATCGCGCCGCGCGCGCCGATGATCCTGAACAGCCGGGGCATCCTGCTCTGCTCCATGGGGCGTTACGACACCGCACTGGAAAGTTTCGATGCCGCACTGGCGGTGGAGCCCGGCTTGGTCGATCTGCTGGTCAATCGCGGTATCGCGCTGGCCAGCCTGCATCGTTACCAGGACGCCTTGGACAGCTTTGAACGCGCCCTGGAGATCAAGCCAGATTATGCCGAGGCCCTGACCAACAAGGGCAGCGTGCTGGCCGGCCTGGAACGCTTTGATGAAGCACTGGACAGCTTTGCCGCGGTTCTCAAACAGTCGCCGGACGACAGCAATGCGCTGTTCAACAGCGCCACCACGCTTTCACTTGCGGGCCGCTTTGAAGAGGCATTGGCCCGGTTCGATGCCACGCTTGCCGCCAATCCGCGCCATCCCCATGCCCTGAGCGGCATGGCCGGTGCAGCGCTCAACCTTTGCGACTGGGCGCGCACTGGCCCGCTGGCCGGCCGGCTCGCGACGGCTGTGCGGGAAGACCAGTCGGTGGTGTCGCCTTTCACGTTGCTGAGCTACGGCGCCGATGCAGCGCTGCAGCTGCGCTGTACCCAGCTCTATCTCCAGGACAAGGGGGCGCAATGCCGCGAGGGCGCGCGCCCGGGCCCGTACAGCCATGACAGGATACGCATCGCCTACGTCTCTTCGGATTTCGGAGATCATCCGGTTTCCCACCAGCTGGTGGAGGTTCTTGAACGCCACGATCGTTCCCGGTTTGAAATTTCAGGTATTTCCCTGGGCGCCGAGGACGGCAGCGCCGTCCGGGCGCGGCTGGTCAAGGCCTTCGATCGTTTCACCGACGCCCGCCTGATGCAGGACCGCGACATTGCCGATCTGATGCGCGCGCAGGAGATCGACATCGCGGTCGATCTGAACGGTCACACCCAGAACGGGCGGCCCGAAATCTTTGCCCACCGGGCGGCGCCGGTGCAGGTCAACTATCTGGGCTATCCTGCAACCAGCGGCTCGGCCTGCATGGACTATATTCTGGCCGATGCCGTGGTGGCGCCTTTCGCCGATCAGCCCGTCTATAGCGAAGCGATCGTTCATCTGCGCGGCAGCTACTTCGTGCTGGACAGCGACCGGGTGCTTCCTGCGCCTCTTGCGCGCCAGGATGCCGGCTTGCCCGAAACGGGCATCGTGTTTTGCTGCTTCAACCAGAACTGGAAGATCACCGCGCCGCTGTTCGAGGCCTGGATGCGGCTGTTGCGCGAGGTTCCGGGCAGCGTGTTGTGGCTGCGGGATGCCGGCGATGCCGTGCGGGCAAACCTGCGCCGCGAGGCACAGGCACGCGAAATCGATCCGGACCGCCTGATTTTCGCCGGCAGCGTGGGTTTCGAGCAGCATATGGCGCGCCTGCAGTTGGCGGATATTTTCCTCGACACGCTTCCCTATGGCGCCCATGCGACAGCCAGCGATGCGCTTTGGGCTGGTGTTCCGGTGGTGACCCGCAAGGGTGAGACGTTCGCGGGACGCGTCGGGACCAGCCTGTTGCTGGCGGCGGGACTGCCCGAACTCGTCACCGGGTCTCTGGCGGAATATGAAGCCCTGGCCTTGAAGCTGGCGCAGGATCCCGTGGCGCTGGCGGCGCTGCGCGAAAGACTGACGCGCATCAAGGCAAAGGCTCCGCTGTTCGACACTGATCGTTCCCGCCAGAACATTGAAGCAGCCTACCGGCAGATGATGAAGCTGGCCGGCCGCGGCGAGCCGCCGGCCAGTTTTTCCGTCACCGAGGCGGGCGAAATCCGCCGGGCCGGGGCGGATCAGTTGGCGTTCTGAAGATTGCCGACGCTGAAGGCTTGCGGCGCGTCACCGCGTTTGGCGGCCTCATGCATGGCGATATAGGCCGCCTCTATATGCCGCCGGAACAGATCGGTATCGAACAGCGGAAATGCCAGCCTGTTCGCCGCCAGCTTCTGCTTCAGCCCGTCGATCAGGCTGGGATCGCGCCCCAGGCGGATCGCCAGCGCCTCATAGTCGCTCTCGGATTCGGCAATCAGTTCCGGCATTCCCACCGCCGTCAGCAGGCTCGCGGCGACCCGCCCCGGAAAGGCCGTGCCGCGCTGGGTGAGCAGCGGCACGCCGGCCCATAGCGCGTCGCTGGCGGTGGTATGGGCGTTATAGGGCAGCGAATCCAGGAACAGGTCCGCCAGCTGCAGGCGTGCCAGGTGGCGGTCCAGCGGGACATTGGGCGCGAAGTGAAGGCGGTCTGGCGCAATGCCGTGGCGCTGCGCCTCCCGCGTCAGGTTTTCGGCGAAGGGGGGCTTGCTGCCCAGCAGCCACAGCACGCTGCTGTCCACCTGTTTCAGAATGCGCATCCAGACGGCGAAGGTCGCGGGCGTGATCTTGTAGCTCTGGTTGAAATTGCAGAACACGAAGCCGCTCTCGGGCAGGCCCGCGCTGCCGCGGCTGGGAACGGTTTTGGCGATGGCGCGCATGGCGTCATTGGCCTGGTAGCTGTGGGGCAGGGTGACGACCTTCTCGTCGTAAAACCGCTGCTCGTCCGCCGGAATCACGATGTCATCGGCGATGATATAATCCATGTATTTCGCGCCCAGGGTGGCGGGAAAACCCAGATAGTTGACCTGGATGGGTGCGGGCCGCCGCGCGAACAGCCCCGCGCGGGGCGACCCGAAATAGCCGTTCAGGTTCACCAGGATGTCGATTTCCTCGGCGCGGATCAGGGCGGCGGCGTCATCGTCCGTCATTTTCGCGATGTAGAGAATTTTGTCGAACGCGTCTTCCAGCCGCCGGCGCATTGCGCTGGCATCGCCGCCGCCATTGTCGATGGCGATGACTTCGAATCTCTCCCGGTCATGGAGTTCATAGAGGTGCGCCATCAGATAGGCGGTCGCCTGTTCCCGAAATTCCGCCGAGACATAGCCGATGCGAATCTTGTCATGGGGGCGTGGCGAAGGCCGGGATCCGGCTATGCTGGGAAAAAGACTGTCCGCGAAAATGCGCGAGCAGGCCTGCAGGTCTTCCGGAGAGGATGAAATCGCCTGATAGACGAAGGGCCGCACGATGCGGCGCCCTTTGCGCACGCCCGCATCGATGGATGCGACGCTGGCGTCAAAATCCGTCCAGTCCGCGGCATGCATTTTCAGGTGCAGCAATTCCCCTTCCGCGTAAGGCTGGACGGGATCGGCCACCAGCGCCGCCCGCAAGTCGGCCGCGGCCCCGGCATAGTCGCCATGCTCCGACCATCGCAGGTAAGCCCGGTTGGCCAGCGCGTCCGCCAGGTCAGGCTTGAATTGCAGGGCCTTGTCAAAACTGGCGATCGCATCCCGGTTGCGCTTCTGGGCGTTCAGCACGGCGCCGCGCCCGTTCCATGCGCGCGCATCCTTCGAATCCAGCGCCAGCACCGCGTCGTAATCCGCAAGCGCGTCATCGAAGCGGCCCATGTCGTGCAGCAGATGCGCCCGGCCCAGCAGCGCCAAGGCATGCCGGGGGTTTGCCGCAAGCGCTTGGCTGTAGCCCGCCAGCGACTCGTCATGGCGCCCCAGACGCCATAGCGCCACGCTGCGATTGTTCAGCATGTCCGGATCACCGGGCCGCAGGGCAAGGCATTTGTCGAAGCTCGTCAGGGCTTCACCGAACCGTTCCAGCCGCAGCAGCGCTATGCCGTAATTGAGCAGCGCGTCCGCGAACTGCGGCTGCAGCGCCAGCGGCGGCCTCTTCGACCCGGCCCATATCCGACAGCAGGATTGCGCGGTTGTACAAGGCGCGAAAATCGCCCGGCGCCAGCGCCAGCGCCTTGTGATAACTCTCCAGCGCCTGTTGCGCCTGTCCCATGGCCCGCAAGGCGTTGCCGCGATTGTCGAAGGCCGCGGAAAACTTTGGATGCAGGGTGATAGCCTTGTCATAGCTGGCCACCGCATCTTTCCACCAACCCAGCGCGGCCTGCGCAATGCCGCGATTGTAGAAGACGTGCGGGCTATTCGGCCTCAGGCTCAGCGCCTTGTCATAGCTGGCCACGCTTTCCGCGAAGCGCTTCAGCTGGGTGAGGGTGACGCCGCGATTGTAGAGCGCCTCGAAGAAATCCGGCTTGATCGCCAGGGCTTTGTCGAGCTGGACCAATGCGTCTTCGGGTTTTCCGGTCGCCATCAGCACGGAGGCATAGTTCGCCAGCGTGCCGAAATCGCCCGGCTGGAGCGCCAGCGCGGCCTGCGTCAGCCGGAGGGCTTCCGCGTTTCGCCCCTGTTGCCCGCGCAGCGCGCCGAACAGCCGCAAGGTCGCCGCATTGCCGGGCTGTTGCTGCAGGATTTGTTCATACAGCGCAGCCGCCTGATCGAGTTGCCCCTGCTGATGAAGGCCCGCAGCCCGTTGAATCAACGCATTCACGTCCATCCGGACTCACTGCTCCCGCTCAGCTGCTGCTCACCCTAGCGTTTTCGCGGAAGTGGGCGGTGTGCGCCAGTGCGTCCCGCGCCGCGCGTCGTTTTGCATCGCGACAGACGCAAATCCGCCGGTGCGGCTTTAAGACGGTGAATTTGCGGCAGCTGCTTTCATGTAAACCGCAGAACAACCTGTGCTTTTTCTTTTCGTTTTGCTTGCGCGAAGACTTCAAAAGTTGACGCTTTTTCTTGTCATGCAGCGCAGCAAGGAATGTTTCACTTCAAGTGTCAAAAATATTACAGATTGCCGCCACCTTTTGCCTTATTGTTTTCCGTAATTTCGGCCCAGTTCGAAAAAAAAGCCTGAAGGGGAAAACAAAAATGACCTCCGAGCGCACCATTGCCATAAGCAATCAAATCCCATCGAAGCTCAGCCTCGTCAAAAGAGGCTCCCTGCTGGTCACAGCGGGTGCAAGCGCGCTGATGATGGCCTCCGCCGCCTATGCGCAGGATACCGGGGTGGAATCGGTGACGGTTTCCTCCTCCCGAATCATGAATTCCGGCATGAATGCGCCGACCCCCACCACGGTTCTGGGCACGAACTTCATCGAGCAGCAGGCGAAGGACAATCTTTTCAACGCCGTGACGCAATTGCCGTCGATGTTGGGCAGCACCGGCGTGCAGAGCGGCGTTAACGGCACCAGCGGCGGCACCAACGGCCTGGCCTCGTTCAACATGTTCGGCCTGGGCACCATCCGTACCCTGACCCTGCTCGACGGACAGCGCTTCATTCCCGCCAACGTGACCGGCGTCAACGATATCAACCAGTTCCCGCAACTGCTGATCCAGCGCGTTGATGTGGTGACCGGCGGCGCCTCGGCGTCCTGGGGCTCGGACGCCATCTCCGGCGTGGTCAACTTCATCACCGACAAGAAGTATATCGGCTTCAAGTCGAACATCTCGACCGGCATTTCCGACTATAACGACAATGCCACTCTCACCGTTCAGGCCGCCGCGGGCACCAGCCTGTTCGGCGGCCGTGGCCACTTCACCGTGTCGGTGGATTACAGCCATAGCGACGGCGTGGAAGGCAACTATCAGCGGCTCACTTGCTGCGGCGGCAACAGCCTGAAAGACGCGCTGGGCCATGGCCGCACCTGGTACACCGCCCCGACCACGCTGCGGTATGCTTCACCCGCGGCAACGCCGGCCGGCCAACCGCAATTCTTCAACACCTATAACGGCACGCCCAACACCATTGCGCGCACCGGCATCATCAACAGCGGCCCGCTGATGGGCATTATCTTCAACCCCGACGGCACCACCGCCCGCCGCGACTACGGCGTGGGCCCCAACGGACTTCCGGGCATTGCGGCTGGCGGTGGCACCCCCACCACCACCGGCACGGTCACCAATTGCATCGTGGAGTTTTGTATCGGCGGCGACCTCTCGGCCCAGCACGGCTCGGGCGGCACCATGGCGACGCCGATCACACGCGGCAACATCTATGCGCGGTTCTCCTACGACCTCACGCCCGACTGGAATCTCTGGACGACGGTCAGCCTCTCGGAAGTCCAGACGTCCAACAATCCCAATTCCAATGCCTGGCGGTCGTCCCTGCCGGGCATCACCGGCGGCACCGGCCAAACCGCGAGCCTGACGACAACCATCCAGTCCACCGCACCCTTCAACCTGGGGCAGGTGCTGGTGCCCGGCGGCATCCAGTGCGGCAACGCCGCCGGCGGCGCCAATGCGTTCCTGCCCGCCAGCATCAATACGGCCTGCGTCACCGCCGGCGTAACGGCCTTCGGATTCGGCACGCAATTTGAAGGCCTGGGTCCGCAAAAGGTCCACACACTGCGCAACAACCGGCGCTATGCGATGGGCCTGGACGGCACCTTCAATCTCTTCAACACCGAATGGTCGGCCATGGCCTATGCCGAGCATGGCGAGAACAACACCCGGATCGATGTTCGCGGCATCACTCTGCTGCCCTATCTGTATAACGCGATCGATTCGGTGCGGGACAGTTCGGGCGTCGCGGTCTGCCGCAACACGGTCGCCCGGTCGATGGGATGCGTGCCGATCAATCCCTTCACCAACGAGCATACCGCCGCCCAGAAGAACTGGGTTTATGGCGGCAAGAATTGGGGGCCTGGGCCGATCCAGCTCTCCAAGCAATTCCAGAATGCCGCGGAATTTGTCATCAGCGGTTCGCCCCTCTCCCTCTGGGCCGGCGACGTTTCGGTTGCGTTCGGCGGCGGCTGGCGCGAGGACGGCTATTCAGTGCGCGGTGATGGCGCCGGCAACGGCACAAAGGTCGGGCCGAAGGGCGCTCCCGGCAGCGCGTGCATCGACCCCTTGCTGAATTGCGCCAACGGCACCAACTGGTATGCCGGCAGCTTCCACAATGCCAATGGCTATTTCGGCGTGCGGGAAGGATTCCTTGAAGTCGCGGTTCCGCTGATGGACTCGACGGGCTGGGGCAAGGCCGATCTGAGTTTGGCCGGCCGCCATGCCAAATACACCACCGCCGGCTCGGCCAATACCTGGAAGGTCGGCTTGACCTGGGATACGCCGATTGACGGTGTGCGTATTCGCGCCCTGCAATCGCGCGATTTCCGCGCTCCCAACCTCAGCGAACTGTTCGCGGCGCCGGTGACGGCCAACGGCTCCAACACCGATCCTTGGAGAGGCGGTCAGATCCAGGTGATCCAGGGCACCTTGGGCAACCCGCTGCTGAAGGCGGAAAAGTCCATCAATACCCAGCTTGGTGTCGTGCTGACGCCAAGCTGGCTTCCCGGCTTCAATACCTCGCTGGACTATTACCGCATCGCGGTGGGCGGGCAGATCAACAGCGTTCCGCAACAGACCAGCGTCAACAACTGCTTTGCCGGTCTGACCCAGTTCTGCGCCGCCATCCAGGTGGCGGGCGGTGCCAGCCCCGCGGCCAGCGCAAACTGGATCCAGGTGAACTCGCAGCAGTTCAACACCGCGACCACCGTCACGGATGGCTTCAACTGGGAAATGACCTACCAGTTCAGCCTGGCGGACTCGAGCGATTGGGTATCGCTGCCGGGCAATTTCACCTTCCGCAACCTGGTCACTTATGTGAGCAAGTTCCGCAACGATCCAGGCCTGCCGGGCACCTTCGTCATCAATTCGGCCGGCATGAATTCGGGCAACATTCCACATGCCAAGGGCTTCTTCACCCAGCAGTATGAGGAGGACAATTGGGAAATCCACATGTCCGAAAACTGGATTTCGGAAGGCAAGTTCAACAACAACTGGGTCCAGTGCGTACCTGGAACCTGCCCGGTCTCGACGCTGCAAAATCCGACCGTCAACGACAACCACATCCCGGGTATCTTCTATATCAACGTGGGTGGTTCGGTGACCCTGAACGACCACTGGAAGATTTATGCCCAGGTCGACAACCTGCTGGATAAAGACCCGCCGCAGATCTACAGCACCGCCTTCAACCAGGCCAACAACGGCACGAATCCGACGCTGTATGACACTGTCGGCCGCATGTATCACGTTGGTATCCGCATCGATAACTAAGCAGTGACATCGCCATCAGAAGCGAAAAGCACGCAATCTTTGAGAGGTCCTATGCAAAAGTTCCTGATTGCCGCCCTGTCTGTAAGCCTTTTCGTTCCCACGGCCGTCCTGGCGGAAGGCGCGCTGGCGCCCGGCAAGCCTGCCGGCGTCCGCTCCGCCCAGATGGACAGAACGAGCGTGTTCGTGGGACTCGGCGCGGTGGCGGTGCTGGTGGGCGTTGCGGTGGCGGCGTCGGATTGCTGCCAAAGCAGAAACACCCCGGTGCCAATCGCCGCTGCACCCACAACGACCGTCTAGGCGGCGACTTTCGGCTTTATAGAATAACAACGGCTGGTAGGACCGAACCGGGACTGGTTCAGATCGTGCCCGCCGTTTTTTTGTGACCAGATAACCCTTTAGGTCGGCGCGATGGGGTTGCAGGAGCTTCTTCACCAGGCCCTGAATGCGCAACGGTCCGGCAATCTCACGCAAGCAGATCGCCTCTACTGCGCGGTGCTCGCGATTGAGCCCCGCAATTTCGACGCCAATCACCTGATCGGAATCATGCGGTTCCAGCAGGGCCGCGTGGACGAGGCGCTGGGTTTTCTGGACGTCGCGCTGCAAACCGCTCCAGACGCCGCTGAGGCGCTCACCCATTACGGACTTGTCCTGCATGCCGCCGGACGCCATGTCGAAGCGCTTGCAAGCCTTGCGCGCGCGCTGGTGGCCAGGCCCGCCCATGCGGAGGCCCTCAATCATCAAGGCATGGTGCTGAGGGCCTTGGGGCGTCCCGATGCCGCCCTGGCCAGCCTGGACGCGGCGCTTGCGCTCGAGCCCGACTATGGCGAAGCGCTGAACAACCGCGCCATCGTCCTGCGGGATATGGGGCGCACCGGCCAAGCGCTGGACCTGTGTGACAGGGCTGAACGGCTGGAGCCCGGCAATCCGGAAATCCTTTTCAACCGCGGTCTTCTGCTGCGCGACCTGGGACGCTGTGCGGAGGCGGCCGCATGCTTTGAAAAACTGCTGGCGATATGGCTGGATCATGCCGCGGCGCTTAACAATCTCGGCCTCGTGCTTTTTGAGTGCGACCGGACGGACGAGGCCATGCAGCTGTTCCGCCGCCATGCGCAGCTGCTGTATGGCAGTGCGCCCGCCTCCGCCGATCAGCCATACAAGCAGCAGCATGACCGCGAACAGCAAGCGCATCTGATCGGCCGTCATGGTGAACCCGGCCGGCGCATGGCGCGGTTCCATCTTGGCGCGGGCGAGCGCCTGCCGGGGCCGGCGATCAATCCCGGCAACAACATCCACGGTATCTGCGAAACCTGGCGCACGGCGCGCCCGCAAGTGGTGGTGATCGACGATCTGCTGACGCATGAGGCGCTGGAAGGCCTGCGCCGCTTTTGCTGGGAATCCACGGTATGGCGCAAAACCTATGCCGGCGGCTATCTGGGCGCGCTTCCGGAGCACGGCTTTGCCTGCCCGCTGCTGGCCCAGATCGCCGACGAATTTCGCAGCACCTATGGCGGCATTTTCGGCCCCCACCATCTGCGCTATCTGTGGGGGTTGAAGTATGGCAGCGCCCTCAAGGGCATCAACATTCACGCCGACTTCGCCGCCGTGAATGTGAATTTCTGGATCACGCCCGACTAGGCCAATCTGGATGCGCAGCGGGGCGGGCTGGTCATCTGGGATGTCGCCGCGCCACTCGACTGGGATTTTGCGAAGTACAATGACAACGAGGCCGCGATACGCGATTTCCTCGCCGGCAGCGGCGCGCGGTCAACCACCATTCCCTACCGCGCCAACCGCGCCGTGATCTTCGATTCCGACCTGTTCCACGAAACCGACCGGATCGCCTTTCAGAGCGGCTACACCAACCGCCGGGTGAACGTTACTTTGCTGTACGGACGCCGTCGCTCGCATGAAGGGCGTGCCTGAACTTCAGGCCTTGTGAGTCGGCACGTAGGAATGCTGCAGGTGCGAAATGGCGCGAAAGCGCGCTTTTTAAGCCACAGAGGCCAAGCCATCGTATGTCGCAAAATGTCTCAAAAAGCCCGGATTCACAGACTATTTTGGGAACCGGGCAGGGGCCGATGTTGTGAAAACTGCCTGTTGAGACTAATAATGCTGACTAATTATCGGGCATAGCGTCGCGTGACATAAGAATAAAAGCGCGCCTGTGAAAGCGCGTTGGTAAATCCGGCATGGAGAGTATCCAGTGCGCACCAAGGTCATCCTCCTTCTTGCATCGGTCGTAGCTTGCGGCGCCTGGGTTGGCGCGGCCGCCCTGGAAGCCAGCGGCAGCCAGGTCGTGGGCCTTCGCCGCCTGACCGAGAACGAGTACCGCAATTCCATTGCCGACATCCTCGGCAAGCAGATTCAGATCCAGGGCACCTTCGAGCCGGGCATCCGCATCGGCGGCCTGACCGCGGCCAGTACCGCGGTCCTGTCGATCACCCCGGCCGGCTTTGAATCCTATTCCAAGATGGCTGACAGCGTTGCGACCCAGGCGGTCAGCGAAGCGCATCGCAAGCGGCTGATTTCCTGCCAGCCCAAATCCGACAAGGCGCCGGACGATGCCTGCGCGTCGCAGGTTCTCAGCCATTATGGCCTGCAGCTTTTCCGCCGCCCGCTCACCGCCGAAGAGCTGCGCTCGCGCGTCAGCCTCGCCCGCACCATGGCCAAGTCGTCGGGCGATTTTTACGCGGGCCTGCGCTATGGCATGGCGACCTTGCTCCAGTCGCCGGAATTCCTGTTCCGCAAGGAGATCGCGGTGCCGGCCGCCGACAAGAGCGGCTATGTGCTGGATACCTACAGCCGCGCCACCCGCCTCAGCTATCTGCTGTGGGACACCACGCCCGACGCCGAGCTGCTGAAATCGGCCGAGAGTGGTGATCTGAACACGCCCGCCGGTCTGGAAAAGCAGGTTGACCGCCTGATGGCCTCGCCGCGCCTGGAAGAGGGCATGCGCGCCTTCTTCACCGACATGCTGATGCTGGAAACCTTTGCCAACGTTTCCAAGGACAGCTCCTTCTATCCCAAATGGGCCGGTCCCATGGCCGCCGCGGCGCAGGAAGAAACCCTGCGCTCGACGCTCGATCTGGCGCTCCGCCAGAATGGCGACATGCGCGAGCTGATGGTCACGCGCAAGACCCAGATCAATCGCGCGCTGGCCTCGATCTATGGCGTGCCCTTCTCGTTCAACGGCGAATGGGCGCCGCACGAATTCGGCCCGGAATCGGGCCGCAGCGGCCTGCTGACCCAGATCAGCATGCTGGCCATGTTCTCGCATCCCGGCCGGTCCTCGCCGACCAAGCGCGGCGTGGCGATGAACGAGATCCTGCTCTGCGAACCCACGCCGACTCCGCCCAACAATGTGGATTTCTCCGAGGTCAATGACACCGCCGGACCGCGCAAGACGGTGCGCGAGCGTCTGATGGCCCATGCCGCCGACAAGACCTGCTCCTCGTGCCACAACGCCGTCGATCCGATCGGCCTGTCGCTGGAAGGTTTCGACACCATTGGTGGCCGCCGCGACCGGGAGAATGGCGAGATGATCGACGTCTCCGCCACCCTGGCGGGCAAGTCGTTCCACGGCGCCGAAGGCCTGGGCAAGTTCCTGTACAGCAGCCCGAAATTCCCATCCTGCGTTGCGCGCAAGCTCTATTCTTACGCCAATGGCCTGAACAGCGAAGAGGTGGAAACCGCCGCGTTCAAGGGTGGCCTGGATGCTTTCCAGAAGTCGGGCTATCGCCTGCGCGCGCTGGTCAAGGGTCTGGTCACCGACCCGAAATTCTTCAACGCTTCCCTGCCGGAAGCCCATGCCAAAGCCGAATAAGCCCTCAATATCAGGAGCCACATCATGAAATTGGATCGCAGATTTCTTCTTCGCGGCATGTTCCACGGTTCGGCCACCGCCATGATGGTGCCGTTCCTGGATTGCTTCCTGGACAGCAAGGGCAAGGCGTTGGCCGCGACGGGACAGAAAGTCCCGACCCGCTTCAACACCTTCTTCTTCGGCTGCGGCCTGACCAAGCAGCTCTGGGTGCCCAAGACGGCCGGCCAGAATTACGAGACGACCGTGCAGCTCAAGCCGCTTGAGGCCTACAAGGCCAAGCTGAACGTGTTCAGCGGCCTGCGCATCCCGTTCGACGACAATCCCAACTATCAGCACTGGTCTGGTGTCGCCGCCGCCGCCACCGGCATTTCGCCGACCAAGCAGGGCCAGTTCGACTCCAAGACGATCGACCAGCAGGTCGCCGACGTGATCAGCCGCGGCGCCCGCTACAAGTCGGTGGCCGCCGCCGCTTCGGGCAATGCCAAGGAAAGCTATTCCAGCCTGGGTGGCCTCAACACCCTGCCTCCGGAAACCTCGCCGCTGGGCCTCTACACCCGCCTGTTCGGACCCGGCTTCCAGGACCCCAATGCGCCCAACTGGAAACCCGATCCCTCCATCATGGTGCAGCAGAGCGTGCTGTCGGTGGTGGCCGATGACCGCAAGCGCGCCATGATGCATCTGGGCGCCAGCGACAAGGCGCGCATGGACCAGTATTTCACCTCGGTGCGTGAAGTCGAACTGCAGATGGCCACCCAGCTGCAGCGCCCCGAACTCACCGCCAAGGTCGCGATCCCGTCTGCCCCTGAACACGACCTGGTCGTGAACAATGCGCTGCCCAACATCCGCAAGAATGTGCCGCTGATGTCCAAGCTGGGCGCCATTGCGCTGGCCACCGACCAGACCCGCGTGTTCAACCTCAGCATTTCCGAGCCGGGTTCGCAGATCTTCATCCCCGGCGACTCGCTGGGCTACCACCAGTCCACGCATGAAGAGCCGATCGATCCGATCCTGGGCTATCAGCCGCGTGTCGCCCAGTACAACGTCCACAGCATGGAACTGTTCGCCATGATGCTGAAGGAGCTGGACCGCGTTCAGGAAGGCGACGGCACCCTGCTGGATCACAGCCTGGTGTTTGCCTACACCGACCAGAGCTTCGCCAAGATCCATGCGGTTGACGGCCTGCCGATCCTGGTTGCCGGCCTGGCCAGCGGCCGCATGAAGGGCGGCTTCCACGTCGCCGGCGACAACAGCACGGTCTCGCGTGTGGGTCTGACGGCCATGAAGGCGATGGGCGTCAGCGTCGACAGCTGGGGTGCGAACTCGATGGAGACCAAGAGTCCCTTCACCGAATTGCTCGCTTAAATTCGTCGTTCACCCCAGGGATAACTGCAGGCAGCCTGGCTTGTCTGCCGCCCGCGCCCGCCCGGAGATTGTTGCGTTATGTCGTCTGTTCTTTTTACCCGCGTTGCGGGCATTGCGCTTGTTCTGTCCATCACCGCCACCGCCATCGTAACGGCCGCACCCGCGGACGTCGCCATGATCAAGTCCCGCCAGGAAAAGCTGCGTGACATGGGAAGCGCCCTCAAGCAGATCGACGACGAACTCAAGCGGCGGTCCCCCGACTGGGACAACGTCATCCAGCCGAACGTCCAGGTCCTGCACGAGCGCAGCCCCTTTATCGTGAAGTGGTTCCCCAAGGGCAGCGGCCCGGAAGCCGGCGCCAAGACCTATGCGCTGCCCGCGATCTGGCAGAAGGGCGACGATTTCAACAAGCATGCCCGGGGCATGATCGCCGAGGCCGCCAAGCTCCCCGCGGTCTTCGCCAAGAAGGATGCATCGGAGCTTCGGGCGCAGGTGGTTGCGCTGGGCAAGACCTGCAAGGGTTGTCACGACGATTACCGCTCGCCGGATTATGAAAAAGACGCCGAGAAGTAAGATATAAGCAGCAAGGATCTGTATGAGCGTGCCTGGGGAGCTCGGGGGGGATCAGAAGGCAGCCACCAGTCTGCGGATCCTGCGTGTCTGGGATTCCCCGACCCGCATCATGCATTGGGTGCTGGTGGGGGCCATCGCGGTCTGCTGGTACACCGGCGAGACCGGCGACCTCGAATATCACCACTATGCCGGTTACGTCGCGCTGTGGGTGGTCATGATGCGCGTCTATTGGGGCTTTGTGGGCTCCTCGACCGCCAAGTTCGTGAATTTCGTGCGCGGGCCCCAGACCGTCTTCAAATATGTGCGCACCCTGCACCTGCGCAACACCCCCGCCACATTGGGCCATAACGCGCTGGGGGCGATCAGCGTGCTGGCGCTGCTGGCGGCGGTCGCTTGTGTGGGCGTAACCGGCCTGTTCGCGGTGGACATGGACGTGCTCTATTCCGGCCCTCTGTCCATGTATGTGGATTTCCGCGAAGGCCGCCGGTTTGCCCGCTGGCACAGCACCCTGTTCGACGTGCTGCTGGTGGTCATCGCCCTGCATCTTCTGGCGGTGAGTTTCTACTATGCCTACAAGCGCCAGAACCTGGTCGCCAGCATGATCACCGGCAAGCGCAAGGCGGTGGAGGTCCATGGCGAGGAACTTCAGGTAGCCCCGGTCTGGCGGCTGCTGCTGGGTGCTGCGATTGCTTCGACCGTGGTGTGGGTGATCACGACGGGATTTTTCTACTAAAGGCTGCTATTCTTCAAAAAAACAAAACAGGCGGGAAGACGATGAAACGCAGTGTGATCTTGGGGCTCGCAATCGGCTTGGCAATCGGCTTGTGCGCGATGCCGCTGGCCGCCATGGCGCAAACGCCGGCTTCGGCGGTCACGCCCACGCCGCCGCCGTCCGATCTTCTGCCGATGGTCCCCGCCCCCAAGGCGGGTGTCTATTCCCAGCAGACGGTCAATCCCACCCGCTTCCGCCTGACGGTGACGGGCAAGACCTTCACCTCGCGCGAGGCGGTCGAAAAATATCTCGCCTGGCGCGCCGCCGAACTGACTCTGGCGCAGAAGGGTACCTGGTTCACCCTGGTGGAAGGCCGCCAGAAGGGCGATGCCGGGCCTGAACCGGTGAACGACGATCCGGCGCGCGCGGGCAAGCGCTACAGTTTCCGCATGGCCTATTGGCGGCCCGTCTGGCGCTACAAGACCGGCGGTGCCGCCTGGAGCACCTGGAGTCCCTTTTCCGGCGCGGCTTTCTTCGCCACCGGCAAGGACCCCAAGACCGTGACCGAGTTTGAAGCCAGCGCCGACATCGTGGTGCGCAAGGGCATCATGGACGGCAACAATCCGCTGGGCTTCGAAGCCTCGGCTTTGTCCGATCTTCTCATCAACCAGGTTTCCCCGCCGGAATAACCACTGCAAGGAACACATCATGCCAATGCATCGCCGCGCCGCCGCCCAAATGCTCGCCGGGTTCGGCCTGACCGTCACAGCCCTGCCGGCCCTGGCGCAAGCCAAGACCGTCGAAGTTTCCATGGGGCGCGGAAAAATGGTTTTCCTCCCGGCCTCCGTCACGATCGCTGCGGGCGACACGGTGAACTGGACCAATCCCGCCGTGGTGCTGCACAGCGTGACCTTCGATCCCAGCCTGGCGGTAAAGCCCGAAAATGTGGCGCTGCCCGCCGGCGTCAAGCCGTTCGATTCCGGCGACATGGCGCAGGACGCCACCTTCAGCCATACCTTCACGGCGAAGGGCACCTACAAGTATATCTGCAAGATGCACGAGGCCATGGGCATGATCGGCACCGTGATTGTTACCTGAGTTGATTCAGTAGCTTAGGGGTGGCCGTTTAAGGCCACCCCGTTCGGTGATAGAATAACGACTGGCGCTTCGCCGACCGTCGGCCCAGCCTGGTTTCAGAAGAGGTGACCATGATGATCTCTCACAAGCATTTCCTGCTTTGCTCGGTTGCTGCCGCCTCGCTCACCGCGATGGTCCAGCCGGTATCCGCCGCCCCCTGGGAGCGCGGGTTTGTCGTCGCCACGTATGAATATGCCTTCCGCTATGGCGGCCGCGCCGGATTTGAACGCGGCAACGAGATCGAGCCGGGTTCGGATTGCGTGCATGGCAGCAGCGTGCATTTCGCCAATGACAAGAACACCGAAGCCGCGCTGAAGCAGCCGTTCCGCAGCAAGTATGAAATCGAAGCCGTCTCCCGTCCGCCGGGGCTGGAAAATGTGAAGGCACCGGTGCTGACGCGCTTTCATATCTGGAACCGCGCCATCACCTATCGCGCCTGGAAGCGGGGCATCGAGACCTATGTGAATCCCTGGGCGGCGGAAGATCCCGGCCAGCCCGAAGTGACCGGCAAGATCGCCACCGGCTTCAACCTGGACAACAATCCCAACACCGGCGACTTCGTGGCCGAGGACGGCGAGAAGGGCATCGACCATGCGCTGTACCGCGCCTGGGGTTGCGACGCGCCCTGGCGCGGCAATGGCAACGCCACGCTGCATCTGCGCGCCAATGACAAGATGCAGGGCGGCCTTTACACCATGGTGATCCGGGTGTCCGGCAACAAGGACCCGATGAATGACGACAATGCGGTTGTCGAAATCGGTTATTCGCCGGACAAGATCACCAAGAATGCCCGCGGCGACGTGGCGGCGGACTATTCCTACCGCATCGTCAAGAGCGAGCAATACACCAAGCTGAAAGCCAGGATCCGCAATGGCGTGGTCGAGACCGAACAGGTCGAGGAACTGCACGCCCCCCGCATCGCCTGGTTCTATGACCATTCCGGCGACGCCGATTTCCGCAAGGGCAAGATCCGGCTTGAGATCGCGCCCGACGGCAATGCCAAGGGCCTGATCGGCGGCTATCGCGACTGGCGCAAGCTCTACACCGAAAACACCTTCGCCCAGGACGGTGGTCAGCAGGGCATCCGCGAGCATGAAGACGGCGTGGCGCTTTACTATGCCCTCAAGCGCAACGCTGACGGCATGGCCGACCCCAAGACCGGCGAGAAGATGGGCATCTCGTCCACCTATCGCATCACCGCCATGCCGGCCTATGTGGTGGATTCGGCCAAGCCCGTCGGCGTGACGATCATCCAGGCGGAAGAGCGCCGCAAGGGCGCCTTCCTGGCAATCCGCGAGGCCACCATCAAGTCCAGCAAGACCAAGATCGTCCAGGGCGTGCCGCCGGGCACCTCACAGGGCGCATTCCCGGCCATGGAGCGCAATATCGACGACCTGCCCAGCAAGGATTTCTTCCTGAAGGTCCTGGATCGTCCGCGCTATGCCAACGAAGACGCGATCCTGAAGCGCGGGCGGAACAATACGCTCGAGGATGACGAGCCCGAGCCCGTCAAGCCGCCCGAGCCCGCTGCCAAGCCTGCCCCGGACAAGCAGGTGAAGAACGAAACGGCTCCCGCCCAGGTGGCCGACGCGCGCCAGTAATGGTGTGAAAGTATCGCCGCTGGCCTGTGCGAAAGCATGGGCCGGCGGTTTTTATTTGCGGATCTGGCTGAGGGTGTCTTTGCGCAGCTTGGCCACCACATTGTATTCCGAATCCACCACTTCGGCGATTTCGTACTGCATGGCGGTGCCCAGAACGGGCGCGATCTCCTGCGGCGTCAACTGATAGGTCGATGCCAGCCAACGGCTCATTTCCGTGGTGGCGGTGCGCATGGCGGCATCCAGGGTGACGCCGGTGCCCATGATCATCACGAACTGCGCATTCTCGACCCGGGGATGGCCGCCGGCCTGGCCGGGAATGACATCGACGGTAAACTGCACGTCCATCGAGGTTTCCAGCCCCTGTCCCGGCAGTTCGCCATCGCCCTGCTGGGCATGCCCGTCGCCGATGAACAGCAGTGCGCCGGGCTGAAACACCGGCAGGTAAACCGTCGCGCCCTCGCGCATCTGCGGGGTATCCAGATTGCCGCCATAGGCGCCCAGGCGGCCGCTGACAAACACCTCATCGCGCGGCGGCGCGACGCCGACGCCGCCCAGCATGGGGTCCAGCTTGACCTTGTAACCCGCCAGCTTGGCGGTGGGATCGATGATGGTGGCGACGCCCGCCGCGGCATCGATTTTCCACTGGGTGAAGCCGCTTTCATGCCTGGCCAGGTCGCGTATCGCGCCGGCCTCCAGCGCGTTGCTGGACAGAAGATTGCTTTGATAGGCGGTGTCCCGGTTGGTGCGTATCCGGTCCAGCCGCACCACCAGCGTGTCGCCGGGCATGGCGCCTTCGACATAGAAGGGGCCCGTCTGGGGATTGCCGCGCGGCGCCCGGGGCTTGCGGTCACGATCGAACCCGCGGCTGTCGAGGGTGTGCGTCTTCACGCTGTCGCCGGGGGCTATGTGCAAAGCCGGTGCAATCGCGCCGGAGAAAAAAGTATAGAAATTCTGCGGGTCAAATTCGTGAACCCTCGGCGCCGCCGGCCGGGGCGTCGGGCGCTTGCCTTCCAGGGTGACGGGCAGATCCTGCAAGGTGCCGCTGCCGGTCAGCCGGCCTGCCGACAGCCGCAGCACGAATTCCCCGCAGGGCTTGCCGCCGTCACTGCAGGCCAGGCGCAGCGCGCCTTTTTCTTGAGTCCCCGAAAATAGCGGCTTCTGGTTATAGGCAGCGACATAACGCTCGCCCTGCCGCTCCACTGTCAGCCGCCCATCAACCATCGGCA
>JAZKDV010000004.1:30035-30606 GCA_040387395.1 Pseudomonadota bacterium | reverse complement strand
TGCCGCGATTGGCGAACGTCACGCCGGCATCGAGCTGCGCCAGGGTCGGGGTCAGCCGCACCGCGCCGGCGCGGGGCGCGGCGGGCGCGCCATTGACGGTGACGTTCAGCGGCAGCTTCTGGCGGGTCAGCGCATAGGCGGCGCGCAGCATCCAGCCCTTTTCCTGGGTGGTGGTGTCTTCGATCTTGCTGCTGAGCGTTTTGGTCTTGTCGAGGAACTGCGGCACCAGGTCGGCCTTGCCATTTTCCGCCGCCAGCGCCAGCGCGCCCGACAGGTCGCGCAGCAGCGAGCCATAGACATCATGCGGATAGCTGGCCGGGTTGGCGGCGGCGATCAGGTCACGCGCCTTGCGGAAGCCAACCTCGGCGCGCGCGCGGTCGCCCACCTGCGCCGCCGCCGCGCCGGTCAGCGCCGCCGCCAGGGCTGAGCGCATCGCCGCCACCTTGGTGTCGCTGAAGTAGCGCAGGTCGGAGACATTGGCCTGGCCCTGCTGGGCCAGTACATAGAAAGCATAGGCGCGGGTGAGATCGTCGCTGCCCCGCAGGCGACGACAGGCGTCGTGCTGCGGCGG
>JAZKDV010000004.1:14461-30025 GCA_040387395.1 Pseudomonadota bacterium | reverse complement strand
TTCGGATGCGCCGGACGTCTTCAGCCAGTTGGTGCCGCGGGTCAGCGCATCATTGCCGACCACGTAATTGCGGGCCTTGGCCTGATAGAGGAAGTCCAAGGCATAGACGCTGAGGAAGGCATCGGCCTCCCTGCCCGGTCCCCACATGCCGAAATTGCCGGCATAGTTCTGCATGTCCAGCACCTGGTCGATCGCCTGCTGGACACGCGGACGCAGCGCATTGTCGCGCGGCAGCCCGGCCAGATCGGCGACATCATTGAACAGCAGCAGCGGCTGGGCGCGGCTGACGGTCTGTTCCAGGCAGCCATAGGGATACTTGTCCAGCCACTTCAAGAGGCCCGCTACATTGTTATAGCTGTGCGCCGCCGAGACGCTGATGGTTGCGCTGGCGGTGGACCCCACCAGGTCGGAAATAATGGCGCGGTTTGCGGTGTAGCTGCCATCAGCCGGCAGGGGCAGTTCTTCTTCGCGCGACACATCCAGTTGCGAGGCCCGCACCTGGATAGGCCAGCCATGGCTGACCTTGAAGCCACCCGGACCGGTCACATCCAAAGTGATGTTGGCGATGCCCAGACCTGCGCCGCGCAATTGCACGGGGACCAGAACGCGCTGCTTGCGGTTCAGGCTCTGGGTCAGCACCGTCTGGCTGCCGGACGCCAGCGACACCGGCCCGCGGGTGCGGATGGTGGCGGTGTAGCTGCCGGCCGCGCCCTCGACATTGTCGAGGTTGAGCGCCGCGCCGATGGCATCGCCGGGCGCCAGGAAGCGCGGCAGGACCAGATCGGCCACCACTGGATCGCGCACGATCAGCATGCGGTCGGCATGGCCCAGCTTGTCGGCGCTCCAGGCCACCGCCATCAGCCGCAGGCTGCCGTTAAAGTCGGGAATATCCAGCGCGATATTGGCGGTGCCGTTGGCGTTCAGCTTCACGATGCCGGAGAACAGCGCCACCGTGCGCTGCGGCACCACCGACAGGCTGCGCCCGCCAAAGCCGTCGCCGCCTTCGCGCATCGCGCCGACCGCGCCGCGCTCGGCGCGGATCAGCCGGCCGTAATCGTCGCGCATCAACACGCCCAGGCGCCGCTTGCCGAAATAATGGCTGACCGGATCGGGCGACTTGAAATCGGTGAGCTGCAGTATGCCCTCGTCCACCGCCGCCAGCGTGACGAAAGCTTCTTCATTGCCCAGCCCCTTGATGGTCAGCGGCAGGATCACCTTCTGGCGCGGGCGGATTTTCTCGCCGCCGCCGATGGCGATGTTCAGGGTGCGGGGCGCATTGTCCACGCCCAGCCAGGCCAGGCCGATGCTGCGCACCGGTTCGCGGCCTTTGACGTTGCCTAGGGGACGGAACGCCGTCACCAGCACATAAGCGCCCGCCCCCCATTCGGCAGACACCGGGATGTCGACCGTGGTGCCGCCCGCCGGCGTATCGATCAGGCGGGACGAGAAGACGCGGTCGCCCGCCACCACCACCAGCGCCTTGCCGCTGGCGTCGGGCTTGATGCGCACCCGCGCCACCGAGCCAGGCGCATAGGATGGCTTGTCGGCGGCGACGGGAATACGGTCGGGCCGGTCGCCGGCGCTCGAGGCCGACCAGCCGGAATAGAAGCGCACGGAAGATGCCGCACCGGATTTCGGATCGCTGATCGTCAGCCGATAGGTGCCATAGGGCAGCGCCTGGTCCAGACGTGCGGGCGCGTTGCCTGCAACGCTCGTGCCGCCGCTGGTGATCAGCCGGTCACGGGTGGTGGGCTGGTAGCGCCATTCGCCATTGGTCTGGAACCATTGGTACGTGGTGTCCTCGCGCACCCAGGAGAACGTCAAACCGGACAGCGCGATGCGCTTGCCCTCCGCGTCCAGGGCGACGACCTCGAACCCGGCGCTGGCATTTTCCGGCACCGAGCCGCCTTCGAACACCGGGCGGATGCCGATGGCGACATCATGGGTGCGTATGGGAATGTCGATGGAACGGTCGGTGGTGCGCCCGCCCGGCTCGTGAATGGAAATGCGCACGGCGGCTTTCAGCGACAGGGTGGTGTCGGCCAGCGCCCCGGTATTGCCGGTGATGGTGGTGATGCCCGCCGCGTCGGTATTGGGAACCGTCAGGCTGACCTTGGTCTCCGCGAAGGTATCGTCCACCCGGCCGAACTGGAAGCCGCGGAACTGCGGATAGGGATTACTGTCGGCGCTGATGGTGGCTTCGCCATCGCCGCTGAGGTTCGAGGCCGGGGCGCCATAGAGGAACTGGCTGTCGGCCCGCACGCGGAAATCGCCGCCCGGCTTGATGCTCTTGTCCAGCGCGCTCAACGTCACTTTCAACCGCTGGGGCACGAAGTCGGCGACATCGAACTGCACCCGGCCCACCGCCGGCGCCTTGGGATCGATATAGGCGGCGATCTGCCAGCGGCCATGCGGCGCACTTTGCGACAGGGGCAAGGTCCATTGGGCGCTGCCGGCGGCCAGCTTGTCGCCGGCCACGGTGATACGGCCTACTTCCAGCCCGTCGGGGCGCTGGGCCACCAGCGTCATCGGCGCGGTGACGGCGGCGCCGATGCGGTCGCGCAGCATCGCCATCGCATAGACGGTTTCGCCGGGGCGATAGATGCCGCGCTCGGTATAGAGATACGCATCCACTGGACCGGGCGAGGCCCGTCCGCCGACGCCGCGATCGGTGAGATCGAAGGCCGAGCGGCGCAGGTCGAGGAAACTGAAATCACCTTCGCGGCCATAGGCCATCACCATCACCGGCTCGTCGCCGCCGGTGGCGCGCAGCAGGCCGGAATCGAAATCGGCGCGGCCATTGCCGTCGGTGGTGACGGAGGCAAGCTGGTTGTTGTTGCGGGCGATCAGGGTCATGCGCACACCGGAGATCGGCGTGGCGCGGTTGTAGGAACGGGCGAAGACGCTGAGGCCCGAACCCGACGCCACATTGGCGCTGGTGAAGCTGGTCAGGGCGATGTCGGAATCCACCACCCACTGCATCGCCAGCTGTTCGCTGCTGTATTCTTCCTCGTTGGCGGGTTTCTTGGCGGCGTCCTGGGCGATCAGCACATAGGCGCCGGGCTTGCGGTTCTTTAAAAGGTCGCGGATCGGTATCAGCGTCACCACGCTGTCATTCTTCACATTGTCGATCCCCATGCTGCCCTGCCACACCAGCGCGCCCTGGTTGTTCTCGAGCTGCTTGCTGTCCCAGGAATAAAGCGTGGTCTGGTCCACCAACCCGGTTTCGATCTGGGAGAGCAGACGGTCGCCGACGCGGATGATCTTCACCGCCAGCCGGTCGATATTGACGGTGGTGACCGGCACGCCCGCCAGATTGTCACGCGGCAGGATGATGCCGCCGGAGAAACGCACTAGCGAAGGCTTGTCGCGCAGCTCGACCGGCACGGTTTCTTCCGACGCCAGCTTTTCGCCGCTGGCGGCAGGGAAACCGGTCTTGAGGGTGACGTTGTAGGTCTTGTCGAAGGCCAGGCCCGACAGGCACAGCCGCGTATCGACCACGCGGGTGGCGATGCGCACCACCGGATCGAGGGTGAGATAATCCTCGTACCGGGTCTTGCCGCTGGCGTCGAGGGCGCGGGTGAAGACCAGGCAGGCTTCGGGCTGGGCCTTGGAAACGTCGATATCCAGGCGGCGGAAAGCGAAGTCGCGCGCCGCTTCGGGTTGCGCCGATGTCATCGTGCTGGTGACGTTGCTCAGACCGTTCTGCAGCCGGGCGAACATGCCGGCATCGGGATCGCCGCCGCGCGCGCCCAGCAGCCAGACCGCCGCGAGCACCATGACCAGCACGGCGGCAACCGCGCCACCGGCCATGAGCAAAAGCCGCTGATTCTTGTTCATCCAAGGCCCCAGATTCGTTTGGCGAAATCCTAAGCCAAGGGCAGGCGCGAATCGCTTCGGGGCGATGACAAAACGGTGAGTAGTTTGCCTATTCGAACCGCCGCCGCCGCTAGAACAGCCGCTTCACGGTCAGCTTCCACATCCGCCCCAGTCCCGGCAGGGCGCCAAGATTGGCGTAGGTGTCGGCGTTGGGGGTGAAATAGCGGGCATCGGCCAGGTTGTTCACATTCACCGTGGCCTCCCACGCATCCCATTGCGCGAAAGCCGAGGCGTTCACCGTCACATAGGAGGGATAGACGATCGGACCCGGCACGGTCTGCCGCGTCTTGCCGACATAGGTGCCGCCCAGGCTGGCGCCCCAAACGCCCCAGTCCTGCCGGTCACTGGTGTAGGTGACATAGGGACTGACCACGGCATGGGGTAGCAGCGTGTCTTCATAGTCCCCGCCCTTGCCCGGCAGGGTCGAGAAATCGAACACCATGTAGCCGCCGCCGAACCCGTCCTGCGGCGAGATGCCGAAGCTGCGCGCCGGCAGATAGGCAAAGCTGCGGTCCGGTCCCTTGATGGTGGTGTGCTGCTGGCTGGCGGCCAGGGTCAGGCTGATATTGGCGCTCACAACATAGCGCAGTTCCAGCTCAGCGCCCTTGGCGCGGGTGCCCACGACATTGACCACGCCGCCGCCCTGCTGCAGCCGGGTGCGGTTCTGGACATACCAGTCCAGGCTGCCCTGCAGGTGATCGTCCAGCAGGCTGAATTTCACGCCGACTTCGTTGAGGAACGAATTGGACAGCCACCCGCGACTGGCCAGAAGACTGGTCGAGACCTGGCTGGCCTGGCCGATCTCGACCGCCGAATTCTTGGCGGTGGTGACATAGGGCACCAGGCCCCAGGGCGTGGTGTAGGCCAGGCTGGCGGAATAAGTGAAGCGTCCGGCATTGCCGCGCCCTTGCGGCGGCGCGTAAGCCAGCACGCCGGAGTCGGTGGACCGGACGTTATAGGCGTCGTAGCGGCCGCCCAGCGTCAGGTCGAAACTGTTCCACACCGCATTGCTGGTGATGAAGGCGCCGCCATTACTGGTGTTGGTATGGACGTTGTTTTCCCATCCCAGCCCGACGCTGCCCGGCGGATCGATGTTGAACGGCGAGTCGATAATGTCGTTGGCAGCCGCCCCCTGGCTGATGTCGCGGCGATCCAGCGCGATGACGCCGCTGTTGAAGCTTTCGCGGCCGATGGCATGGACATAGCGATAGGACAGGCCCGCCACGGTCTGGGTTTTCACCGCGCCGAAGTCGCGCGCCCAGTCATAGCGCAGCCGCGCCTCACCGATCTGGGTGCGATAGGAACCGGGAAAGCCGTAGGAGACGAAGCGGTCATTGGCCAGCGTGTCGCCGAACAGTTGCAGCCGCAGCGTGCCGTCGCCCAGCGGGCGGGCAGCTTCCAGCAGCGCGGTGTGGGTGTTGGTGTTGGAGAAATCCACCTTCCTGGCGATATAGACGGTGCGCGGGTCAAGCTGGGTGGTGCCGAAGCCCGCATCCAACCGGTGCGCCGCATCGGTGCAGCCGACACAGGCCAGCGCCTTGAAGCCCGGATCGAAGAAATACGGATTGCCGCCCAGTTCATTGAGCGTCAGGCGGCCATTGCCGTCGGCATCGGTCAGCGACGTGTCGCGGCCGGTGATGTAGGCGCCGTTGTCGATCAGGTTCTGGGTCAACCGGTTCCAGCCCGGCGTCTGCACCTGGCCATTGGAATGGAAGACCATGTAATCCGCCGACAGCCGCCAGTCGCCCGCGTTCAGCGTGCCGGACAGTTCCAGCAACTGATGGCTGGGATGCAGGCCGCGATAGAAGCTGTAGGAGTCGTCGATCTCGCCATAGGCATGGAGGCCGCCGGAAGCGTTGCCCAGCGTGACCGGCGCGTTGATCTGTCCGGTGAGGGTGCGCTTGGAATAGCTGCCATAGCTGACGCTGACTTCGCCGCCAAAGGCATCGTTGGCGCCCGCCGTCTTGGGCAGGAAGTTGACCAGCCCGCCCACCTTGCCCGCGCCATAGATGGGCGATGGCGGCCCGCGCAGGATCTCGAGGCCCGCCGCATTGGCCAGCGGCGTGGAATAGGTGCCGCGATTTTCCGCGCGCTTGAAGCCGCGGAAATAGTTTTCCGCCAGCGTGCCGCGCAGGCTGAGCGCGCCTTCGACCCCATAGAAGCTGGCGGTGTAGGCGCTGGGCGTGATGGCGGTGAGATCGTCCAGGCCTTCGACGCCGTAGCGCGCGATGGTGGCGTCGCTGATCAGGGTGACGGCGCGCGGGGTTTGCAGTAGCGGCTTGGTGAGGCCAAAGGCGGCGCTGTTGGCACCGGCCTGCAGCAGCCGCACCACGTCTTCCGTGACGGTGACGGACTCGACGTCCTGCGCGAGGGCGGGCGGCGCCCAGCAGGCGGCGGCCAGCAAGGCAAAGCTTATCGTCAGGCGGGTGTTCATCTGAAAATGTCATGTAACATTTTACATAGATTGACCAGCGTGACGGGCGGTCGCAGAATTATCTCGTTGATTTAATTGTTATTTTTCCAGGCTTGAGCGAATTCGGCGGTGGTGCCGAGGATCGCGCCGCTCATTTGCAAGGCCTTGAGCGCACCTTGATGGAGATCGTCCTCATACGCCGCGCAGGCATCGGAGGCGATGAAGATATGGAAGTCGCGCTCGAACGCATCCCAGGCCGAGGACGCCACACAGCACTCAGTGGTCAGTCCCGCCAGCACCAGCGTGTCGACCTTCTGGGCGTGGAGCTGTTCGGCCAGTCCGGTGCGGGCAAAGGCGCTGAAATGGGTCTTGGAAATCACGGCGTCGCCGGGCATCGGCTGCGGGCCGATGAACTCCGCGCCATGGCTCCCCTGGACGCACAGATCGGGTTCGTCCTTGTCGTGCCGCGCCTTCGCCTCGCGCGCTATCGGACCTTCACTGCCGGGCTGCGTCAGCAGCCGGACAAAGACGGTGCGAACCCCTGCCCCGCGCGCCGCCGCCGCCAGCGCCTCGGCCCGGGCCGCCGCCGCCTGTGCCGATTTCACATCGGCGCCGCGCCGGGCCATCTCGCCATCGGAAGCGCCGAAATCCACCTGCATGTCGATCAGCACCAGCGCGGTGCGAGGGGGCGCGACCCATTCGGGCTTCAGGGCGGGATCCTTGTCGGTCATGCAAAGGCTCTGCGCAGGCTTGGGAGAATGTCTCGCCCGGTAACGCGCAAACCGTTCTGATAGTCGTCGAAGATGAACATCAGTCCGTCAATCTCGCAGTCCCGCAGGAACTGTTCGATCTGGGAGGCGCAAGTGTCGGGCGATCCCACCACCGTCTGGGTCATGAAGGCGTTCTGTGCCCGCTCGGTCATGGCATTGCCCGAAAGGCCATAGCTTTCCAGCATGCCCCGGACCGCGCCCGCGTCCAGGCCTTCGCGATAGGTCTGCGCGCGGCCTTGCGCCTGCGCATCCGTCTCGGCTGTGATCACCGTCATCATGCAATAGGTCTTGATGGTCTTGCCCAACTGTTTGGCCAGAGCCTTGGCGCGCAGCGAAGCTGCGCGGGTTTCGGCCGCATCACTGCCGCCGATAAAGCAGCCGTCGCATTCGCGCACCGAGAATTCGAAGCCCCGCGCCGACATGCCGGCGCAGATCAGGAAGGGCGGATGCAGCGGCTTGGGCTCGCTGACGCAGTCCTTGAAGGTGAAATGCTTGCCGTCCAGGCTGACGCTGGGCTCGGTCCAAAGCCGCTTGACCAGCCGGGTCCACTCCTCGGTCAGGTCATACCGCGCGTCATGGGAGAGGTTTTCATCCCAGGCATCCATCTGTTCGAACTCGCCGCGATAGGCGCCCGCCACAATGTTCAGCCCGGCGCGTCCGCCGGAAATATGATCGAGCGTGGCGATCATCTTCGCTGCCACCGCGGGGTTGTGCAGGATGGCGTGCAGCGTCGTCCAGATTTTCACCTTGCTGGTGACGGCGGCGATGCCCGCCATCATGGTGACCGCTTCGAGCGAGGTGCCCCAATGGGACGTGTCGCCGCCAAAGCCGCGCCACTTGCCCATCGCCATCACGAAATCGAAGCCTTCGGATTCGGCCAGCAGCGCCGCATCGCGATTCTGCTGCCAACCGCCGTCCAGCACCGGCGTGGTGCGGCTGACAATCCATCCGCCGTTGGCGACAGGCAAGAAAACACCAAATTCTTTGGCTGTATTCATGTCGCCAACGTTATTTGATGGCAAACGCGCTTACGCGCGTTTCGCGGCGCCACCGGAAGAAAGACGCCAATCTCCTTCATGCCGGCCTCCGGGAGGGCGGGCGCATCATTACCACCGCCAGCGTCACCAGCCCGGTCAGCACTACCAGCGCGATGAAGAAGGGCACAAAGCCGCCGGTCTGGTCGCGGGTGAAGCCCGCCAGCGCCGGCGCCACCGCGCCCACCGTCGAGATCAGGTTCACGGTGGCGAACAGTTCCAGATAGGGACGGCGGCCAAAATAATCCAGAAGCAGGATGGTGGAGGCAAAGAAAGTCAGGCCATAGCCGATCCCCACGCCGGTGGCATAGACCAGCATCATCGGCATGTCCTTCGCCACGCCCAGCGCCAGCAGCCCAACCATCAGGCAGCCCAGCCCGATGGCCAGCAGCAGCCGCGCACTGACAAAGCGGATCAGGATGCCGCCGGCCAGCCGCGCGCCCGCGTTGAGCAGCGCCTCCAGGCTCATCATGCTGCCGGCTGTCACCGCCGCCACGCCGACCTGCGTCAGATGCGCCACCGAAACCGAATTGGCGGTGATGCCGCAGACCAGAAAGGCGCTGTAGGCGGCGGCCAGAATCCAGAATTGCGGCGTCTGCAATGCGGCGCGCAGGTCCCAGCTTTCGATGGAAATCGCGGGATCGGATTCCGCGGCGGCACCCACATCGGTCCGGCTGTCCACCAGCAGCGCCGCGATAATGCCCGTCAGCACCACCAGAATGCCGGCCACCAGCCAATAGCTGCGCCAGTGCCCGGTCACGCCCATCACCGCGAAATAGAGCAGCGGCCCGGCAACCCCGCCCAGCCCGCCCAGCGTGAAATAGAGTCCGAAGGCAAAGGATGGACGCGCGAACAGGCGCGACAGCAGATAGGTGCCCGGCACCGTCGCCAGCAGCGTAAAGCCCAGGCCGGCCAGGGACGCGCCGATGAAATAGGTGATGACGCTGTGGGCCTGCGCGAAGCAGAGGAACGCCAGCGCCATTACGCCGGAGCCCGCCAGAAGACAGGCGCGCACGCCGAAGCGGCGGATCAGCACCGCTGGCACGGTGCTGGTGATGCCGCAGAAGATTGCCAGCAGGCCGAAGCCGGTGCCGGCCTCGGTCCAGGTCCAGCCCAGTTCCGCCACCATCGCCGGCAGCACCACGCCCAGGCTCGTGAAAGTGGCGGCGGTGATCACGAAGAACAGCGCGCTCATCAGCGCCAGCGTCAGCCAGGCCCGGTTCATCTGCCTTCCCCCACTTAGCGACCTTCCAGCGTCCGCTTCATCTCGGCGGGAAAGTCGCCCAGAACCTTGAGCATCTCGGCACGGGCACGCGCCACGTCGTGGCTGGCGATGGCGTCGGCCAAAGCACGATGCTCGTTCAGCGCGGTATAGCTGTCGTCATTGGCGGGGCCTTGCATGGCGTAAAGCCAGTAGCGCGCGGTCTGGTGATGCAGGGTCACCACCATCTTGGCCAGCGCGCGGTTGCCGCTGGCGGCGGCGACGGCGACATGAAATGCCTCGTCCATCGCGGCCAGCGCGGCGGAGTCATTGTCGGCCACGGCCTGTTCGCCATCTGCGAGCGTGGCGCGGATGGCGGCGATTTGCGCTTCGCTGGCATGGGCGGCGGCCAGTCCCGCGCATTGCACTTCGATCAGGCAACGCGCCTCAAAGGCCTCGCGCGCACCCATCAGGTCGAGCGGCGCCACCGAGGTGCCGACACGGGCGCGGCGCACCACCAGCCCCTCCAGCGCCAGGCGCGCCAGCGCCTCGCGGATGCCGGCCAGCCCGCCGCCATAGCGTTTGGCCAGCGCGTTCTCGTCGAGCTGTTCGCCCGGGGCCAGCGCGCCGATGATGATGTCGACCAGCAGACGCTGGTAGAGGCGCGACTTCAAAAGCCGCGGCGACCATTCGTCCAGCCTTCCGGCGTCTGTATCGCGAGGACCAGCCATTGCCTGCCTTTCCGGGCAGGACAATGGTTCCGCACCCCGCGCTTGGCAAGCCTCAGACGAAAACGATCTCGAAAACATAGCCCGCGGCGGGGCTGCCGGTGCCCTCGAAGCCGGGCGGACCGACGCCCGCGTCGCAGGAAATCAACTTGCCATTGTGCATGTACAACCCGTGGGCGTCAGCGGTGCCGTCCAGGAATTCCGCCGTCTCCAGCACCTGGCCGGTTGTAGCGTCATATTTGACCAGCCCGCAGGTGGTGGTGTGATGCAACTTGCCGTCGGCCTGGCGGATGTAGCGGTTGATTTCGGAGGTGCCGGTCACCATCCACATGGCGCCGCCAGGATGGCTGCTGTCCCAGGCCGAGCCATGCCAGCGCGAGGCGGTGAAGGGGATCATGAATTCCGGCGCCCAGGTCTTGGGATCCACCCGCAAGATTCCCCGCAGCCGGTTGGACACGATCCACAGCTTGCCATTGGCCCATGTCAGGCCATGGCAGCCCGAACCATTGGTCGGCTGGCCCAGCGGAATCTGGCGATGCGAAACGGTCTTGCCGTTCATGTCGACTTCGTAGATGCCCTGCGGACCGCCATTGGCGCCCATCCAGAGATGGCCATTGCCCACCGCGAAACCCGACGTGTTGTAGCTGTCGGTCATCACGGTCTTGAGCTTCTTGCCGTTCCAGTCGAACAGCCAGGCCGCTTCCTTTTCATGCTTGCCGCTCTGGCCGTAACCGGCGGCCTTCTGTTCGGCGACCCACACGCCTTCGGACGTCACGGCGACGCCGTTGGGATAGCCGGTCGGCACCTTGAAGATGTTTTTGGTCGTCACCTTGCGATGGGGAATCTTGCGCGGCGGCGGCGGCGCCACCGCGCCCAGGTCTTTGCCCTTGGGCGCAGCTTGCGCCACGGCCTGCGTAATGCCGGCGGCGGTAAGACCCAGGCCGGCCAGAAAATCCCGTTTGCGCAAGTCCATAGCGTCCTCCCAGACCTTGTTTTGTTGGGACCAGCATGGCGCAAGCCCAGCTTCAGCAAAAGCAAAAACGCCCGCCGGTTTCCCGGCGGGCGCTTTTTTCAGATGACAGGCTTTGTTCAGTTCGGCAGCGCGAAAGCCACCAGCTGATCGGCCAGGCGGGGCGTCAGGATGCCGTTGCCGCCGACCGCGAACACCACATACTGCTTGCCCTTGTAGGTATAGATGGCCGGCTGCGACACCGCCGGCGCATCCACGATGTGCTTCCACAGAACATCGCCGGTGCGGGTATCGATGGCCCGCACGCGGCTGTCCATCGAAGCGCCGATGAAGATCAGGCCCGACTTGGTCACGGCCGGCCCGCCGATGGTGATCGAGCCCCAGCTTTCCGGCATGTAGAAGCCCCATTTCTGGACCTGGCCGAACGGCTTCTTCCAGTTGAGCTTGCCGGTGTTCATGTCGTAGCTGGACAGCGTGCCGTAAGGCGGCGCCCAGCAGGGCATGCCCCACATGTTGAGGAAGTTCTCCAGCTTGAAGCCGTAGGCCGAACCTTCCTGGGCCGAATAGCCGCCCGGACCGCGCGGATCCTTGCCGTACAGCTTGTCGGCTTCGGCGCGCGGCACCAGCGTGTAGATCTGCGGCACGATATTACTGTTCACCACATAGGTGTTGGTAACCGGGTCCAGCGCGCCGCCGCCCCATTCCACGCCGCCCAGAGTGGCCGGCCACGAAACCGCTCCTCGGAGCGACGGCGGTGTATAACGGCCCTTGTCATCGATACGCGCTTTCCAGCGGCTGCACTCGCCGAAGCTGACGATATCGGCGAACTTGGAGACCGGCGGCGTGTTGTCCGGAATCGTCGGTTCAGGATACGGCACATAGGGCTGGGTCTTGGCCGCGACTTCACCCTTCACGTCGGACGCAGGATAAGGCCGCTCTTCGATCGGCCAGACCGGTTCGCCGGTGTTGCGGTTGAGCACGAACAGGAAGCCCATCTTGGTGGCCTGGATCAGGGCCGGAATGACCTGCCCGTCCTTCTTGATGTCCAGCAGGGTGGGGGCGGAATTGGTATCCACGTCCCAGATGTCGTGATGGACAAGCTGGCGGCTCCACACCACTTCGCCGGTCTCGGCCTTCACCGCGACGGTTGCCGTGGCATAGGGCATCTCCTTCAACCGGTCGCCGCCGTAATAGTTCGGGCTGGGCGAGGACGTCGGCAGGAAAGCGAGGCCGGTTTCCGGGTCAACCGAGATTCCAGCCCAGACATTGGCGGTGCCGGTCTGGTTTTCCATGTCCGGCGGGATGATGTTGAAGGTCCATTTCAGGGCGCCGGTGCGCGCATCAATGCCGAACACGGTGCCGGGATTCTCGGTCTTGTAGACCCAGTCCAGGCCGGCCCAGCCCAGGATCAGCGTGTCTTTGTAAACCGCCGGCGGCTGGATCAGGCCAACCTTGAACTTCTTGTTCTTGGTGGACCAGGCATCAACATTGACGACGCCATTCTTGCCGAAGCCGGCGCATTTCTTGCCCGTATCGGCATCCACGCCATGCAGTTCGCCATTCTGGGTGCCGACATAGACCATCTTCTGGCAAGGCTGGCCGCCTTCCGGCAGCGCGGCAGCCCAATAGGCGACGCCGCGGCTCTTCAAACCCTGACCTTGCGGCGGACCGTCGGCGCCGCCGGCGGCATAGACCCATTTGGTCTTGCCGGTGTCCGGCTCGACCGCGAAGATGCGGTACCAGGGCGTTCCGACATAGACCGTGTTGTTGACGAACAAGGGCGTGGCGCCCCAGGTGGTGGACCGTTCGCCGCTGGACACGTCGCCGGTATGGATGCTCCAGGCACGCTTGAGATTCTTCACATTGTCGGGCGTGATCTGGGTGGCGGTGGAATATTTCTGGGCCTGCTGGTTGCCGCCAAAGGCATCCCAGACCTGGTCGCTGCCACCCGCCATCATCATCATTGAGTTCTGCGCCGTCGCGCCGAAGGGCGACAGATAGACGGCGGCGACAGCGGCGGCGCCCAGCGCGACCAGGGCCGCGGTTTTGATCTTAGTCTTCATCTTCGACCTCATCCGTCTCGACGCTGCGCTCGGCAGCGTTGCTGACCACGTTGATAATCCAGCCCACCAGGGCCAGCGCCTGCGCGGCCATGATCACGGGGCTTTCCAGGAAGTAGCCGGCCACCGACGAGCCGATGATGTCCAGCAGGATGGACACGACCAGGAAGGTCTGCAGCAGCGCACCGCGGCCGGGCATTCTGGCCATGACCAGCGCGGCCAGGAACATCAGCACCGCCGCGCCCGCCACCAGGATCAGGCCGCCGCTGCCGATCAGGCCCGTTTCGGGGGTGTAATAGTCATAGACGCAGATGCCGATCGTAATCAGCGATGCCAATACGATCAGCCACGCGCCTCGCGTGGAATGCGGTTGAGTCAACGTCCCCTCCCCAAAAAGCTTGTCGTTATTGGCCGCGATCCTAGCGGGGGTTCCCGCCGGACGCAAAACAAGACCGCCTTCGCACTAGCAGCAAACAAGTGGGTTTTTGTCAGCCCGGTTGGGCGGCGTCGCGGCGCCTCCAGCGATAGATGGTTTGCGAATTGCGCCAGAAATATTTTTCCGCCTGCTGGCGCGAACGGGTGGAGAAATAGTCCCGCATCAGCGCCAGCGCCTCGGGGATCGTGGCGGTGCCGACGCTGTTGGGCCAGTCGCTGCCGAACATCACGCGGTCTTCGCCAAAGGCGGTCATCAGATGGTCCAGCCGCTCGCGCGGCGCCGTCACCGTGCGATTATCGGCATCCTTGTGCATCACCTGTGACAGCTTGATGAAGAAATGGGGACGCTGCGCCAGTTCAGCGATCAGCGAATTGTAAAGCGACCGGGTCTCGCGCTTCGGATCCAGCGATGGCATGTGATCCATCACCACTTTCAGATCCGGCGCCGCATCCATCGCCAGCAGCGCGCCGCGCAACAGATCGAAAGAAGGATTGGCCATGTCGAGCGTCTGGCCCGTTGCCGCCAGCCGCCTCAGCCCCTCAGCCATGCCAGGCTTGAGAACCTGCCGGCCGCTTTCCATCGTCCAGACGCGGGCATAGCGGATGCCGCGCCACAGGGGATGCTTGGAGAAACGTTCCAGATAGGCCGCGAATTCCGGTTTGGAGGGATCGAGGCTTCCCACCACCCCCACGAACAGCGGATCGGACTGGGCACGCTCCAGAACCCAAAGATTGTCTTCAATCCAGGAACTGGCCTCGACCACGATGGCGCCGGTGATGCCGGTGCCGGCGATCTGCGGGCGATAGGTTTCCGGCAAGGCAATCTGCGGCGGCTGGCCCCTCGGGCCTGACCAGGGCACACCCTGCGGCCGACGCGGGTCGAGCAGATGGACATGCGTGTCAATCACCGGAATGGCTCGCGCTGCGGATACCGGAGCCGCCCCCAGGAGGGCCGCCGTGCCTGTCAGGAATATTCTTCGATTAATTCGCCCCATGGGACGAAGCATAGCGCAAAGCGGCCCTTCACATAGGCTGCATCACATAAGCTGCGCGTCGAAGGGTGATCGTGCAGCGCGGACTTCTGCTTGTCCTTGGCCTTCTTCTGCGCCGCTTTCTCGACCTGCTTCTTCGAAGCGGTCGCCGCCGCGGGCGGGCCCGCTACCTGCGATATCACCCGTTCATCGGTATTGCCGGGTGCGGTGCCGGTCTTGGCCGACGCCGCAACCGTGACCAGCGACACCGCCGCGACCAGCACGAATATGGCAATGGGTTTCATGGCCGTCTCCTGTCCGTCAGGTGGAAACAGCTGGGAGTGCGACTGGTTCCAGCGCGGGGAACTTCAGGGAAGGACCGGGCGTTGTGTCCTCAACATAACAAGGACTTCATCATGCGCTCTGGTTGTCTCTGGCTCATTGGCGTGCCGATTCCCGTCATCATCCTGCTATGGTTCCTGACGGGCCATCTTTGATCGAACTGGTGCTGGGTTATGCGGCCGCGTTCCTGTCGACCGTCAGTTTCGCGCCGCAGGCCTGGAAGGTAATCCGTTCGCGCAAGACCCACGACATCTCGCTGGGCATGTATCTTCTGACGGTGGCGGCGTTCGCGCTCTGGCTCGCCTTCGGCATCCTGAAGCGCGAATGGCCGCTGGTCCTGTCCAACGGCATCTGCCTGCTGCTGTCAGGTTTCATTCTGATGATGAAAGTGCTGCCCTCTTCCAAACGGAAAAGGGTGGCCGATTCCCTCACCTCAAAAGGTTGAGCGAAAAGCCTCAGGTCGAAATCGGAAGCTCGGGAACCATGCAGCCTTCGACATGGGCGGCCGGAGTCGGCTCCAGTTCGTCGGAGTACGGCTCCTCGATCATGTCATCGGTGCACAGCATGCCTTCCGGCTCCGGTTCGGAGTCGTAGAAGGTCTGCATATCCGCCTCTTGGGCCAAGGCCGGCACCGACGCGGTGGCGAAACAAGCCAGCAGGCAGCAAGCCGCAATGCGGGAAATTCGAGAAACGTCGACAGACATACGAGCCCTCTACAGCAAGCCTTCCGTGAACACCCGCCCCCGGGTGCTCTTCGCAAG
>JAZKDV010000004.1:0-14451 GCA_040387395.1 Pseudomonadota bacterium | reverse complement strand
CCGCTGACCCTGAGCCTTAGAAAGTCCCAAAAGGTCGCGGCGCGAAGGAACCTTGCGCCAAAGTTCCGGGCGCAAAAAAGCCCGCCGTTTCCGGCGGGCTTTGCTTTTTTCGAAGGTTAAATCTTGCCCTTGAGGAAGTTGAAACTCGCCTCGACCATGCCCAGCGGCGAGGGATTGTAGGGCTCCTCGATCTCCAGATAGGCCTTGGAAACCGCCGCCTTGCGCGCCGCCGCCAGCACTTCATCCCACTTCACCAGACCGGTGCCGACGATGGCGCTGTCCATCTTGTTGTTGGTGTTGGGAATGCCGTTGGACGTGAGGTCCTTGATATGAAGCGCGGTGAAGCGCTTGGGATGCTTGGACAGGTAGGCTGCCGGATCAGCGCCCGAGGCGCGCACCCAACCGATGTCCATCTCGAAATTGACGAGGCCCGGATCGGTATAGGCCAGCAGCGTATCGAAGGCCGGAATGCCGTCGATCACCTTGAATTCGCGGCTGTGATTGTGGAAGCCGAAGCTCATGCCTTGCGCCTTGCACAGCGCGCCGATCTTGTTGAAGACATCGGCATTGCGCTTCCAGTCGTCCAGGGTCGGGCCTGCCGCCATGTCCTTAGGGTCGACGGGATAGAGCGGCGAGGAACAGGTGACGTCCTTGATGCCGACCGCCTTGGCCTGGGCGATGGTCTGCTCGGGCGTGTCGCGCAGCGCCGGGCCACCGGCATGGACGCTTTCCCAGACAAAGCCCATGCTGTCGTAAAGCTTGCGCTGGTCCGCCGCGGGCTTGCCCGCCATGACCAGGTTGGCCTGCACCATGCGCAAACCGATCTCGTGCAGCTTCTTGAGCGTGCCTTCATAGTCCTTGGCCAGGTCCGCGCGCACCGTATAGAGCTGGATGCCAAGCTGGATTTTCTGGTTGGCCCAAGAAGGCGTGAAGGCGGGCAAGCTGCCGGCCGCGGCGAAAGCGGCGGCACCGGCAAGAAAGTTACGGCGGGTGGTCATGCGAGTCTCCCTGATCTGTTTTTAGCGGCGTGTGGTGTGGGTCTGAATGAATTCGACCTGGCGGGGATTGAGGGTTTCGACCGTGATGGAATCCCCGAAGATCAGGCGCTGCTCACGCCGGGAATTGTAGCGGGGGATTTTCGCCTCGGCGGTCGAGGGATCGCCGGTCTTGGCGAAAGCCACCACCACATCCATCATCTGGTTGGTCAGCTTGTAGTCATAAGCCGTCCAGTCGCGGGTTTTGCGGAAGATGTTCAGCGTATCGATGGTGCCGAACCAGAATGGCAGGTCGGAATTGTGATAGGCGCCCGCCGTCTTCACATCCATGTCGGTGATCACCACGCCGGGCGGATAGCTATGGGCGCGGTTGAACTGGGTCAGCCACAGCGGCGCCTTGCCGGTGGCGGCATGATCCTTCGCCCAGTCCCGCGCCACGATGCCGAAACCGGAGATGCGGGCCACTTCCTGCGCCTGGCGCGCGGCTTGTGCATCGTTGGCGGCCGGGAAGAGTTTCAGGAAGGTCGCCGCATCGGGGCCGTACAGCTTGTCGGCGGCGCTTTTGTAATCGGCCAGGGTGCGGGCATCGGTGACCGGCGTCTTGGCGAAGATGTCGTTGCCGGTGGAGGAGAACAGGATCGGCACGTCGGTCTGCTTTCCCGCGGCAGCAATCTTCTGCGGGTGGTCGGTCAGCAGATAGCCGTCCACCGTGGGCCCGCTGAAGGTGATCTTGGCGTCGCGCGCGATATTCACGATCTGGTCGGCGGGAATGGTGCGCATATGAGCGATATCGCGGGCCTTCATCGCCTGCTGCAACGCCACGCCCTTGTCCTCGGTCTGCTTCAGCACGTCCAGCGGCGGCGAGAAAGCGCCGTGATAGCCGCCCGACAGCGAGATCACCTTGGCATAAAGCCCCTTGGCCAACGGCGAGGATTGCAGCACATCGACCGCCATGGCGCCGGCCGACTGGCCCAGCACCGTGACATTGGCGGGATCGCCGCCAAAGGCGGCGATGTTGCGCTGGATCCATTTCAGGCCCGCAATCTGGTCCATCATGCCCCAGTTGCCCGACGCGTTGTGGCCGGACATTTTGGTCAGCTCGGGATGGGCCAGGTTGCCCATGATGCCGACCCGGTAGCTGATGCCCAGATAGATCACGCCTTTTTTCGCGATCTCATGGCCGCCATAAATGTCGAAATTGATCGAGCCTTCCTGGAAACCGCCACCGTGGATCCACACCACCACCGGCAGCTTGGCGTCGGCGCGCGTATTCGGCGGCACCCAGATATTGGCGTAGAGACAGTCTTCGCTGGATTTCAGTTCGCCGAAATAATGGTTGAGCGTGGTGGCGCGCAGCGGGATGTAGCAGTTGGTCAGCTTGGTATCGGCGTTGTAGATGCCGCTCCAGGGCTTGACCGGCATGGGTTCGTGCCAGCGCAGTTCGCGTACCGGAGGCGCGGCGAAGGGCACGCCCAGATAGGCGCGGATGCCGGAGTCCAGCAGCGTGCCCGACAGCTTGCCGCTTTCGATGGTTATGGGATCGGAGGCAATAGGATTCATCACCCCGGCCTGTGCCCCGCTTGCTGACAGCAGAGGGGCCATCAGCGCGAGTGCAGTGCAGCAAACCAGTGACTTGAATCGTCCCATCATTCCCTCCGAAATTTGGTCGCTGTTGTAGGGCAAAAGCCGCGTCCTTGCACGGGTCCTTGCGCGGTCCTAGGTTTGGAAAAATTCACGCCAAAGGGGAATGTGATGGGGTTGCGCGACGCTTTGCTTGCGGCGGTGCTGTTCTGCGGCGCGGCCGGCGCGCAGGCCGCGACCGTGACCACCGCCGACGGCCCCGTCGAGGGCCAGCGCAGAAACAATGTCGAGCATTTTCGCGGCCTGCCCTTTGCCGCGCCGCCGGTCGGCGCCTTGCGCTGGATGCCGCCACAGCCGAACGCCAAATGGACGCAACTGCGCCGGGCCAATCGCTTCGGACCGACCTGCGCCCAGGTCACGACCCTGGGGCCCTTTGCCGGTCCGGCGAACAGCAACGAGGACTGTCTCTACCTGAACGTCTTCACCCCGAACCTGAAGGCCAGGCTGCCGGTGCTGGTGTGGATTCACGGCGGCGGCTATTTCGACGGCGCCAGCAATGACTATGACGCCACGCGGCTGGCGGCGCGGGGCAAGATGGTGGTCGTCACCATCAATTATCGCCTGAACCTGTTCGGCTTCCTGGCGCATCCGGCGCTGGATGGCGAAGGCCACCCCTTCGGCAATTATGGCCTGATGGACATGCAGGCGGCGCTGCAATGGGTGCAGCGGAACATCGCCGCCTTCGGGGGCGACCCGAGCAATGTCACGCTGGGCGGACAATCGGCCGGCGCGGGCGCGGCGGCTGCCCATGTCGTGTCGCCCGGTTCCAAAGGACTGTTCCACCGCGCCATTTTCCAGAGCGGCGGTTATTCGCCGTTCGGCCCGCTCGCGGCGGCGCGCGAGCGCGGCGTGAAATTCGCGGCGGCGGCCGGGTGCAAGGGTGACAATGCGCAGATCGCAAAATGCCTGCGCGCCCTGCCCGCCGCGAAGATCGCCGCCTTGTCCGGCACCGCCAGCGCCACCAGCGCCTTTGTCGGCGGACCGATGATCGATGGCACGATAATTCCGCGCCAGGCGATCGATGCCTTCCGCAGTGGCAGCTTCAACCGCATGCCCGTCATGATGGGCACCACGAAAGATGAAGGCAATTTCACCGTCGGCATCGCCCAGTATTTCAAACCCGACCGGGCCGCGATCACGCAAAAGGAATTCGACGATTATGTGCAGCGGGTCTATGGCGGCAATGCCGGGCCGGGCGGCACGCCGCCGGCCTATCCCAAGGATGCGGTCGCGACGCTGAAGAAGAGATACCCCGTGACCAAGACCGTGCCGCACATGGCATGGAGCGGGGTCCATAGCGACATGCTGGCCTGCCGCGGCCAGTACACCGCCGCCGCGCTGGCGCCGCACACCCCGCTTTATATGTACCGCTTCGACGACCGCACCGCGCCGTCCTACTTCCCCAGGATGGCGGGCTTCACGCCGGGGGCCTATCACACCGGCGACATTCCCTATGTCTTTATCGGCTATCACGGTGGACCGGATGGCGTGCGCACGGGCCTGACGCCGGTCCAGCGCCAATTGTCGGACAAGATGATCGATGCCTGGGCGAATTTCGCAGCCAGCGGCAATCCCAACGGCAAGGGCGACGCGCCGTGGCCGCGCTGGCAGGAAGGCGAGACGCGGCCCGCCTATTTCCTGCAGGACAATGACTGGAGCCGCACCCAGACCAATGCCCAGTTCGCCGCCGCACACGGTTGCGGCTTCTGGCAATCCATTCTTCTTTACAAGTAAGGACCCGCCATGCGCCTGTTTGCTTCCACCGCCCTTGTCGCCTCTTTGGCCGCTCTTCTGGCCTCTGCGTCCGCGCAGGCCGCCGACCTGCGCATCATCAGTCCGGGCATCGTTTATAACGCTGCGCTGAGCGAGCTGGTGGCGGAGTACAATAAGCAGACCGGCAACAACGCCATCATTGTGCGCGCCGTCATGAACAAGATCGTGGACGAGGTCAAAACCGCCACCCCGCCCGCCGATGTCATCGGCCTGCCGGTGGACATGATGAACACGCTATATCTCGAAGGCGGCATCGTGGCGGGCAGCTATACCCCGCTGGGGCGCGGCGAACTGGGCCTGGCGGTGAAGAAGGGTGCGGCCAAGCCGGACATTTCCACCGTCGCCAAGCTGGCCACCGCGATGCGGGGCGCGCAGGCTGTGATGGTCAACGATCCCAAGGCTGGCACCATGCAGGGCGTGATGATCGACGGCATTCTCAAGCGCCCGGAATTCACCGGGGTGAAGGTGGTGTCGTCATCCAAGGGCGAAGGCGCCGCCGCGCTGGCCCGCGGCGAAGGCGAGATGGCGATCCAGCTGGTGCAGGAAATTCTCAACAAGCCGGAGATCGAACTGGTGGCGCCGCTGCCCGTCGAACTTGGCGGTCACATGGATGCGGTGCTGGCGGTCTCAAGCCGCAGCACCAATCCAAAACTGGCGATGGACTTCATCAAATTCCTCACCAGCGCGGAAGGCCGCGCGGCGTGGAAGGCCAAGGGAATGCGACCGTTCTGAGCGGCGCTATTTTCGCGACCAGCCGCCATCCAGCGGCTTGACGAACTGGCCGGCGGGCGTGCGGGCGATCAGCTGCGCGCCGGTGGCCTGGCCCGCGGCTTCGCGGGTGGTGCCGGACTTGGCGGCGGTGGAGGCATAGACATCCGCGCGCCCCGAATTGATGGCGCTGACCGCAGCGGTGGTCGCCGCATCGGCTGAGCCGCTGACAAAACCGAGATAGCCGTCCGCCTGTTCGCCCACCGTGCCGGCGGCCTTGGCGGCATCGACGGCGGCCTTTTCGGCCGCGCCTTGCGCATAAACAGGAGACGAGAGCGCCATCAGCACCAGGGCGGCAGCGGCGAAAAACTTTTTGAAGTTGCTCATGATCGGGCTTCCTTCAGCTTAGAACAGGTCGGGGTTTTGCGCGATGGCGCTCTGGACTTCCTTGTCCAGGCGCACGCGGACATCGGCATCGAGCTTGGCGTAGATATTGATCGGCGCCACTTCCACGCGGATGGTCGGGGTGCAAGCCCCCAGCGCCGTGACGGCGCAGGCGGCGAACAGCAGTTTCTTCATGGCTTTTTCTCCACGCGGCTGACGTCCGGTTGCCCCTCCGGACTGAGAGTCTTTGACCATGCTTCGGCATAGGACTTCAAGAGTTCGTCAAAATTAAGGGACGTATCCAGGGTCAGATTGATGGGCGTGCCGCTGGGCAAAGGCACCGATTTTTGCAAGGCCGTGCCGTTTATAAGGTCGCTGATGGCGATCTCGGCCACCTGCCGCTTGGGTGGATCGCTGCGGCCCTTGATCTTGAACAGGATGGAAAGCCGGCCGTTCGCGATGGAATTGAGCTCGGCTGTCATCTCGTCATAGGCCAGATGCTCCAGCGCCTGATAGGCGAAATCCTGCACTGCATTTACCGGCACTGTTTCGGTGCTGGTATCCTTGACCACGCCGGCCAGGATACCGCTGGCGTTTACTGCTGTGCCGCCGGTGCGCAGTCCCTGCGTCCATAGGGAACGATTGATCGAAAGCCGGCCCGGCCCGTCGGAGGTAATGCGGCCCTTGGTGATGCGGAAGCCTTCCGGCGTCACCTGGAAAGGAATGGTGCCTGAAACCTTGCCTTCCAGCTTCACCCGCTCGCCCAGGTTGGAGGCGGTGACCAGCGAGCCAAGCGCGATGGAGTCCAGGCTTGCCGTGCCGCTGATCTGCTTGAGGTTGACGATGTTGATGGTGAAGGCGCCGAGCGAAATCTTGCCCTCGGCCCAGCCGCTGCTGAGCGCATTCACTTTCACGGTGGTAGGATTGAAGGCAAAGCGCAGATCGACGCCGCTGAACGGCAAGGTCCAGTCGATGCGCGAAATGGTGACTTCTTGATTCTCAGCAGTGACTGGCGGCAACAGTGAGACGAAGGCGATGTTGGTCTTGACGGTGTGCGCCTGGCCCAGCGGGGTGAGGAAGTCCAGTTTCTCGATTGCCAGATTGCCGCTGCTCTTGATCTCGGCGGGCGTCCAGGTGATGTTGCCGGTAAAGCTGGCGGTGCCGTTGGCCTTGCGGAACGCGGCCAGCATGGGCGAGATGTTTTCCGGCTGCAATTTGTCCGGCGTGAAGGTCAAAGCGGGCGCGGCGATATGGGCAGAGCCGGTGCCCCGCGCCATGACGTGGCTGAAATCCACGTCACCCAGTTTTTCGCGTTCCATGTCGGTCATGGCGAAGCGGCCGCGCCACACGCCGCCCTGCAACGCGACGTTGCCGCTGCCCAGCATGGGCTGGAACCGGATGGGCTTGAGACGGTCGGAGACTTGCCCCGCCGTCACCCGCACAGTGCCGTGAAAATCCCCGCCGACACCTTCGAAAGACAAATTCCCCGCGCCCTTTTCCAGCTGGGCGTTGGCGAGCGTCAGCTGGGAGGCAACGCCCCGCGCCTGGCCGGTGAATTTCCAGGCCGCGCCCTCGCCTTCCAGCCGGGCGCCGCAGATATTGCCGCGCACGTCCCTGGCCATGTCGCTGGCGCCGGGACGGAAAGATGCCAGCGTTGCACGGGCGCAGGACACCGACTGGAACGCGTAGCGCGCACCATTCAGCGACAGGACGCCGTTCGCGTTGATGTTGGCGCCGCGCATCATCGCATAGTTGAAGCGCGCCGACAGTGCTGCGTCACCGCGAACACCCTCGCCGTTCAAGGCGAGATTGCTCAGCGTCAGCTTGACGGCCGGCAAGCCGCTGCCCGATAGCGAGGCCTGCAGCGCGCCGGTCATGTTGCCGGGTACGCCGGACAGTTTCAGGACAGGCACCGTCAACGCGCCGCCGCTGGCGCCGCGCAAGGTCAGGGGCGCGGTGAGCGCGAAGCTTGTCTGCGCGCCACGCTGCTCGGCACGTCCGCTGAAGGCCAATGTGAGGCGCGACAGGTTGGCCGCCACGGCGCGGGCCAACACGGGGTCCATCGCCAGCAACGTCTTGTTGACCGGCGAATCCGCCTCGGCGCTGGCGGACAAAGTGAAATCGGCGCCCGCGTTGATCTCGCGTCCCACGACAGCCGACAGGTCACGGGCGGTGACATCCAGCTTGGGTGCGGTGAAGACTTGTCCGGCGGTGAGCGATGCGGCGCTGGCTTGCAGATGCACCGATGGCGCGGACACGGTGAGCGTTTCGCCAGAAACCCATTTGAACCCTGTGGCATCCAGGCTGGCCACCACCTTCTCAATCGCCAGATCGCCGCGCCTGGCGCTGGCCGACAGGCGCAACGCCAGCTTGCCGCTATTGTCGAAATCCAGGCTGGCGGCGCGCAAGTTCACCACCGCACCCTGATGGGTGATGGTGGCGGGCCTGGCGCGCAGCGAGGCTGATACCGGAAGATTGCGCACCAGCTTGACGTCGCCGCCGATATCCAGCGCGCCGGACGGCGTGGTGAGCAGCACACGCAAGCCCGTCAGCGCCACCGCCAGCTCGTCGCTGACAAAGCGCGACTTGCCCTGTTGCTGCTGCAGGGACTCGATCCAATCCTGCAACGCTTCCAGCCGCAGCTTGCCGCCTTCATCCAGCCGGGCGCGCACCACCGCATTGACCAGCCGCACTTCGACCACCCGCGGAATCCAGCTCAGGGGATCGAAGAACAGTTCGATACTGTCGGCCGCGATGGTGGGATTGGAGCGCGGCCCCAGCGCGAAGCGGCCCGACCCGCCGGACAGGCCCAGCGTTCCGATCTCGACCGAGGACTCGATGCCATGACTGCGGAAATAATTTTGGGCAAAGCGGGCGGCGATCTGGGCGCGCGCCAGCCATAGCAGCAGCAACAGCGCCACCACACCCAGCGCGATACCGGCAATCCATCGCTTCGCGGTCATTGCCGAGACCCTAGCAGAATTTATGGCGTTATTGGGGAAGCGGCGCGTCGGCCCGGATCAGTTTTTCATCCCGCAGGTCGCGCCACAGGGCCGCCGGAATGGCGTGATGATATAAAGACAGTGTCTGCTCGACGCGTGCCGGCGAATCCAGTCCCGGAATGACGCTGGCCACCAGGGGATGGGCTAGCGGGAATTGCAGCGCGGCGGCCGCCAGCGGCACGTCATGGCGGGCACAGACCGCTTCGATCTTGCGGACTTTGTCGATCACAGCGGGCGGCGCCGGTTCATAGTCATAATAAAGCGGCGCGCCGCTCTGGGTGCCCACCGCCAGGATGCCGGAATTGTAAGGCCCGCCCACCACGATGGATGTACCCGCCGCTTCGCAGGCCGGGAACAGATCGTCCAGTGGTGTCTGTTCCAGCAGCGTGTAACGCCCCGCCAACAGGATCACGTCCAGCCGCGCGTGCTTCATCACCTCAAGGCAGGCGGGCACTTCATTGACGCCCATGCCAAAGCCGGCAATGGCGCCGCTGCTGCGCAATTCTTCCAACGCCTCAAGGCCGCCGCTCTTGGTAAGCTGGTGCATCCGGGCGGCATTGCCATCGCCGTGCGTCAGCCGCCCAATATCGTGAATATAAAGAAGGTCAATGCGCGACAGGCCCAGCCGATGCTGGCTTTCCGCAAAGGAACACAACACCCCATCATAGGAATAGTCATAGGTCGGCTCGAACGGCATGGGCGTGGCATAGCCGTGGCGAACTTCATTCTCGCTTACCGGACCGGTCACCGAATTCAGCAGCCGCCCGACCTTGGTGGAAAGAACGGTGTCCTTGCGGCCCCGCAGCGCATCGCCCACCCGCCGTTCCGACAGACCGAAACCGTAAAAGGGGGCGGTGTCGTAATAGCCAAAGCCCGCCTTTTCCGCCGCCGCCAAAGTGGCGCGCGCCGTTTCATCACCGAGCGGACGGAACAGATTGCCCAGCGGCGCGGTGCCGAAGCCCAGTTCGGTGACGGAGAGACCGGTATTCCCAAGCTTGCGAAGCGGAATGCTCACGTTACCGCATGTCCCAGTTTCGGCACCTTGAGGCCAAAGCTCATCACCACCACATAGCAAAGCGCCGGCAGGAACAGCGACCAGTGCAGCGCCCCGGTCTGGTCGGCCAGGAACGCCATCGCGGTGGGCACCACCGCGGCGCCCGAAATCGCCATCACAATGAAGGACGATGCGAACTCGGTCTCATGACCCAGCTTCTCAATCCCCAGCGCGAAGATGGTGGGGAACATGATGGACATGAAGAAGGAGGTCGCCACCATGGCGATGATCGAGGCGTGGGGGCGCGCGGGCGCGGCGAAGTCGGTCGGGCTGGTGGCCGCCCAGTGTGGCGGCCGCAATGCACAGCACGATGTTGCACCCCGAATAGATCACCAGCAGCCGCGCCGGATCGATGTGGCGCTGCAGCCAGGCACCGAAGAAACGCCCGACGCAGAACGCCACCATGGTGGAAAACAGAAACACGGTGGCCCCGGTGCGCGCCGGGACGTTGGCCGCTTCCTTGGCGAAATCCACCAACAGGCTCCAGATGCCGACCTGGGCGCCGCAATAGAAGAATTGCGCCACCACCGCATAACGCACGCGCGGCTTTTTCAGCACCGCAAAGATCAAGCCCTTGCCTTCCGGGGTCACCGCCGCCGGCAATTTGGGATATTTGGTCAGGGCGATGGCGGTGGCGATCAGCACCATCAGCACGCCCAGCACCAGATAGGGCGGACCGACGGTTGCGGCCTCGCTGGCCCGCCAGGCGTCGACCGCCGCCGGCGACATCTGGGCGATCTGTTCCGGCGTGTATTCCACGCCGGAAAAAATCACATAGCCGCCGACCAGAGGACCTAGCACCGTGGCGACGCCGTTAAAGGCCTGGGCGAAGTTCAGCCGCACCGAGCTGGTGGCCGGATCGCCCAGGATGGCGATGTAGGGATTGGCGCTGGTTTCGAGAAACGCCGCGCCGAAGGCGATGATGTACAGCGCCAGCAGGAATATCTCATAGACCCGCATGCCCGCCGCCGGCACGAACAGGAAGGCGCCGATGGCGTACATGGCGAGCCCCATCACCATGGTCTTCTTGTAGCCGACGCGGCGGATGATCATCGCCGCCGGCAGGGGCGCGCAGAAATAGCCGATATAGAAAGCGAACTGGGTCAGGCTGGCGCGGGTGCGGCTGATGTCGAGGGCCTGCTGGAAATGGTGCAGCAGCAGGTCGTTGAACTGCGAGGCCAGACCCCAGGAGAAAAACAGGGTCGCGGTCAGCGCAAAGGCGACGACATAGCGTTTTTCAACGACTGCTGGTTTCGACATCCCCGCCCCTCCTTATTCTTTCCGCCAGTTAAGCGGAAAAAGGCGGGCGCCGCTACATGGTGGCGCCGATCTGCCATGGGACAAACTCGGCATCGCCATAGCCCAGCTTTTCGGACTTGCTGCGCTCGCCGGAGGCGATCTTGAGGATATGCTCGAAAATCTCCTTGCCCTTGTCCTGGATGGTGACGCCGTCCAGCACATCGCCGCAATTGATGTCCATGTCGTCGATCATCCGTTCATAGACCGGCGTGTTGGTGGCGAGCTTGATCGAGGGCGTGGGCTTGCAGCCATAGGCCGAGCCGCGCCCCGTGGTGAAGCACAGGATATTGGCGCCGCCCGCCACCTGCCCGGTCGCCGAGACCGGGTCATAGCCGGGCGTATCCATGAAGACGAAACCCTTGGTGGTGACGGCTTGCGCATATTCCACCACGTCTTTCAGACGCGTGGTGCCGCCCTTGGCGGCCGCGCCCAGGGATTTTTCCAGGATGGTGGTGAGACCACCCGCCTTGTTACCGGGCGAGGGATTGTTGTTCATGCTGCCGTCATTGCGGGTGGTGTAATCCTCCCACCAGCGGATGCGCGCGAGCAACTTCTTGCCGACTTCGGGACTGGCGCGGCGGGTGAGCAGATGTTCGGCGCCATAGATTTCAGGCGTTTCCGAAAGGATCGCAGTGCCGCCATGGGCCACCAGCAGATCGACCGCCGCACCCAGCGCCGGATTGGCGGTGATGCCGGAATAACCGTCGCTGCCGCCGCATTGCAACGCCAGCATCAGTTCGGAAGCCGGAGCGGTTTCGCGGCGGACCTTGCTGGCCACCGGCAGCATGTCGCGCACGGCCTGAAGGCCGGCATCGATCGCCTTCTGCGTGCCGCCGGTATCCTGGATGGTGAGCGAGCGGAAGGTGTCGCTTTCGGCGATGTTGTAGGCCTGCTTCCAGCGCCCGATCTGGAATGTCTCGCAGCCCAGCCCCACCATCAGCACCGCGCCCATATTGGGATTTGCGGCATAGCCCCATTGGGTGCGCTTGAGCACTTCATACCCTTCGCCCTTGGAGTCCATGCCGCAGCCATGGCCGTGCACCAGCGGGATCACGCCATCGACTTCGGGATAATCGTCCAGCAGGCCGCTGCGTTCGACTTCGCGGGCAATGAAGCGCGCCACGGTGGCGGAACAGTTCACCGATGTCAGGATGCCGAGATAGTTGCGGGTGCCGACCTTGCCGTTGGCGCGGCGGTATCCCTGGAAGGTAGCCGGCGGAACGACCGGCGCGGGATCGCGGGCATCGACCTCGAACTGATAGTCGCGGTCCACGGCATGAAAGCCGATATTGTGTTCATGCACCCAGTCGCCCGGCGCGATGTCCTGGTTGGCGAAGCCGATTATCTGGCCGAACTTGAGCGCCGCTTCGTCCTTCCTGATGGGGCGCACCGCCGCCTTGTGGCCGGGCGGAATCCGGCGCGTGATTTTCACATCATCCACGATGTCGCCGGGGGACAGGCCATTCACCGCAACCACGACATTGTCGGTGGGGTGAAGGCGCAGGAAAGAGGCCATGAACGCTCCCAAAGTCAGAAGGGCGCCTTTATAGTCCAAAGCCCTGTCAGGGAGTATCAAAATGAGCCGCCGCCTGTGTTTCGCGCTGGACCTGGTCCATGACGCGGCGAAGATCGCCGAATATGAGGCATTCCATGCGCCCGGCGGGGTGTGGCCGCAGATCGTGGACGACATCCGCGCCCAGGGAATCGAAGGCATGGAGATCTGGCGCAGCGGGGCGCGGATGGTGATGATCGCCACGGTGGCGGACGACTATCCCCGCGCCCGCCACATTCCCGCCCAATATGACGAATGGGAATCCCTGATGTGGACCTTCCAGCAGGCCCTGCCCCATGCCGCGCCGGGAGAGAAATGGGTGCCGATGAGACAGATTTTCGATCTGGCGCAGCAGCAGGGTACCGCCCAGCCAAAATAGTTGCTCGCCCTGCGGCCGGCGGGTATGGAAGGCGCATGATCCCTGATCCGCTGAACGCCGCCCCCACCAAGCTCAAGCCGCTGCCGCTGCTGATCTTCAGCTCGCGCTGGCTGCAATTGCCGCTCTATGTCGGCCTCATCGTTGCGCAATGCGTCTACGTGTTCCTGTTCCTCAAGGAACTGCATCACCTGGTTACGCATGCCTGGGAATTTTCCGAGCAGCAGATCATGCTGGTGGTGCTCGGCCTGATCGACGTGGTGATGATCTCAAACCTGCTGGTGATGGTCATCGTCGGCGGCTACGAGACTTTTGTTTCGCGCCTGGGGCTGAAGGGTCATCCCGACCAGCCGGAATGGCTCAGCCACGTCAATGCGGGCGTGCTCAAGGTGAAGCTGGCGATGGCCATCATCGGCATTTCCTCGATTCACCTGCTGCGCACCTTCATCGAAGCCGGCGCCCTGGGTCTGCCCCATGCCCGCATCACCGAGGCTGCGATCATGTGGCAGACGGCCATTCACATGTCCTTCATCGTGTCGGCCATCGGCATCGCCTGGGTCGACCGCATGACGCAGGCAAAGCACTAGATTTCCCAAGCCCGCGTTTCGCAACGTCCGCTTTGCGCGTCGATAGCAAGCAGCAGCATCACCGGCGGAGCATCAGCGCCAGAAAGGCGCCCAGCTTGGGCGGCTGGCCGGTATTGAGCAGACTGGCTCGGAAGACCCGGCCCAACAGCATGAGCTCCAGCGCCACAAAGGCGACCAGCAGGATTCCGGTACCGAGCAGCTCCATCATGGAAACGCCACTGCCCAGGCGCGCCAGCATGGCGAAAGGCGTGTAGATCGGAATCCACGACATAGTCTGGGCCAGCAGGCCGGAAGGATTATGGATGATCGCACTCATCATCATGGTCACCGGGAGCACCACCGCCATGGTCACAGGCATCAGGTAGGACTGGGCTTCCTGCATCGTATTGGAAAGCGAGCCGATGGCGAGATAGATCATCGCCAGGATCAGGTAGCCGCAAAGGAAATAGAAGGCGAGGACCGGTATCATCCAGGGCTGGTTCAATGCCGCCAGCGATGGCCGCAGAAAATCAGAGACCGCGCCCTCAATGGAAAAAGCAACAAGCAGGGCACATCCGATCCATGCGGCGATGATGGTGAGCCCCACTGCGCCCAATCCAATCAGCTTGCCGTACATCAGGTCACGCGGCTCGACACAAGCCAGCACTGCCTCCAGAAGCCGATTGGAACGCTCCTCGATTACGCCCTGGAGCATCATGCCGCCGGTGATCAGCGCGGCGGTCAGCAGTAGATACGCCAGGGCCAGCGGAACTACGGAGCGCACCATCATCTGCCCCCGCCCGCCGCCCGTCGGCGGGGCGCTGAGCGTCACCGGCGCCTGCAGGCTCTCAATGCGCGCGGCGACAGTGGATGGCACACCATTGGCGGTCATGAGCGCCAGCCGCAGCACGCGATTGCGCTCCTCCTGGATCAGGTCAACCAGGCCATTGCTGCTGCGCCCATTGGTCCAGAGGCGTAGCGGACCCTGTGTGGGCACATAAACCGCCACGGCCAGTGGACGATTGCCTTGTGGCGTCTCGATGTCGTTCGCCAGATAGGGGGCGATGGCCCGGCCAAAAGCGTCCGCGCCTTGGGTCACCG
>JAZKDV010000003.1:0-1635 GCA_040387395.1 Pseudomonadota bacterium | reverse complement strand
TTCCTGACCAACTGCTGCGTCGAGTCCACCATGCGCGTGGGTTACGAGAAGGGCTACAACGTCGTCACCCTGACCGACATGACCGCCGCCCTCAGCCAGGAAGAGCAGGACCATGCCTGCGCCAAGAACTTCCCGATGTTCTCGCGTCCGCTGACCCACACCGAATGGCTGGGCGAACTGACCGGTTCGCAGAAGGCCAGCGACAAGACCCGCGGCTACGAAGCGGCGGAATAAGTCACCTGAGTATCAAAAGGCCCCGGCTCAAACCGGGGCCTTTTTTCTAAGAACAAATGCGTGGGGGCAGTATGAGGAAATCCGACAACAAGAGCGGCATGTCGCGCCGCGCGCTGATGGGCGGCATTGCCGCTGCCGCCGGCACGCCGCTGCTGGCCCATGCGCAGATGGTGCGTCCGCCGGCATTGCCGCAGGGGATGAACCCCCAGCCGCCGCGCGCCATGCAGGGCGGGGTGGGCAAGACCAAGGTCCTGTTCATCACCAAGTATCACAATTTCGACCGCGAGAATCTGTTCGCCACGCTGGACGGGTTCGACGACATCACCTGGACCCATGTCGAGCATCCGGCGGCGCAGAATTTCTACGATCCCGAACTGGCGGCGCCCTATGACGTGCTGCTGTTCTATGACGCGTTCGCGGGCCGCACCTTCGAGCGCCAGTCCGATGGCGTGATCGCCAACCAGGAAAACGCGCCCACGCGCAAGCAGAAGCGCGATTTCGAGCGGCTGCTGAAAAGCGGCAACAAGGGTTTCGTCTTCTTCCACCATGCGGTGGCCTCCTGGGCGCACACCTGGCCGGAATATCGCGAAGTGATCGGCGCCACCGCCGACTGGGGCAAGCCCATCAAGAATGTGCGCGGTGTGGACTATGCGGCCTCGGGCGCGCTGCCCAATGTCCAGCAGCATGTGACGGTGGTGAACAAGAGCCATCCCATCACCGCGGGTGTCGAGGATTTCGACATTGTGGACGAGGCCTATCTGTTCCCGGTATTCGAGGACAGCGTCATTCCCTTGCTGCGCACCGACTTCAAGCCGGTGGACAGTGCCTTCCCGCTGCGTCCGCTGACCAAGGGCCATCCGCCGGGCAGCAACCTGACGGGCTGGGTCAAGACGGCGGAGCGTTCGCCGGTCGCCTATATCCAGCACGGCCATGACAACAAGGCCTGGACCAACCCGGCCTTCCGCAAGCTGATGTCCAATGCCATCAACTGGGCGGCATCGCCCGAAGCCAAGGCCTGGGCCCGCGCCAATCCCAAGAAGATTTTCTAAATCAAAAAAATCATAACGGAGGAACGACCATGACGACATCTGACGACGACAAGAAGAAGGGCCTTTCACGCCGCACCATGTACGGCGCCGCGGCGGTTGCCGCCGCCGCCATTCCGGCCTTCAGCGGCGCGCGCGCGCAGCAGACGGGCCGCGGCGAGGGCGCCCCGATCAACTCCACCAGCCTGGGCGGCGGGCTGCCGCAGCAGGGCGGTTCGGGCAAGATCCGCGTGCTGTTCATTTCCAGCTACCACGCCTTCGACCGCGAGAACCTGTTCCGCTGCTGGGATCGCATGGGCACCGACATCACCTGGACCCATGTCGAGCATCCGGCAGCCGAGCACTTCTTCGATCC
>JAZKDV010000002.1:0-6844 GCA_040387395.1 Pseudomonadota bacterium | reverse complement strand
ACGGCTGCCGCCGCGACGAGGACGGCTATTACTGGATCACCGGCCGCGTCGACGACGTGATCAATGTCTCCGGCCATCGCATGGGCACCGCCGAAGTGGAAAGCGCGCTGGTCGGGCATAAAGACGTCGCCGAAGCCGCGGTGGTGGGCTATCCCCACGACATCAAGGGCCAGGGCATCTATGCCTATGTCACCCTGAAGGCCGGCGTGGCGAACAGCGATGCGCTGAATGCCGAACTGAAAGCCTTTGTCGGCAAGGAGATCGGCCCCATCGCCAAGCCGGATGTGATCCAGTTCGCGCCCGGCCTGCCCAAGACCCGCTCGGGCAAGATCATGCGCCGCATCCTGCGCAAGATCGCCGAAGGCGACACCTCCAACCTGGGCGACATCACCACCCTGGCCGATCCATCGGTGGTGGAAGATCTCGTCAAGAACGCGCGGAAGTAGCGTGCTGGTATTTCTGTACTTTATTGCCGCAATGGGCGTCGCCTATTGGGCGAAAATCCATGGCCGCAATCCCGCTCTGTGGGGCCTTCTCGCCGTGCTGCTGACGCCATTGGGCGGCAGCCTCGCGTTGATGCTGGCCGACCGCACCGGCTGGTTTCGTTACTAGAGCCTACTTGCGGTACAGCCCGATCTTGTCGCCCAGGATCGCGCTCCAGGCACGGGTCAGCTCCGCTTCGAAGTTACTTTGCGAAAATAGCGCCGCCGTGGCTTGCCCCGCGGCGATGCGCGGATTGTTCCCGACGCTTTCAAACAGGCGGCAGGCTTCTTTCAGCTTCGCGACAAAAGCCTTGTGATCACCATCCGCGATCCAGTCGCCATTGTCCGGTGTGACGTATTCGACGCCACCATGCCCAACATAGCCCACCACATGGCAGCCGCTGGCCATGGCTTCCAGATTCATCAGCCCCAGGCTTTCCAGCCAGGGAAAGCCGGCCCAGATCGCCGACTCCGCCATCACCTTGGCGCAGTCGCGGCGGGGCATGTTCAGCAGCTGCACCCAGGGCACATGGGCATATTCGGGCACCTGTCCTTTAAAATATTCCGCCAGGTACAAGGCTTCCGCCTGGCGCTTGAGCGGGGTGAAGGCGATCTGCAACTTCTTGGGCGCGGGCGCGAAATACTCCGGCAGGGCGGGCCGCACCCGCTGTATCGGATGGGTCACGCCCAAGCCGCGCAGACATCCGGTGGTGAAATCGGTCAGCACCATCATGTGCGCGAAAGGATAGGCGTTGATGCCCCCGACATTGCGGAAGCCGAAAAAGGTGAAATAGGGATTCTGGTTGTGCATCACCTTGATGCAGGGAAGATCGCCGGCGAAGGCCAGCACCTCGCGCTGGGTTTCGCCCAGCACCAGCACATCGTCCGGCCCGATCGGCGTTCCGGGCCTGGCAACGGGAATGGAAAATTTCGCGTACCCGTCATCGGGCGCGCAATAATAGGCGCGCGCGTTGAAACCCGCCCTGTCCAACGCCGCGACATGGTCCACCGCGATCATGTCACCGCCGGTCACCGGGGGCACGACAAAGGTGTAATAGATCGCCGGCATTACTTCTGCTGGCCCATCATCGCGGCATACCCGTCCATCGCCACCGCCAGGTCGATGTCCTTTTGGGTGACGCCGCCGGCGTCATGGGTCGCCAGCGTCACATCAACCTTGTTGTAGACATTGAACCATTCGGGATGGTGATCCATTTTCGCCGCCAGCAGGGCGACGCGTGTCATGAAGGCGAAGGCGGCCACGAACTGAAACTTGCGGGTGATGGCCTCGCGGTCCTTGGCAAGCTCCCAGTTCGGCAACCGCTTCAGCGCTGATTTCAGCGCCTCAATCGTCAGCTTCGTCATATTCGCCCCCGTCATAATGGCCGCCCAGCGGATAGTCCTCTTCGACGCGATAGACACTGCCATCGCTGGTCAGGACGCTGGAATAAAGATGGAACGCGCCGACTTCAAATTCGGGGCTGGTATGGAGCGCATTATATTGCAGCCATTCCACCACCTTGTCGGGATCGGGATGCTTGAGCCGCGCCAGGGTGACATGGGGCTTGAATTTGTGCGCGTCCTGCGGCTGGCCCACACGGCGGATGGCATTGTCGACCTTGCGCTGCAGGTGATCCAGCGCCGGATTGTCCCGCACCGCCGCCCATAGCGAATGCGGCTGCGCGTTGCCGAACTGGCCGACGCCATGCAGTTGCAAGGTGAAATCTGGCGCGACAATACCCGCCAGCGCATCGTCGATGGCGTCGACATCCTCGCCGCTGACGTCGCCGACGAAGCGCAAGGTCAGGTGCAACTGTTCACGGCTCTGCCAGCGCGCGCCCGGCACGCCGCCCTGAACCAGCATCAGGGAGTCGGCGACATTGCGCGGAATGGACAAGGCAACGAACAATCTCATTGCGAAAAACGGCCCAGGGGCAAACGGCTGCGGAACAGCACAATGGTAACGCCATAACCCAGCGCGGCACAGATCAGCGCCACCACCAGCCCCGCTTCATCGGCATACGCACCCGGCATAAGGGTTTTCCCCAGCCGCGCGCCTGCCCACGCCCCTGCTCCCGCGGCCAGCGCCGCCAGCAAGGCGGGCGGCAGGGCCCGGATGAAAAGTGTTTCAATCGCCAGCAGCGCGCGGCTGCGGCCCAGCCAGGTCAGCAGCAACACATTGACCCAGGCGCCCAGCGCGGTGCCCAGCGCCAGTCCCGCCACGCCCATCTGGAAATGCCACACCAGAATCAATTTAAGCGCGATGTTGGCCGCCAATGCGATCAGCGTGGCGCGCATCGGCGTGACGGTGTCGTGGCGGGCATAGAAGGTGGAGGCCACGATCCGCACCAGCGCCATGGCGGGAAGACCTATGCCGTACGCCGCCAGCGCCAGCGCCGCCAACTGCGCCGCCCCGCCGTCAAACGCGCCATGCTGGAACACCGCGCGCATGATGGTGTCCGGGATCAGCACAAAGGCGAACATGAAGGGCAAGGTGAGCAGCAGGCTCATCGCCGCAGAACGGTTCTGCGCGGCGTCGGAACCGGCGCGGTCGTTTTTCGCCAGCCGCGCCGACATGGCCGGCAGCAGCACGGTACCCAGCGCGATGCCCAGCACCCCAAGCGGCAACTGGTTGATGCGGTCGGCATAATAGAGCGCGGTCCGGCTGCCGGTCGCCAGATAGCTGGCCAGCACGGTGTCGAGCAGCGGCGCGATAACCACGCTGGCGGCGCCGATGGTCACCGCGCCGAAAGCGACGAAGAACTCCTTGATCTCCGGCGCCCAGCGCGGCCAGGTGAACCGCAGCCACAGACCTTCCTTCGCGCCGGCCCACAGGATGAAAATCAGCTGCGCGATGCCGCCCGCCAGCACGCCCCAGGCCGCCGCATAGGCGGCATTGGGAAACCACGGCCAGACCAGCAACGCGGCGATCATGGAAAGGTTGAGCAGGTTGGACCAGGCCGCGCCCGCCCAGAAGCGGTCGATGGCGTTGAGCATGGCTGACAGCTGCACCGCCACCAGCGTCAGGATCAGATAGGGAAAGGTGACGCGCGCCAGGTCCACCGTCATGGCGAACTGCGCCGGATCGTCTGCAAAGCCCGGCGCCAGGACCCGCATGATCTGCGGCATGAAGAGGATAGCCAGTACCAGCAGCGCGATCTGCGCCGCCATCTGCCAGGCAAAAACCCCATCGGCGAATTTCGCGGCCTTCTCCGTTTCGCCCTTGGCGCGCAGCGCGGCATAGCGCGGCAGAAAAGCCGGATTGAGCGTGCCCTCGCCGAAAATGGCGCGGAAGTAGTTGGGAAAGAGGAAGGCGACGAAGAACGCGTCCGACAAGACGCCGCTGCCCAGCGTCCAGGCCAGCAGCGCATCGCGCACAAAACCGGTGACGCGCGACGCCAAAGTGAAGCCGCTGACCGAAAGCAGCTTCCTGAGCATCAGCGGACTTTCCCGGATTGCTGGGCCAGTTTCTTCACCAATGGCAGCATGCGCGCGACGATCACTTTTACGCCTTTCGGATTGGGGTGAATTCCGTCGGCCTGGTTGAGCTTGGGCTGAAGCGCCACGCCGTCCAGCATGAAGGGATAGAACAGCAGGCCATACTCCTTGGCCAGCCGCGGATAGATGCCGTCAAAGCTTTTGACATAGTCGGCGCCCAGATTGCGCTGCGCCTTCATGCCGGTCAGCAGCACCTTCACCCTGGCGGCTTGCAAACGGGTCAGGATGGCGCGCAGGTTTTTCTCGGTCTGGGCCGGCGGCAGGCCGCGCAGCATGTCGTTGGAGCCCAGCTCGATGACCGCCACATCCGGCTTGTCGGCCAGCGACCAGTCCAGCCGCGACAGCCCCCCGGCGCTGGTATCGCCGGACACGCCGGCATTGATCACAACCGCGTCGATCCCGGCCTGTTTCAGGGCCACCTGCAACTGAACGGTGAATTCGGTGCCGGGCGGCAGGCCATAGCCCTGGGTCAGGCTGGTGCCCAAAGCGAGAATCTTGACCGGTTTTGCGCCGGCCTGCCCTGCTGTTGCCATGATGAGCAGCAGAACTGTGCTAATCAGCTTGAAAATTAAACGCGGCATCACACCTTCCTGAGTCGGCATGAACAATCCCCCGCCTGCCCTTCAGCTTCAAGACGTCCGCCTGACCCTTTCCAGTCTGGCTGGGCCCGTGGATATTCTGGCCGGGGTTTCCCTGACCGTTCCGGCCGGCCAGACCGTGGCGATGACCGGGCCGTCGGGCTCTGGCAAGTCCTCGCTCCTGATGGTGGCGGCGGGGCTGGAAAAGCCCAGCGCCGGCAGGGTGGCGATCACGGGCACCGACATCACCCGCATGGGCGAGGACGCGGCGGCGAAATTCCGGCTGGGGCGCATCGGCATCGTGTTCCAGTCCTTCCACCTGATCCCCACCATGACGGCGCTGGAAAATGTCGCCGTGCCGCTCGAGTTGATGGGCGTGGCGGATGCCTTTGACCGCGCCGAGAAAGAGCTTCGCGCCGTCGGGCTGATCCAGCGCACCGATCACTATCCCGGACAATTGTCGGGCGGCGAGCAGCAGCGCGTGGCGCTGGCCCGCGCCCTGGCGCCGGGGCCGCAAATTCTTTTTGCGGATGAGCCCACCGGCAATCTCGACAGCGCCACCGGCTCGGGCATCGCCGACCTGATCTTTGGCCTGAATGCCGAGCGCGGCGCCACCCTGTTCCTGGTGACGCATGAGGAGAGCCTGGCGCGGCGCTGCCAGCGGGTGCTGCGCATGGCCGACGGCAAGGTCGTGTCGGATGCGTGACCTGAAGCTCGCCTTGCGGCTGGCGCGGCGTGAGCTCCGCGGCGGCTTTGCGGGCTTCCGTATCTTTTTCATGTGCCTGGTGCTGGGCAGCACCGCGATCGCGGGCGTCGGCTCGTTGAGCGATGCATTCCTCACCGGATTACAGGACCAGGGCCAAATCCTGCTGGGCGGCGACGTCTCGGTCCGCCAGATCCATCGCCCGGTCAGCGCCGGGGAAAGAAAGTTTTTCGAGTCCCAGGGCCGCGTGTCGCAAGCCGTTTCCATGCGCGCCATGGTCTATGCCCGCGACACCGGCGGCCGCCAGCTTGTCGAACTGAAAGCGGTGGACGACCGCTGGCCGCTGTTCGGCGCGCCCCAGTTCACGCCGGCGCAAAAGCTCTCCGACGTGCTGGCTTGCGAGCAAGACGGCGTTTGCGGTCTTGCCGCCGAGCAAAGCCTGCTGGACCGGCTCAAGGTGGCGCGCGGCGACCTGGTCACGCTGGGCAATGCCACTTTCCGGGTGATGGCGGTGCTGGACCGCGAGCCCGACCGCGTCTCCACCGGCTTAGAGCTGGGCCCCCGCCTGCTGATTTCCAGCAAAGGCCTGCCCGCCACGGGCCTCGTCACCACCGAGAGCATGGTGAACTACACGTATCGGATTGCGCTGAACAATGCGGGCGCCAGCCAGGTGCAGGCGCGCGCCGCCATCGCCGGTTTCAAGGACCGGGTGGAAAAGCGTTTCCCGGAAGCCGGATGGAATATCCGTGACCGCACCGATGCCGCGCCGGGCGTGCGCCGTTATGTCGAACAGCTCAGCATGTTCCTGACCCTGGTGGGGCTGGTGGTGCTGGGCGTGGGCGGGGTCGGGGCCGGCCAGGCAATCATCGCCTTCCTCGATCGCAAGCGCGCCGACATCGCCATTCTGAAATCCATGGGCGCCAGCGGCGAATTCGTCTTTCTCGTCTTCTTCCTGCAGGTGATGGCGGTGGCGCTGGCCGCGACACTGCTGGGCACAGCGCTGGGCGCCGCCCTGCCGCTGGGCATCGTGTGGTTCTATGGCGCTTCGCTGCCGGTGCCGCCCAGTGTGAGCTTCTATCCCGTGCCGCTGCTGCTGGCGCTGGCCTTTGGCCTGTTGTCCGCCGTGGCCTTCGCGGTGCCGCCTCTTTCCCGGGCCCGCTCGGTCCCGCCCGCCAGCCTGTTTCGCGATGTGGTGTCGCCCGCCAATCCTGAAGGACAGAATTTCTACCGCGCCATTTCGGCGGCCGCCGCCATCGGCATCGCGGCACTGACCCTGGTGATGGCGCCCCGCCCCATCTTCGCGGCGCAGTTTCTGGGCGGATCGGTGGTGGCGCTGGGATTGCTCAGGCTGCTGGCGGAAGGCTTGCGCCGCGCCATCCGCGCCCTGCCGCGCCAGAAATCACCGGTTCTGCGGCTGGCCTTCGCCAATCTGGTGCGGCCGGGCGCGGCCACCGGCGGCATCGTCACCGCGCTGGGTCTGGGGCTGACGCTGCTGGCCACCGTCACGCTGCTGAACGCCACCATCAATGCCCAAGTCGCTGGCGCGTTGCCGGCGCGCGCACCCAGCTTTTTCTTTGTCGACA
>JAZKDV010000001.1:3806-8303 GCA_040387395.1 Pseudomonadota bacterium | reverse complement strand
CCCGGCCAGTCCGCCCCGGCCGAGGCACTGGTCGATCCGGTGGCGGTGCAGGCCGCCTACGACGCCGGGCTGCGATCGGCGCAGGGCGGCGCAGTGCCCACCGCAGTGGCGCCCAGCGCCCACGGCCTCAGCCCGGTGCGCGCCGCGCCCGCCAGAATTCGATCGTCTTGAAGCCCGCTTCCCGCGCCAGTGCGAAGCGTTTCTCGAACGGCACGTCGCGGAACCAGCAGTCCAGATTGACGGCATAGCCGGACAGGTTAGCGCGCGGCTGGGCGCTGGCGCCGGTGACAGTGGCGGCTGCCGCACCCGCCATGGCGGCCGCGAGAGCGTTCCTGCGGCTGAGATGGACCATCAACGCCTCCCTTGTTCTTGTTGCGGCCAGCTTAGCGGGGGATCAAGGCGCCCGAAAGGCAGGCCCCAGCGGGCGCAGCCGCATGCCCGGCGCCAACCGCGTCCAGGGAAAGTCGGCCGGATCGGCCCGGAGCGGCCCCGGCGCCTTGGCCACCAGGATGGCCTCGGCGATCGGTTGGAAGTCGGCCCGGAAATGCACCGAGCTTTTGTTGACCAGGATTTTCATCTCCTCGGGCTGGACGCCCGCCATGCGGTAGAGATTGCGGTCCAGCATCTGGTCCTTGTAGGTGCTGACCACGATCTGCACCCCGCCCAGGGACAGCCGCGCCGAAGGCCCGGCATGGGTCATCTTGCCGTTCATCATCGGCCCATCATAGCGGCAGATGCCGTCTGACAATTGCTCAACCCGGAAGGTGGCCTGGAACGGCGCGTCGCCTTCGACGCCCGACTGGCCGCCCAAGGCAATGGTGATGTCATGGCCCGCGCCAGCCTCGTGCGCGGCACGCGCCGCCGCGCCGTCCACCATCAGGCCGATCGCAGCGCCCTGCGCGTCACAATTCACCAGCGCCCTGAGCATGCCGGTGGTGTTGGAATCGCCGCCGCCACCGGGATTGTCCTGGGTGTCGGCGATCACCACGGGCTTGGTCGCCCGCGCCGCGATGGCCTGGGCCTGGCGCACCGCTTCCTCGGGCGCCAGGAACGGCACCACCCACTCGGCTTCGCGGCTGACGATATGATCGTTCAGCCCCGCGACTGCCGCTTCGATGCGGGCATCCTCGCTATAGCCCCACATCACGCCGCCACATTCGGGGAAGTCCGCGGCCGGAAATCCGGGCGCGAAGGACAGTGCAACATCCTGCGCGGCTTCCGCCGACGCGAGCGCGCGATAGGTGCCCTGGGCCGGCTCCACCATGGTGCACATGCCATTGATGGGAATCAGAAAGGGAATGCGGCGGGCGGCGCGGTGAAAGCGCGTTCCCCGCACCAGCAGCCGCTTCATCAAGCCGCTCGCGCGCTCGCCGGCCTCGGCCATGTCCTCATGGGGATAGGTGCGATAGGCCACCAGCGCATCCGCCATTTCCAGCATGCGGCGGGTGACATTGGCGTGCAGGTCCAGGCTGGCGACAATCGGCACCCTGGGGCCGACCACCGCGCGCAACTGCGCCAGCAGCGCCCCCTCGCCGTCATCGTCATGCTCGCAGACCATCGCGCCATGCAGGTCGAGATAAATGCCGTCGAAATTCTGATCCCGCGCCGCCGCCACGATCTCGCCCGCGATGCGCTCGAACGCATCCTGGGTGACATGGGCGGCCGGGGTCGCACCCGCCCAAAGCACCGGCACCAGCTCGGTGCGCGGGCCTTCCATGCCGCGGATAAAGCCCCCGATGGGAATGTTCACATCCCGCATCGCCATCAGGTCGGCGCCTCGCGCCATGGCAGGGAAAGCGCCGCCGCGCACGAAATCGTCATAGGCCGTCCTGGACGGGGCGAAAGTGTTTGTCTCGTGCTGGAAGCCGGCGATCAGGATGCGCATGGCCGCCAAACTGGCATGGCAAGGCGCGGGCCGCTACAGGCTGGCGGCCGAATAGGTATCGCAGGACGCGACTTCGCCGCTTGCCAGGCCGCGCTTGAACCAGCGCACGCGCTGGGCGCTGGAGCCATGGGTGAAGGAGTCCGGCACGACATAACCCCGGCCCACGCCCTTCTGCAGCGTATCGTCGCCCACCGCCGAGGCCGCCTGCATCCCGCTTTCGACATCGCCGCTTTCCAGCATGTTGAAACTGCGGTCGGCGCGCACGGCCCAGATGCCGGCAAAACAATCGGCCTGCAGCTCGATGCGCACCGAATTGCTGTCGGCGCCGCGATCCTGCCCGCCATGGCGGTCCATCACGCCCATCAGGTTCTGGATGTGATGGCCATACTCATGGGCGATGACATAGGCGCGGGCAAACTCGCCCGGTGCGCCGAAACGCTGGCCCAGTTCGTTGAAGAAGGTCAGATCGAGATAAATGCTCCCGTCACTGGGGCAATAGAACGGCCCTGCCGCGGACTGGCCGGTGCCGCAGCCGGTGGGCGTCACCTGGTCATAGACGGCCGTTCGCGCCGGCTGAAAACGCGCGCCCTGTTGCTGCATCAGCGGCGCCCAGACATCTTCCGCCGATCCGATCACCCGCCTTGTAAAGTTATAGGCTTCGTCATCGGCGCGCGGACCGCCTTGCTGCCGGGTTTGCTGGGTGGGAACGGGCCCGCCTTCCAGCAGCATGCGTGGATCGATTCCGAAGATCAGCGAGATCGCCAGCACCGCGACCAGTCCCAGCCCGCCGCCGCCAAAGGCCATGCGGGGGCCGAAGCCCCCGCCCTGACCCCGGCGGTCATCCATATTGTCGCTGGGACGAAGGTCGTCGAGCCGCATGCGCTAGCGTATCACGGCACAGGCCACGCGGTCGCCCGCGCCGCCGATCGGCTGGCTGGTGTGATCGTCGGGATTGGCGTGGATCACCACTGCCGACCCGTCGGCATCCAGCAGCGAGGGCTGCATGCCGCCCTTGAACGACACCAGAGCGGAATAGATTTCCGCCGTCGCCATGCCATCGGCCCCGGCCAGGATGTTGGGCAGGTCGCCCGAGTCATTGGCCGCCGGGTTCAGCAACCCATGCACCACCGGCTTGGCATTATGGACATGGCTGCCGGCGCTGGTGAATTTGGGGTCGGCGCAGCTGCCCTTTTCGTGGAAATGGATGCCGTGCCAGCCGGGGGTGAGACCCTTGGCTTCGACCTTGAGCAGCACGCCCTTGGGGGCGGCGGTGACGGTGATGCTGCCGCGCGCTGCGCCGTCCGGCGCTTTGAGGTCGCTGGTACCGGCCAAGGCGGGAAGCAGGGTGGCGGCGCTCAGGGAGAGGCCGGCGGCGAGGATGTGAAGGGTGCGCATGATGATTCCTATATGAAGCCCCCTTCCCTAAAAGCCTAAGCCGTCCCTTGGTTGCCCGCAACCGGGCGTGCATCCGCAAAAATCCGTATATAAAGAGGTGACAACGGCGCGCGAACCACAACAAGCGCCGAAAAGCGGGGCAGGATGACATCGGTTACTCGGCAAGGTCTGATTCTGGCTGGCGCCATCGCGGCGCTGATCTCGGGCGCGGCACTCGCGCAGAACCCCGCATCCGATGCCAAGCCCGCCGGCGGCACCACCACGGCGCCCCACCCGCTGGAAAACTACCGCCCGGTGACGGATGCGATGCTGCGCAATCCCTCCCCCGGCGACTGGCTGATGATGCGCGGCAATTATCAGGGCTGGGGCTATTCCGCCCTGAACCAGGTCAACAAGACCAATGTGAAGGGCCTGCAACTGGTCTGGTCGCGGCTGATGGAGTCCGGCGTCAACGAAGCCACGCCCATCATCCATGACGGCGTGATGTTCCTGGGCAATCCCGGCGACGTGATTCAGGCGCTGGATGCCGCCACCGGCGAACTGCTCTGGCAATACCGGCGCAACCTGCCGGCGCGCGAGGTGCTGCGCAGCCATTGGGGTCAGCGCAAGCGCAGCATCTTCCTCTACGAAGACAAGATTTACACCCTCACCTGGGACAATGCCGTTGTGGCGCTGGACGCCAGCACCGGAAAGGTGGTTTGGGAAACCAACCGCGGCGAAGACGGCATGGTGACCAACACCACCGGCCCCATCGTGGTGGACGGCGTGGTGATCGCCGGCTCCACCTGCCAGGAAGCGCCGTTCGGCTGTTACGTCACCGGCCATGACGCCAGCACCGGCAAGGAGCTGTGGCGCAACGAGGTGATCCCGAAAAAGGGCCAACCGGGCGACGACACCTGGGGCGGCATGCCGTTCGACCAGCGCTGGATGACGGGCGTGTGGGGGCCCATCACCTACGATCCCGAGATGAACATGGCCTTCTATGGCTCCAGCGGCGTCGGCCCGGCGGCGGACGTGCAGCGCGGCGTCAGGGGCGTCGCCACGCTGGCCGGCACCAACACCCGCTATGCGGTCGAGCCCAGAACCGGGAAGATCATCTGGCAGCACCAGGTCCTGCCGCAGGACAATTGGGACCAGGAATGCACGTTTGAAATGATGCCGGTCACCACAGCGGTCAACCCCGATGCCAAGGCCCAAGGCATGATGGCGGTGGGACG
>JAZKDV010000001.1:0-3796 GCA_040387395.1 Pseudomonadota bacterium | reverse complement strand
AGGTTCTGGTCGGCGCACCCTGCAAGACCTCCATCGTGTGGAGCTTCGACCGCGCAAAAGGCGATTTCCTCTGGGCCAAGGAAACCGGCGTGCAGAACGTCGTCAAAAGCATCGATGCGCGCGGCAAGGTCACGGTCAATCCCGAACTGCTGATGACCGACCTCAACAAGACCTATCACCAGTGTCCCACCCATGCGGGCGGGCGCGACTGGCCCTTCTCGGCCTATAGCCCGCAGACCAATGCGCTTTATGTGCAGATCCAGAATCTCTGCGCCGATTACAAGGTGCGGGCGGACAACATCCCCTCCAAGCCGCGCGACCAGTACAACAAGAGCGGCAAGGTCGTGTTCGCCGACGGCCGCGACAAGGTCGGACGGATCGAAGCGGTATCGGTGGAAACCGGCAAGACGCTGTGGAGCTGGGAGACGATGGCCTCCAACTATTCGCCGGTGCTGGCGACCGCCGGCGGGCTGCTCTTCAATGGCGGCATGGACCGGTACCTGCGCGCCCTCGACCAGAATGACGGCAAGGTGTTGTGGCAGACGCGCCTGGGCTCGCAGGTGTTTGGCGCCACCACCACCTTCACCATCAAGGGCCGCCAGTATATCGCGGTGACGGCAGGCGGCGGCTACAACCCCCACCCGCTGCCCCTGACCGTGGGCATCGACCAGCCCTCGGGCGCCAACATGGTCTATGTCTTCGCCCTGCCCGAATAGGTGCAAATAAAAAAAGCCCCCGCGCCTTTCGGCACGGGGGCTTTTCTCATCTTGTCAGATCAGAACGGGTCGGTGCGCTTGCTGAACTTGCGCCCCAGGTCCGCCGCCGGCGAGTCGCCGCCGGTGCAGATCATGGTGCCGTCCTTGATCATGTCGATCACGTAGCTGTCGCTCTTGGGATTGTCGCTGCAGCTGTTGAGGAACATGGTCTTGGAGGCCTTGGTGGCGTTCAGCACGCGCTGACGGACAGCCCGCATCGATTCGCTGCCGGCGCCGCCCTGATAGGTGCCGGGACGGCCCAGGATGAAGAAGCCGTGATCGCCCGGACCCCATTCCGCGAAGGAAATGCCCGGAACGCGGACCGAAGCCTCGACATTGGCGTCGGCGCGCGGATTTTCGATCTTCAGGCCGAACAGCAGCTCGCCATCCGGATTCATCGGCCACGGATCGGCGATGCGCAGATATTCCTGCGCCGTCACGCCCCACATGCGCGAGGCATAGGCCTGGCTGCCGTTGCCGCGGGTGCCCTGCGCCAGACCGTCAACGCGCGGCGCGAAGGGATAGCGCGAGGCTTCGATCATCAGGCGGGCGGCTTCCGGGCTTTCGGCATTGCAGAGCAGGATGCCGTGCACGCCGGCGGCCAGCGTCTGCTGGATCATCCAGGCATTGGCGCGCACCGCATCGGTGGTGCCGGAGATCGGCAGGGTGACGATCACCGCCGGGGTCTTGTGACCGGTGCGGGTCGGACCGGCTTCCACCAGGCCGCGCATGAATTCCTGCAGTTCCTTGAAGTCGAGCGGGCCGTGCTCCATTTCATAGGTGATGTAGTCGGCCTTGGTGGCCGACATCTCCTTGCCCTTCTCGTAACCGCCGCCGCTGATCTGCGCGTAATAGACGGGCTGGCCCTTCATCCACATGTCGATGATGCGGTTGACGTGCTTGCCGGTGCGGGTGGTCTGCTTGGGCATTTCCGGGATCGTGGCATTGGGCGGCTGCGAGGGCTGCTGCGCGCTGACGGGCAGTCCGGCCAGCAAGGCGGCCGCCATGCCGGCCAGCAAAATGGTTTTTATCTTCATGAATCTTCCCCGTGGACGTTGGTTTGATCGGCCGGCGACGTTGCGCCTTCCTGGTGCGGACAGGTTGCTATTAAAAACGCGGCCTGAAAAGCCCGGAAATGCTCCGGTGCGGCTGATTTTCAACCGCTTAGCGTGACGCGGGTCGCATTCTTCTGCGCTTGGATCGACAATTCCGCCGCCAGCAGGCACTGGGTCTGGTCCTGCGCCGTATGTGTGCGCCGCACAATATCGGTGACGAACTGATGTCCGAACGGCAGCGGCCCGTTGGCGCAGTCGATGTAACGGGCACTCTTGCCATCCACCACAAAGAGATTGTTGCCGCGATTGGCGACCGCCACGTCGGTATACTTGCGGATTTCGATATAGCCGTCGGTGCCCAGCACGAAGAGACGGCCATCGCCCCAGGTGCCAAGACCCGCCGGCGTGAACCAGTCGAGCCGGACATAGCCCATGCCTTTGTCACCGCGCAGCGTCATGTCGCCGAAATCCTGGAAATGCGGGCGATCCGGGTGACGCAGGTTCGCCACCTGCGCCGACACGATCTCGGCGCTGGTCGAGCCGGTGTAATAGAGAAACTGGTCCACCTGGTGCGAGCCGATGTCGCAAAGGATGCCGCCGAACTGCGCGTCGTTCCAGAACCATTCCGGGCGTCCGCTGCCGCCGCCCGCCAGCCCGCCCCGCTGCACGATCTGGTGCGGCGCGATGTTGATGGTCTGGATCACCTTGCCGATGACGCCCTGCCTGATCAGCTCGCCGGCATAGACTGCCGCGCGCACCTCCAGCCGTTCGGAGTAGAGGATGCCATAGATGCGCCCCGTCTCTGCAATCGTCCTGCGCACCAGCGCCAAGTCTTCCAGCGTGGTGATGCCGGGCTTGTCGGCCAGGAAATCCTTGCCGGCTTTCATGGCGCGCACGCCGATCCCGGCCCGTTCGTTGGCGATATGGGACGACATCACCAACTGGATGTCGCTGCGGTTGATGATCTCATCCTGGGTGGCGGCGATCGTCACGTCGGGATAGCGCTTGCGAAACACCGCCAGCTTGTCGGGCTCCAGGCCCCAGCCCGCCACCAGCTCGCCGCCGCCGCGCCGCACCGCCTCTATCATGCCATGGATGTGGTCATGGCTGATGCCGCAGACGGCGAAGCGGATGTGATGCTGGGGCTTGCTCTCGGGCGCCGGCGGCAGCGTTTCCGCTTTTACGTCTCCCGGCACAAAGGCCAGCGCCGCGGAACTCAGCCCCGCCGCCACAAGGAAATCGCGCCGGTCATTCCTGTTCATGCGGATTTTTCCTGCTGTCCCCGCGCCACGCTAGCGTTAACCCATGGTAGCGGGAAGCCTGTCCGGCCGGCCATTTACCCTAATCCCGGCCTTGGCTCGCAGCGAAGGGTGCGCTGTGCCATTTTGGGGCGACCACCAATCGGGACCTGGCCATGAAGAAATTCGCCGCTGCGATCTGTCTTGCACTGCCGCTGCTCGGCGGCTGCGTCGTTTATGGTCCCGGCCCCGCCGCCAACGGCGCCTGGGCGGGTTATGACTCCGGCTATGAGTATGGCCTGAGCGGCTATGACCGCCCCATCAACTACAGCCACGGCTATGGCGCCGGTTACGGCGTGGGCGTTGGATACGGCGGCGGCTTCAGCGCCGGATACAATGGCGGCTATGGCGGCATGCAGGCCGAGGTCGGCGTTGGCAATGGCGGCTATTACGGCTCCTATTACGACTACGGCTATTAAGACCGCGCCGTAACCCGGCGCATGCGATAGACCACGCCCTTCTCGCCGCGCACACGCATGTCAAATGTATCGCCGGGACCGGCGTTGATATCCACCCGGTAGCTGGCGGCGGACTGGTCCCAGCGCGCGCGCCGCAGATCCGATTCCAGCTGCCGCCACACCTGTCCGTTCGCCAGCGTCACGGTGACCGCGCCATTGCGGCCGAACTCATACTTGGTCACCGCCATGTTCGACGATTCCGGCTTGGTGGAGCTGACAAGGTCCGCCCA